>JAJXUE010000043.1 GCA_021783135.1 Bacillota bacterium | reverse complement strand
GACCTTAGAAGCACGGCTGGAACAGCTTGCCCAACAGAATAAAGACGGTTTTCGTACTTTATCAATTCCCCAGGCCGTGATTCGACTTAAACAAGGGTTTGGTCGGCTCATCCGCACGCAGGAGGACAGGGGAGTGGTTGTTATTTTAGACAACCGCATTTTGGATAAGAATTATGGACGAAAATTTCTTAATTCCTTGCCGTTGAAAACTCATATCAGGGGTGATTCGGCGTTCGTACTGCACAAAATTCGCGATTGGTTGGCCACAGAAAGACACCAGCAAGCTCTACGTGTCTTGGATAACCCGCCGCCTGCGGCGCTGGGACGGGGCAAGACAAGATAGTTTTGCCTTTCCTTAATCTCTGCTTAGTGGTAAAATGATGAGGAGTATGGCTCATATATACGGAGGTTATGTTTTTTTATGAACGAGGGCAAGTTGCTCAACCGTGCTAACGCTAAGCTAATTCCCAGTGTGTTTACTCTTGCCAACCTATTGTTCGGGCTGATGTCCTTAGTGTTTACGATGGACGGTAAATATCACTTCTCTGCCTACACAATCTTGCTGTCTGTTGTGCTTGACGGTATGGACGGCAAAGTTGCCAGGCGGCTTGATGCCAGCTCATCGTTTGGCAAAGAACTTGACTCTTTAGCGGATTTAGTTTCGTTTGGTGTAGCTCCGGCTATTTTGGTTTATGCTCAATTTTTACACGCTGCTTTTGGCAATTTCGGGCTGGCGACGGCGATAATTTTTACTTTGTGCGGTGCGGTGCGCCTGGCCCGATTTAATGTGATGAACATTTCCACCCATTTTATTGGTGTACCTATAACTGTTGCCGGCGGTTTGCTGGGTTTGTTTGTATTAATGGGTCATTTCTTGCCGCCTTTGTTTTACATGGTGGTCATGCTGATCCTGGCAATATTGATGGTAAGTAGGATTACAGTACCGAAGTACTAGTCGTTTGTGGCACAAAAAAAGCCCCGATTCACACTGAATCGGGGCTTTTTTTTATGTTATTTTGGCTTATTTTGCCACACTTCAGTGCATCACCTACTTGCTGTGGCGGCGCATATATTATCTTACAACAGCTAAAGTCTCAATACCTCAACCAAAGGGGGTGTGGTAATTGGAAAATGAGCAAATTAATTGGGGCAATGTCGGTATCCGTATGGTTCAGGGTTTGACCACCGTGATTGAAACTATTCGCCAATTGGATGTGCAGGAAGCGTCGCTTGTAATGCGACTGTTGGGTAAGTCATCATGTAAAATGATGAAAAACGGAGTGGGTCACCATTTCGGTTTAGCGTTGATTGATGCCAGCGCCCAAATAGCTACCAAAGATAAACTCGTATTAGAAGACGTTATAGCGTTACTTACCTCCATTATCGGTAAATTGTACTTAGTTGCAGATTCGGACGATGAGCGCAGTCTGGTGGCACAATTGGACGATGTTGTCAAAACATATCAAGTGGTCTAACTAGCCGGCGACGATCGAAAAGGGGTGAAAAGATGAAGGTATACTACGTACGGCTGCCGGAGTTTATGCGTAATTTCTTAAAGAAATTCATAAGATAAAAATGATGGATTTCCAGGCAAAGTTTTTGGCATGAAATTAAACTTGTCCACCTAAAATGTAACATACATGAAGGTGACAGGAGGAATTTCAGTGCGAAAACGACAAGTGTTTAAGGTTATGTTAGCTTGCCTGGGAATTATCGCTATTTTGACCTTGCAGGGCTCGCCGCGTGTGTTGCAGGTCCTAAGCAAGATCGGCCTGGGAACCGATCCGGTTAACACGATTCAAGCCTTTTATGCAGCTGTGGGCAAAGGGGACTGGCGCGAGGCGCGCGCCTTGACCACTTGGGACTGTTGGCATGACTTAGAAGTTCGCGGTCAAATTAAGACCTGGCAAACCAACCTAAGTCAGGACCGCTCCTGGCAGTTCACCGGATTCACGGTACAGAAGGCCACTGTTCAGGACCGGAACGCGGCAATTGAAGGTCGGGCGGTCTGGGTCTCCGCTGTGCAGATTTGGCCGCGCTCGACGCAAACTGTGCTGTTAACTAAGGATATGGGGGGGTGGCGCATCAGTAAAATAGACGTTAAGTTATCGGCGCAAACCGTGGAAACTTTCTACAGTTATTTAAACAGTGGTCAGTGGGATAAGGCAAGGGAATTGATTTTGCCGGACGCATGGCAGAGTTTAGCAGCAAACCAAACCTTGGCCAGGGTGCGACAAGCTCAGCTCAGTCGAACGCCCATTGTGAGTGTTTACTTGCACGATGTACAAGAGAGCACTTCCACTGCAAAAATTCTTGCAGACTTGGTATGGCTTAATTCCAGCGAGGTTACTGTGCCGGTCGAAATTGAGGTTGTCAATACAGCAAAGGGATGGGTGATTAAGACGATTAACGGAACTCGTGCCAAATAACAGGCATCAGGTGCTCCTAAAGGAGGCAACATGGAAAACCTGGAAAAAATTATGCTTGGCGCAGACGCAAAGGTGCAGAAGGAAGCATTGAGACGACCCTGGCGGTTGTATCTGGGTTTTGGGTATTTACTTGTCGGTACGAGCATCTTCTTGTATATCAATCGATAGCGTTAACAAATAACCCCCGGGATGAGATAACCCGGGGGTTTTACGGACTGGAAAGTCCCTGGGATGGCTATTTTATGGCAACGCCTATCACGCCGCCCAGTGCTCCGGCCACGAGAGCGTAGAAGCTTTTCAAGAGTATTCCCTGCCAGCTAAACGGATTGGGGAGCATAATGGCAGATATGATTAAAATCAGGACCACTACACCAACACCTACGCAGATGCCATAGTACAGACCTTTTGTCCCAGCCATTCTTGCTGCTGTAACTGCACCGACAAAAACGCTTACGCTAAAAATTCCATTATTAACAATTTCAGATGAGGGTAAGCTGGTAAGGTTGGTTAAGATTCCGATTAAACCGCTTAAGATCAAAGCTGCCACAACCGCATAAACTATTCCGCGCAGAATCGGTTTGAAAGCTAAGGGCATAATTTTCACCTCCCCTGGATTTGCTATAGATTTATGCTTGGCAGCGCTAAATATGACTGGGCTCGCATCCTTTTTCTTGCACTATTAGAAAGTATAACCTCGCCAACTAGGCGAGGGCAGCGGAAGATAGTACGAGGAAAAGCGCGCGCAGAGGAAACCGATACGCGCTTTTCTTGCTGTTATCCTGAAATTTGGCTTAAGGTGCTGAAAAGATTGCACGAGTGGGGTATACGGTGTTAGTATATTTAGGAGTCTAGGCTTGGAGCTGACTGATATTACGATTGTGCTAGTGCATAAGATTTTTACTGGGGTGTCAACTGATGGCGCAATGGGACGACGAAAAATGGTTGCTGGAACAAAATGCGGCGGAAAACTTTGTGCAGGCCTTAAATGCCAGATCCGGGACTGCGTACCGGGTACTGCTACATTCGGATCGGCCTGATGTCGTGATTGAAGATGTGCAATCCTGTCACAAGATTTGGGTGGAAGTTGCGCACTTGTTTTACGATGCTGAAGAGGCACGCATCCTACTCGGACGCTCGGACGGGCGGCATTCGGAAGAAAATATTAAGATTTATATCTATCGCCTTAATCAATTGTTGCAACAAAAGTCAGAAAAAGCTTCTGGGTATAGCTACGCGGGTGACTTGGCCCTGTTAATCCGAGTTGCGTCGCCGATTTTTGGGGTTGAAGATTTCAATCAGTATGAAAAATTAATCGAACTGCCGATTTCACCATATACATACATTTGGCTCCTATTCTTTGATTTTGCCTCGCAAAAGTGGGACATTATTAAACACCTTAGCTAGGCTGGATCTTCCCGCTGTAAGCAATGGATCGTGTGGGGGTGTGTAAGGTGCAGGGGCAAACTGAGACGCCGGATAAATTACAATTGGAAGAAGCCGTGCGATTCTCGCTAACTACTTTGCTTGCAGTGACGGACACTATTCAAGCAGCAGAGCCACACAAGACCGTAGCAGTGGCGGAACGTGCTGCTGACTCCCTCTTAGAACCCGGATACAGCAGGCCGTGGTGGGCTTTTGTATTTGGCTTAGGTGGAATTTATCTGGGGTATTTGCTTTTTTGGCGTACCTCAGGCAGGAAATTTTAGTTATAGGTAGAATAAACAAGGAACGATTGAAGGAGGTGTCGGTCTTACGTGGAGGCGTTTGAAATACTTATTAAAAGCCTTAGTGATGGAGTGCGGTTTGATTTATATTATAGGCCTGTGTTGATTGACAATATCAGGTTGTCGCCAAGTGACTTTGCTGAGTTTGTGGAGCGAATGCATCAGACCCCGCAGGGTGTAGTGCTGGACTATGCAGGCTATCTTGAACCAGATCCGGAGCGCAAGCCAAAGCCAAATCGAGAACTAACTATTACTTACAGTAATGTCATCGAAACGGCGCACGGAGTTCAGTTCGACTTACAGTTAGCCAAAGAATCGGTCAAGGGTCTTTTTACCGCGAAAGAAGTTTTCCCCCTGATAACGCAAGCTTTACGAGCGACGAAACTAGGTTAATCTAAGGCGAGCAGCCTCGATAGCTGCTCGCCTTTTTCATAATTTCATTAGATCAATTTGGCGCAAAAAATGAAGTAAAAGGAGGAAAACGGCCTAAGGTCTGGAACTTTGTTAAATGAAATCAGCGCTTAAGGGGATATTTATGGGAAAAATTGTTGTTGTAACAGGAGGGGCGCGCAGTGGTAAGAGTTCCTTTGCCGAAAAATTAGCTGCTCAGGCGGGACCGGAAGTAGTTTATTTGGCCACTGCGCAAGCCTTTGATGCCGAAATGACCTTGCGTATAGCCAAACATCGGGCAAGCCGTCCCCAAAACTGGCAGACGGTGGAAGAGCCAATAGCCGTAGCCCGTAGAATTGTCGATTTAAATGAGAAAAAACGAGTAATTTTGTTAGATTGTGTGACAGTATGGCTCTCTAACCTCGTGCTGCAGGGATGGGATGAAGGCGAGGATGCGTCTGAAAGTTTGCTTGCCGCAATCATGGCAGAAGTTGCTAAGCTAATTGGGGTTATGCAGCAAGGAGAGGCTAAGCTTATCTGTGTGACCAATGAGGTCGGTTGGAGTATCGTGCCGGAAAATGCTCTAGGGCGGTTTTATCGCGACTTGGCAGGTAAGGTTAATCAACTGTTGGCGGAAGCAGCAGATGAAGTGTATTTAGTTGTTGCCGGGTGTCCGCTCGAAATCAAATCACCGGCCCGTCAGATTATTGCCCGCCTGGAGGGCTGCTAAATGAGGGACTTTATTGCTGCGCTCCAATTTCTTACTACACTTAAGATTGCCAAACAGGAGGTGCGGAGTACAGAAGAGTTTGCACGCAGCATGTTCTATTTTCCGGTTGTGGGCTTGCTTCTAGGCGCGATTCTAGCCGGTATAGGTTATGTGGCTACCCTTAAACTGCTGCCAGGGGTGGTTGGAGCTGTTTTGTTGGTTGCAGAAATAGTTTTGACCGGAGGACTGCATTTAGACGGGTATATGGATACTATGGATGGACTTTTTTCCGGACGATCACGTGAACGAATTTTGGAAATAATGAAGGACAGCCGCGTCGGTGCACATGCAGTCATAGCTCTAGGCGGTTTGTTTGTGCTCAAATATGCTCTTTTGGTACAAATAGCCGCCTTGGGAGAGTGGCGACTACTAATTTTGATGCCCGCGGTAGCCAGGTTCAACATGTGTATCGGGCCTTCTTTGTTTGCTTATGCTCGTCCTGACGGTTTAGGTAAGGGTTTTGCCCAGTTTTTTCGGTTGCGCTATTTGCTTCTTACCGCTCTTTACACACTTGTGGCTGCCGGTTTGTTGTTGAGTTGGCGCGGAATTATCATTTTTGCCATTACGACACTTTGGTCTGTGGTGTTCGCGAGTTTTGTGGCGCGCCGCTTGGGTGGGTTGACAGGTGATGTTTATGGCGCGCTGTCTGAATTGGGGGAGTTGGTTGTACTGCTGACTGCCGTGCTGATCGGTTAGCAGCTTAGAGCAGGGAAAGGGATGTATTTGGCGAGGGATTGTCAGGTATAAGAAAATTTGCTATCATTAGATAAAATTGCATAAATCTAATGGGTGCCTCTGCGGAGGAGAATAGGGAAGCCGGTTAAATCCCGGCGCGGTCCCGCCACTGTAACCGGAAAATGACCAACTGCCACTGAGGAATTGGGAAGGCTGAGGGAAAAAGATGTCCGGGAGTCAGGAGACCTGCCTGTTAGAGTGAAGCCCTTTCCGGCGAGAAAGGAGGTTTTCGATGGACGATGGTAAAGTTCTTCGCTGGCAAAAGTTTGTCTTTTGTCAACGGGGGACTTTTTATTTTTGCCGGAACAGGAGCTAATTTAAAAGGATGGAAGGAAGAAATAACATGAATGAAGCGAAATTAAACCAGGTCGTTAAGTCAATCAATCCGTTACAACAGGATGTTATGGCACTTGTCCAACAACGTTTGGATAGTCTCACTAAACCGCCGGGTTCCTTAGGTAAATTAGAAGACATCGTCAAACAACTGGGGGGTATTACCGGCAATGTGCTACCGCTGATAACCCAAAAGGCTGTTCTGGTGATGGCCGCAGATCATGGCGTGGTAGCAGAAGGTGTAAGCGCATTTCCCCAGGAAGTAACCCCACAGATGGTGTACAATTTTTTGGCCGGCGGCGCAGCTATTAACGTTTTGGCAAAACAAGCCGGTGCTGAGGTTATCTGTACAGATGTCGGCGTGGCCGCAGACTTGGAACATCCTAAGCTGCGCATGAAAAAAGTTGCTAAGGGCACGGCCAATATAGCTAAGGGACCGGCAATGACTCGCGAGCAAGCCATTGCGGCTTTGCTGGTAGGGATCGAAACTGCGCAAGAGCAGATTGCGGCCGGCGTTAACTTGTTGGCTACAGGTGATATGGGGATTGGCAATACCTCTCCGAGTACGGCAATAGTGGCGGTGCTGATGGGCAGACCTGTGGAGGAAGTGGTTGGTAGGGGCACGGGAATCGACAATCCGGGGCTCGAACGTAAAATCCAGGTGATCAAGCAAGCAATTGCCATAAATCAACCGGACCCAGAGGACGGGCTAGATGTGTTAGGCAAAGTTGGAGGACTGGAAATTGCTGCTTTGGCCGGGTCAATTTTAGGTGCTGCCGCCGGAGGAGTTCCGATTGTGATTGATGGGTTTATTTCTACGGCCGCAGCCTTGATTGCCGCAACCTTGGCTCCAGCTTCTGTTAACTATATGCTGCCGTCGCACTGTTCTCAGGAACCGGGCCATATTTTGGCTTTGTCTCATTTGGGTATGGAACCTATGCTGAACTTGTCGTTACGTTTAGGTGAGGGGACAGGCGCGGTACTCGCCTTTTATTTGGTGGAAGCAGCTTGCCAAATTATACGCGACATGGCCACTTTTGAGGAAGCGGGCGTTGCTAATTCAGAGCAATAAGGCAAAACATCATCTATATTTAGCTATTTAGGCAGCCAATTTACGTTTGGCTGCTTTTTTCTTTAAAAACTTTGCAGAATATTGTAAACTGAAGTTGTACTTGTGGAAATGTGTAGTAAGATATTCATAAATAATTTAAACTAAAGTAAGACTATGTACGGGAGTTAGGCACAAGCGTGTTCCTACCATGAAGTAACCGATGGGAGGCCGATTATTTTGCAAAAATGGCAAGCAGAGTACCAAAAAAAGTTAGTTAATCCTGGTGAAGCGGTGAAGCTTATTGAATCTGGTCAAACAATAGTCCTTCCGTTAGGCGCGGGTGAACCGTCAGTTCTACTTGCCGCTTTGGTACGACGCAAAGATGAACTAGAAGGTGTAACCCTGCACCAGATGCTGCCGATTCGATCTCACGCCTATTTGCAACCAGGTATGGAGAAAAGTATCCGGCATAATTCCTGGTTTACCAGTGGTGTGAGCAGGGGTATGGTGCAACAGGGCATAGCTGATGTTACGCCGAATTACTTTTTTGACGCACCGCGTTTAATGGCAGAGTATCTGGATGTTGATGTGCTCATGGCAACGGTATCGCCGATGGATGAGCATGGATTTTTTAGTTTTGGTTTGTCAATTGATTATACTTCAAGCGTCGCGCAGCGGGCCAAGGCAGTTATACTTGAAGTCAATCCCAATATGCCGCGTACTTTAGGGGATAGCTTTATTCATATTAGCCAAGTTACCCTAATTGCGGAAAGCGACATCAGCCTGCCGGAACTAAAGCCGCTGCCCATCAGCGACACAGAACTGGCAATTGGCCGCTATATTGCCGATTTGATCGAGGACGGATCGACCGTACAGTTGGGTATTGGCGGTATTCCGAATGCCGTTGCCCATTGTCTGCATGATAAAGCGGATTTAGGTATTCATTCGGAGATGCTTACGGACGGTATGGTAGATCTTGTGGAAAAGGGTGTGGTTACCGGGCGTCGCAAATCGATGCATCCACGCAAGATTATAGGAAGTTTTGCCTTTGGCAGTGAACGGTTGTATCGATTTTTAGATAACAACCCCATGGTAGAAATGCATCCTGTCTCTTATACCAATGACCCCTTGATCATTGGGCAGCAATATAAGGCTGTTTCCGTTAATGCCGCGATGGAGGTTGATCTTATAGGCCAGTGCGCCTCAGAAAGTATCGGCCCAATCCAGTTTAGTGGGACTGGCGGGCAAGCTGATTTTGCCCGGGGGGTGCTGCGTTCTGAAGGTGGTAAAGGCTTTATTGCTATAGCTTCAACAGCGAAAAAAGGTACGGTTTCGAAAATTGTACCGATGCTGCAGCAAGGTGCTATCGTGACCACCAGCAAAAATGACGTTGATCATGTAGTGACCGAGTATGGAGTGGCCAAACTGCGTGGCAAGACTATTCGTCAAAGAGCGGAAGCGATGATTGCCATAGCTCACCCGGATTTTCGGGACCAACTCAGGGAAGCTGCACATAAGCTTAACTTTGTGTAGGGTTACCTTCGCGAAATAATGTTTAATTTTGCCCTTCATGTTTAACCGTATCTGCGCGGATAAAAAAGTTTTGTAAAAGTAGGAAATATATTTACAATTATGGTATAATATTACTAAACAAAACAGACAGTAATATTATATTATTATAGTTTCTGTCTGTTTGTGAACTATCCATAGGTAGGTAATGTGTATTGTTGCTTAATACATTACAGATAATGCTACTAAGCGAAAGCCTCTGGTTGTGATGCGGTTGGAGAAAGGAGTCGGGAAAAATTGAAACTGAAGGAAAAGACTCACAAAAAGTTTTTAGAATTTTTTAATGAAAAGTGTAGGGTGAACTCTGACGGGGAGTTTGAAATGGCTTTTTCGGAGATTCAGCGCTCGACTGGTACTGCAAGTGTAACGCTTAAAAGAGCCTTACAAACCCTGGTGGAGGAAGGGGTTATAAGTATGGACCCCGGCAGAAACTCACGTTATGCTAGATTTACTGTTTTAAACTGCCGCAACACCGTGCCTGAAACGGCAGCAGGTGAACACTTAGCGGATGAAAATATGTCTTTAACAAGTATTGAACAGGAAATTGACCTTTTAAAACGACGTATTCGCTGTCAGGAGTTAGCCATAGCCTTGCTGCAAGATCGTATCGCCAACCTTGAAGATAAGCTGATACGGTAATGAAGGTGACCATCTTACCGGTATCGTGTGGCGATGGGTACGAAAAAGATAGCCTTAGGGCTATTTTTTTCGTACTTAATTCTGAGTTCTTAGGCTGAAATAGTTATCAAGAAAATATTTAAATTGGGGCAACTAGTCCATCTCGGCTTCACAAAGTGGTAAAATAAAACAGGGTAATACGAAAACAATTCTGAAGGTGACTGCATGACTAGAATTATCATTACCAGACATGGTGAGACCGAATGGAATATTCTGGGGCTGGTGCAAGGTTGTCTCGATTCAGCGCTTACTCCTGTTGGCATAGTTCAGGCGGAAAAATTAGCCTCAAGGTTGCACGGGGAGAAAATTGGAGCCATTTACAGCAGTTCGCTTGGCCGGGCCATGGCAACAGCCCAGGTGCTAGGGAGTGTATTTAAGGTCGATGTGCGTGCTTGTCCTGAGTTTGGCGAAATCAGTTTTGGCAGCTGGGAAGGCCAAGCCTGGCATCTGTTACGACAAACTGAACCGGAAAACTTCGCGGCGTGGGAGAAGAATCCGCATTCGTACCATTTCCCCGGGGGGGAATGTATGGCGGATGTATTGCTCCGGGCCAAACCAAAGCTGTTACAATTATGTGACTTGCATCCTGATGAAACAATTTGTGTAGTGAGTCACGGTATCACGGTGAAAGTCTTAATTACTGATTTGCTGGGCTACCCCTTGGCAGATTGGGAAAAAACCCCATGGCAAGCCAATACAGCTTTGAATATTTTTGAAGTGACAGGTGGCAAATTTGTCGATGTGGTTGTTGGTGACAGTACCCATCTTGAGGACAAAGAGCATGAGTAGGGCGCAACATTACCATGACAGAGGACACCTAAAATGAAAAATGTAATTATGCGCGCCTTGACAGTTACGGGTATAAGCTTTACCTTCTTGTTTGCTGCGGGAATCTGGGGCAAAAGCAGACTGAATGCGTTGGGAAACACCAATCTATTGGAGGCAGGAATACTCGGTACGGTGCTAATCCTTATTTCACTGACTTACTCCTTGCGCAAACGTTATTGGAAAGTTGGTAAAATAAAGATATGGTTACGAGCCCATGAAATAACGGCGCTTAGCGGCACCGTTATCTGTGTGGGACACACCGGAATTAGAACTTATAATATCACCGGCTGGTTGGCGGTCCTCTTGTTAATGATTTTATGCGGTAGTGGTGTTATTGGACGCTATATTTACATGGAGTTGGGCCGTGAGGTAGCACAGGTGAAAAAACAGGACATTGGTAAGCCGGAAAATGAGAAAAACGACGAATTATTGGGACAGATTCAGTGGTGGCGCAACCGGTTTCAAATCTGGCGTAAGTTGCATATTCCACTGACTGAGTTATTTCTGGCGGTATTACTCATTCATGTTATTGGTACAGCCTTTTATGGGGGGTGGTAGTCACGCGCAAAAGGGGAATATGGCTTAAATTAATTTACCTGGGTTTGACGCTGGCCTTTACTTTATTGGCCCTGTTGTTACCCTTAGGTAGAGTGCAAGGCGCCCTATTTGCGCCTGGTCCTGGCGTACACGCCGGACAAGTCGGGTGTGACGCCTGCCATCAGCCGTTTCAAACTGCCTATACGTGCACTAATGCAGGCTGTCATCCCTTGAGGGTTAAGACATATAAGAATTTACCAAATTATTACTTCCACAAATTGCTTGCTAAGCAGAGCTGTACAAGCTGTCATCAGGAACATAACAGCACTACAGACGCTTATGTGGGAGTAGCCTTTCTGCACGGCGCCTTTCCGGTCGCAGCCAGCCAAGATTGTGAACAATGTCATGCAGTAAAACAGGATGTGTTGCATGACAATTTGCAGAACTTGCACAAATGTGTGGACTGCCATAGTACCCTTAACTGGACTAGAGCACTGTTCGACCATAAGTTCGTCGTCCCTGACCGGCTTGCCAAATGTGTGCTGTGTCACACTGCTCCGCCTAACGCTTATCACGCTTTGGTTAGCAATAACTGTGCGGGATGTCATCGCTCGATATCATGGTGGCCGGCAGGCAGCAATCATGCTGAATTAAACAGCAAGGGTAAGGTTATGTGTGGGACGTGTCATCCGGCGCCACACGACCAAGAACATCAAATGGTAGGTTTAAATTGCGGCAAGTGCCATAATACCCAAAAATGGTAGTTTAGTTATAGAAGTCAAAAACCAGGCCGACTTTAGTACGATCTAAGTCGGCCTGGTTTTTGACGCTTTCCGTTACTACTTAGGCGGTAAACTAGTCAATGATTTAGCCCAATCTTGGTTGAACTGCTGAATCAAACGTTCACTTACAGCCAACGAGGGGATTTGTACGTCAAGTTCATGATTTTGGACAAAACTGGAGTGAGTCCAATTGGCGCTGCCTAGAAGAGCAGTGCTATGATCAAATACGGCAAAATGGGCCGACAGTTTGCTCTTGCTGGTGGCGGGATAAAAACGGATTTCCACACCCGAAGCTTTTAATTGAGCAATGGTTTGACTTTCCGAGGGTGCTAGGGCCGCGTCCAGGATAATTTGGACCTGTTTGCCAGTTGCAGCCATGTCTGCCAAAGCTGTTATAGTCTCTGAGGGATAGGTCAACTGGCCAACCTCAATTTGAATTGAGGTAGTGGCTTGTTGCACCAAGCTGGTAATAATGGTTTGAATATTAGGGTTGGCGGCGAGAATAATGTTGTCTGTTGGTAAATTATTTGTCGGTACCTTGAGGACAATAGTAGTAGCAAATTTCCAATCGCGCGCAAAAACCTGTGCTGCGGTCAACGCGGCTTTACCTGGTAAGGCGACCGCGACATCATGGTTAATTCTACCCGTATTGGTCCATGGATTACCTCCTAATAATGCCGTAGTGTCGTCAACTACCAGTAATTTGGCTTCGGCATATTGGCCTAGTTCGGTTGGATAATAGTGAACATCAACATTGTGCGCACGCAAATATTTATACGAGGATTTAGCCGAAGGGGCGGACTGATCAAGTAGTACCTTGACTTGTAAACCTTGTTTGGCTTTGGCACAGAGCAAATTCATCAAGTCCTGTCGGTCAATGGCATACTGCTCGACATAAATTGTATTTTGCGCTGCATTTATCATCTGCGTGGCCGGCCCGGTCAAAGCCGAGTTATCAAAATAGAGAGCATTGGCTTGTAAATTAGACATTGGTTTGGCTTTGCCAAAAATTTTTTCCGTCACACCTGACATTGAACAGCCTGAAAGCAAAGGCAACAGGGCCAAGATGACAGCTAATACTGTCAATTTAGCAAATCGGGAATCGGTACGTGCCTTCAATTTTGCACCGCCTTTGTAAATAGTCGTCTTAAATCACTCAATATTATAACATAGTTTTTACACTGCCTCATACCTTCTAGGGGGAAGAAGGTGGTGAAGTGCGTAAAAAAATTCCGCTTGCTGTGTGGGTTGGTGGGGTAATCCTGTTGGTAGTGCTGCTAAGCGCCGGGCGCAATAAGGCGGCCGCTGGGGGGGATTTTAGCGGCGAAAGAGCTTACAGCCAAGCAGAGTATATGACAACCAAAATCGGTCCGCGTCCGCCGGGTAGTAAGGGGGAAATTGCTGCCGGCGATTATATAGCAACAAGACTCAAAGCCGATGGGTGGCAGGTAGCGTACCAAGAGTTTGCTCAGGCTGCGTTAGAGGATAGAGGTAGCTTGAAAAAATACTCGCTGATTAACAGCAGAAATATAATTGCAGTTAAACCAGGTCTCAGCTCACGCACTGTCTTGGTGGGGGCCCATTATGATTCTGCGGATTTTAATGTGCCTGGAGCGGACGACAATGCCTCAGGGGTAGGTGTTCTGTTGGAAATCGGCCGGGAGTTAAGCCTACACCCGCAACAAGAAACATATATTTTGGTTGCATTTGGGGCGGAGGAAGCCGGCCTGCTCGGATCACGCTATTTTGCCGATAACTATGATTTAAACCAGGTTGATTTAATGCTAAATTTGGATATGGTTGGCGAGGGCAGCAAGCTCGCGCTCGACGGAGGGGGGAAAATATCAACTGCACCAAAATTATTGCAAACAGCTTTTGCCTTGTCCAGGAGAAGCGGTTTGCGACCGGAAGTAAAGCGCGATATGATGTTGCTGGCACGTGAGTCGGAAATGGGTGGCAGCAGCGACTTTTCATCATTCCTCGACAAGGGTATTGCGGCCATAGGTTTGGGACAGGGTGGTGCGGTGCCGGTTTATTATCACCAGCCTACTGATACTTTGGCACACGTAAATCCCGCGACTTTGGGGAAGGTCGGTAGTGTGGTTTTAGCTTTGCTGGCGTGGCATGAGTCACAGCCGTCTCAGACAGCCTGGAATACGCTTTATTTGACTTTGGTTACGCCCGTAGGCTTACTGATTTTGCCGGCGTTTGTGCTCAAGGGAACTGTAATCAGCACGCTTATTTTAGCAGTGGCAGTGCTCATAAAAAGACGTCGCCGCGCTTGGTTACGCTTGATTTGGGTTGTCCCCCTGATGTTCTGTTTAACTTTCGGTGCTGTATTACTAAGCTCAATTCCCGAAAAGCTCATTGGCTTGGCAAAGGGGTTGAGCGAACCGTGGTTTAATCACGCTTTGTTATATTTGGTGTTGCGGATCGTCACTACGGCGCTTATAGGCGCCGTTGCGCTGCAACTGCTAAGTAAATTATTACCTAAGTTATTACCTCCTCTACGTGATCTTTACTGGGCAGGCAGCATCGTTTTATTAAGCGTTGCTACCGTAACGTTAGCTTTCTATCGCTGGGACTTTGCCGCCTATTTAGGCTTTTGGTTGCTGTTTACGTGTATAAGCAGTTACAAATACGGCCTAATAGCCTTATTCGTGGCACCTTTGCCTATTTACAGTTTGCACTGGCAAATATTCAATTCCCAGTTAGGCAGTGAATTTTATCGTCTCTTAAACCGGCATCCGGTAATCTTAAGTCTCGTTTATGCGCTGGCCGCGCTTCCCTTAGTTTTAGCGCTGTTCGCAGTTAAATTGCCCGCAAAGGTGCATTCGCGGCTGGTCAGCGCTGTATTGCTGATGTATCTTGGCACTTTGCTGGCGGCAGCGGCATTTCCTGCCTATACCACTGCCAAGCCACAGGCCATTACGGTGCGGCAGGAATGGCAAGACAGGAAACTCATGTTGCAAGCCATCAGCCCGGATACCTTACCTGCCGGTATGCGTAAAGCGCTTGCTGTCAAACAAAATGTTAAAACCGCTGCGATAAGTATTTCCGGTGGAACTGAGCCGCCTCAACCAAAGGTTGACGTGCAGGCTGTACCCCTTAACAAGGAAAGATTGCTTACTGTAGATATCCAAATGCCGCCGGGAGACGATTCGTACTTAATCAAAATAAAACTACGCAGTGAACAAGGTTTTACCCTCGTTAACGGAGGGTCCTTTTTCCCACTGGGCAAACTGGCGCATAAAGTCAAATTGTCAGGAGTCCCTGTAGCTGGGGTCTACGGACTGATTTTAGAACGAACACCTCCGCAACCTAAACATTTTCAGCTCTATCTAAGATCGAGTGGCCCGGTGCTGTTCAGCCTGGAGCGGCAGTATCAAGCTCAGTTTAGTCCACGCACCTATGTCCTGCCTAACACCGTAATTAAGTATGAAAACTGGTGCTCAAGCGTACAGGAATTGTGAAAAGTTAAGTGAAGAATGTGCTGTCTTTAGTTGTTGAAGTGCTGTAACATTGGTAAGTTTGACAGACATTGGGGCCTGGAATTATAATTACACACAGAGGTGGCAGGTATGACTTACACGTATGAGGTCCTATGTGAGAAACTGTTGGCAAAAGATTATAAATTAACGCCACAACGTGAAACTATCCTGCGTGCCTTTACAGAGCACGGCGACAGCCACTTGAGCGCTGAGGATGTTTATCACTTGGTTAAGAGCAAAAGCCCGGAAATAGGGTTGGCCACTGTGTATAGAACGGTAGACTTATTTGCTGAATTGGGAATTTTACAAAAGATGGATTTTGGGGATGGGCGCTCCCGCTACGAATTCACTAAGCAAGAGGAACATCACCATCATCATTTGATTTGTATTAATTGCCACAAGGTCCAAGAGTTTGATGATGATTTATTAGAAACACTCGAGGCAATGATTGCCCGTAAAAATAGTTTTAAAATAGTAGACCATGACCTTAAGTTCTATGGCATCTGTCTTAGCTGCCAGGAACAAACGTAAATAAGAACGGATGGCGCAGCGGGGTATGTTCCCGCTGCTTTTTTGTATTGTAAAATAATGCGCAGATTTTGCTGAAAGAAAGTCTTGATGCATGGGAGGAAATGACATAAAATACATAGAATGTAAATAGGACATGTGAAAAGAGAGTAGGACAGGTAAGCGTGAAATGTTTGCAAGTTCTACAAGTGGAGGAACTGAAGATGCCGGCCATCAAAAACATTAAAAACGCGCTACAGGGTAAAACAGGCTTGCGGTGGCGAAGCTGGTACAAGGTTGCGGTTGGGCTAAGCTTTAGTGTGGCCGCTCGGCTACTGGTGTGGCTTGGTAGAAGCAACGCCGCAATCGCGCTACTGAATTGGGCCATTGCTAGAGATAAGCATAACCTGCGCTTAAACCTACAGTTGGCGCTGGTTTTAATTCACCATGAACAGGCTCAAGCGGCAATCACTCAGCTACAGCAAACTCTGACCCACTGCGGAGCCCAGGCTGATCTTCTGTATTGGCTGGGTGAAGCGTACACTCGAACGGGCAATCAAGCTGCGGCTCTATACAATCTCGAGCGGGCGAAACGACTTAATCCGGCCGATGCCAGAGTTTGGCGGGCAAAAGCCAACGCCGCGCAGGAGCAGGGAAACACAGTTGAAGCCCTGTCTTGCTATGATCGGGCCATCGCAGCCGATCCCAAGGACGTTATCGCGCGTAATGCCAAAGGCCTCATGTTGCTGCAGACGAATCGGATTGAAGATGCCTTAATTTGCTTTGAAGGCAGCCTCAAATTGCGCCCGCATGATGGGGCTGTCTTGGCCAACAAGGGGATTTGTTTGGGCAAACTAGGGCGGCATCAGGAAGCAGTTTCAGCTTTGCTGGGTGCTCGAAAGTGCGGGTATGCAACCTCTGTGTTATTTAATAATCTTGCGGTAGCGTTGAGTAATATTGGCAATTATGCAGATGCCGTGGAGAATTACGAACAAGCCCTCCTGCTAGCACCGGAAGACAAGGAAATCTTAGCTAATTTAGCTGCTGCATTGGGTAGGTCGGGACGCTTTGTGGAGGCCCTAAGTTATTTTGACCAAGTGCTTGAGGAGCATGGTCAAGACGCATTGTTGCTAAACAATATCGCACAATGTCTGGAACAACTGCAGCAACCGGAGCGCGCTTTGACCTGTTATCGCCAGGCACTGTTACTTGACCCCGTAAACCGGGTCACCATCCACAATTTGGCTGGTTGCTTAGTTACCCAATGTCAACTGGAAGAAGCCAGGGATCTTCTAGATAAACACTTAAGCCAAGATGAACAAGATTACGCTGCCTGGAACCTGCTGGGTGTAATTTATGACCAAATGCGCCAGTATGATTTGGCGGTTGACTGTTATAACCTTGCGCTAAGGCTGGCCTAAGGTTTAAAGCTTAACGGTTAATGCAGTAGCGTGGGAAATAAGCAGAAATGTGGCAAATAAGCATTAAGTAAAAGGATGGGTGCAAATTTTAGAATGCACCCATCCTTTTAAGTGATTTAAGGCTCTTAATCTGTCTCCAACAGTAGGCGATACAAGCAGCGCGAGCGACAGGAACTTGTTTCCGAATTACATTCAAAACCACTGATGCAAGAGTCAGCGTCATTGTCTGGCTCCAGCCGCGTTATTTTTACGCGGACCAGCTTGCTGGCGGAACTGCAGACTTCCTGTCTGATTTCTATATTATACGCCATAAGGGTAACTCCTCGAGCTAAATTGTTGATTTTAGTATACACCTGATGTGGTGAATGGCGTAAAAAAAATGCCAAATTGAGAGGATTTTCACAAAGTTTGCCGAACAATATATTTTCGAACCATATATATTCGGTAGGGTACCATGTGAAATATATTCGCAAATTGAGGAGGAGCACATAAGGTTATGAAAAAGTTAGTGGGCATACTGCTGGTTAGCCTGTTTATTGCTGGCTGCGGCAGTGCTAAGGCAGCTAAGATTCCGCTGCCAACGGGTACCCCGCCCCCTATACCCCATCAGGTTACTGCTGGTATGGCTTGCTCGTTTTGTCATGCGGCAGGTACTAATAGAGCGCCTGCCACCGAACACATAAACTTGCCCAATTGTCTTTCGTGTCATAAACCGTTACGCTAAGAAGGCTAAATTAATGACCACTGTCAGACAGTGGTCATTGTTGTTGAGGATAAACCAAAGTTGTTTAAACTAGCGCATCATACCGCCACCGGGAGGAATACGAGTTCCCGATTGGAGTTGTTGTTCAGCCAGCTGAATCATGCGTTTAGTCATTTCGCCGCCTACAGAACCGTTTTCACGGCTAGTACGATCGCCGCCCAAGGTTACGCCAAGCTGATTGGCGATCTCATACTTGAAGTTATCTAGAGCCCTTTCTGCACCCTGTACTGCAGGTTGATTAGTGTTGCGTTCTCCTGCCATGTAACTTCCTCCTTTTTGGTCAAATGTAGGATTTCGATTCTAATCTTAGCATGGTTTTACAGCTGGATAAACATACTATTAAAGTAATGGAAAGACAGGAATAGCCTTCCTTCTTTAAGCTTCAGTGTTTGTTAAGGCTTGGCCTAATTTAAAGGCGGCGGCTGCTGCCTCAGCTGCAGAGGGATCGGAAATGTCGTGTACACCGCCCAAAACAACCGTATCAACTACATTAAAGCCGAGACGGGTTAGCAGCGAGGATAAGGACTTGGTTAAATTTTGGTAGGCTGTAATATCGGAATGGCCCTGCGTCAGGACCAATACGCAACGCTTACCTTGCGGAACGCGACTGATTTGATCAGGACCGGTAAACGCATACAAACGATCAAGGAAAAGTTTAGTTTGCCCGGTTACGTAGGCCATATACACCGGTGAACCTACTATGATCACATCCGCAGTCAAGATTTGCTCATATATAGGGGTAATGTCATCGCTGAGATCACACGCCCCGGTTTCCTTGCACTTGCGGCACCCCTGACACCCTTTAAAATTCAATTCATTGATAGAATACAATTTAGTTGCAGCCCCCTGTGCTGCAGCACCGGCCAAAATATTCTCGACAATGTACTGGGTGGCCCCATTATTGCGGGGACTACCGTTAAAACCTATGAATTTCATGTTTATCGCCCTTTCCGAGTAAGCCCCTCTTGATTTACTACGTTTTAATTTTAAGAGTTTTGCTATGCTTTGGGAAGAGAATGTTGAAAACAGTTGAAATTTCTTTGAATTTAAAAGTACAGGTGCTAAAATATAAAATAGTATTTCTGTACGTAAATGTTTGGGGGAATTTTGTTTGTATTATCTTACCGTTAGACACCATTTTGATGCGGCGCACTTTTTGCCGGGATATCCGGGCAAGTGTGCGAATTTACACGGTCATCGCTGGTTGGTGGAGTTAACAGTGAGAGGGAGTCAACTGGACGATTTAGGGATGTTGGTAGACTTTAGTTTACTAAAAGATAGACTGAAGCAGGTACTAAAGGAGTTTGATCACAGTTTGCTGAACGAGCATGCCTATTTTTCTCATAGCACACCGACTGCGGAAAATCTCGCTAAGATGTTATATACAGCGCAGCAGGCGCTACCGTCACAGGTCACTTTGTGTAAGGTGAGAGTGTATGAAACCCCAGATGCTTGGGTTGATTATGAGGGGGAACAGCCATGTCAGGCGTGATTTTACTTTCCGCCGGACTGGATTCTACTGTAGCACTGGCTGAATTCTTGCATAGCGGTGAGCAGGCTGTGGCGCTGACCTTTAACTATGGGCAACGTGCAGCGAAGCAGGAAATCGCTCGTGCGGAACAATTGGCAGTTTATTATGGGATTCAACACGTGAAGATTGATTTACCTTTCTTGGCAGCGGTTACCCATACTGCACTAGTTAACCCCGCTGAGGACGTACCGCTAGTGAGCTCAGACGAGTTGGATCAGATTTTGAGTGTGACTTTAGGCACGGCGGAAAAAGTTTGGGTTCCTAACCGCAATGGTTTGTTTATCAATATTGCCGCTGCTTATGCGGAAAGTCTAGGCTATGGATATGTGGTTGCCGGCTTTAACGCTGAGGAAGCAGTCACATTCCCTGACAACAGTCCGCAGTTTGTGGCAGCAACAAACCAGGCGCTAGGGTTGTCCACTTTAAATCAAGTGCAAGTAATAAGCCCGACCCAAAATCTTAACAAGATGGAAATTGTCGAGCATGGCGCGAAGCTGCAAATTCCTTGGCATCTCATTTGGAGCTGTTACCACGGCGCAACGACAATGTGTGGTGAGTGTGAATCGTGTCAGCGCTTAAAGCGCGCCTTAAGTGCACAAGGGTATTTAACCCAACTTGACCGCTTGTTTCCGGCTAATGAAACTTAAGGAGATGATGTGATGCACACATTTATCGAGCAGACGCCACGTACTTACGACGGTAGACAGTTAAGTTCGCTGTTTGGCTATAAAAATTGGCAAATTCAAGGGGATAGCGTAGCAGTATTTCGTGGACCGTGCCAGGTCGAATTGACCGAAATGGTAGATATGGAAGATGTTTTGGCAAAAGATCATATTTTTAGTGAAGATATGCTTCACTTTATAGTTGAGCATTTTGACATGGATCTCGAAAAGACCGTGACGCGTCAACGTCTGCTTATAACGATTATTGCAGAATGTTTGGCAGCGCACGGTGTGAAAAATGTTCAACGTGCCGGGGATGACTTATTCCGTGCCAATGATAAGCTTTCTGTGTCGATCGCTACGCTTTCTCCTGTATCAACCATGATCCATACCGGCTTAAATATCAGCAGTAGGAACACCCCTATACCAACTGTAAGTTTGCAAGATTTAGGTATTGTTGACTTTTTGAGCTTTGGCAAGGATGTTGCAGATGCCTATGCGGCAGAAATTCAAAGTATCAAGCAAGCGCGCTGCAAAGTACGGGGTGTGACTTAATGCCTGCAGATTTAGTCGAGGTAATGTCGTCCATTCAAGGGGAAGGCTTATATGTAGGTACGCGGCAGGTATTTATGCGCTTTCTAGGCTGTAATCTGCGTTGCCCCTATTGTGATACCCCGGCTAGCTTTACCGAAGTTCGGGAGTGCCGGATCGAGAAAACACCGGGTAAGCGCGACTTTGTCACGCTACCTAACCCGATGCAACCCGAAATGGCAGCATCTATCCTCAAATTTTATGATTTGCATCGGCATCACAGCGTAAGTCTTACCGGCGGCGAACCCTTACTTCGGGTTGATTTTTTGTTGGAGCTTATCCCGCTGATTCGAGCGCAGGGAGCACAGCGGATATTTTTAGAAACCAATGGAACTTTACCCGGCAACCTTGAGCGACTTATCGATGAACTTGATATCGTTAGTATGGACATTAAGCTAACCGGCGATACCGATTGGGACGCGCACACTGAGTTTTTGCAGGTTGCCAAGCGTAAAGAGGTGTACGTTAAGACAGTAATTTTGGCCGAAACCACAAACGCCGATTTCCAGCAAACTGTTGATTTGATAGCAGCAGTTGACCGTAATGTGCCGCTGGTATTACAACCGGTAACTCCGTATGGAAGTATTCGACGCGGACCAGCACCCGTAAGACTTATCGAGCTACAAGACATGGCAACACAGCAGTTGGCCGATGTCAGAGTTATTCCACAAACCCACAAGATTATGGGTCAACTTTAGGAGGGTAAAATGAGGGAAAAGACAGACCTATCAGAACAACCAGAACAACCAGGACATAAGGTCACCCCAGGTGTTGATATGGAAAAGGCCAAAGTAGCCGTTCGAATGATTCTCGAAGCAATTGGTGAAGATCCTGACCGCGAAGGCTTACGCGACACTCCGGCTCGAGTGGCTCGGAT
>JAJXUE010000042.1 GCA_021783135.1 Bacillota bacterium | reverse complement strand
AACGTGATGAAAAGCAAAATTCCTCCCACTAAATGAGGGAGGAATGCTATAAGGTTGGTTCAGGGAAACCCTTGTACCAACTGCCTCGGCGAATGCCGAGAGCCTATTATTATATAAGGAAGGATTACGGCCATTTTTGCCGGAGCTTTTGACCGGGACGATGCTTTGCTCTGAGCACAGCTGGGCAAGGGCAGCGGCAAAACCTGGGTAACCGAGCTCCTGGTAGAGGGCAGGCGATTTAAGCCGGAGTTGGGTTTCCAACTCGGCAGTTTTACAGGTTTTGGTGGGGTGGGATTGGATTAAGGTTTTTAGGTGTTGATACATAAAGGTGGTCTCCACAAATAAAGCGAAATTACAAAACACGTGTAATTTCGCTAAGGTTGCTGCTTTATCCTTTTATGGTGACATTTTTACATAATGAAAGTGTTAGAGAAGTATTTTTGTGCCAGTCCCTCCTGAAAAAGGAGTGAGTAAGATTGGACCTAAACGAGCTTCTTGTGATGACGTATCAAGTACTAGAGTACTTGAGCGTAGTGGTTACCGTAATCAATGGAGTTACCACTCTGTACCGGACCCTGCGGAAACTGTTGCGTTCCCGTAAATCCGTGTAACGGTCTCAGACTCGGTTACGTCTCGTCCCAAAATTTCTGGAGGGACTGGTCTTAGTAGTTTGCCCAGTTGGGTGGGGATTTATGGGGTGGGGTAATGGGTGAAGTGTATAGCGGCGTTGTGTTTAGCAGCAACTTGCGCATTTACGTGGTAAAATTATTTTCAACCTTATGTACCTGCCACACCTATGTTGTACTCACAGCCCACTGGTCAATGTGCCCTAGGTCCTTAATATCCGGTCTTGCCCCAAAAAGTTTGACGTTCATAGGGTGCGATAAATTTCTTTGTGAGACCATGAGGCTTGAAGTGCTGCAGTGGCAGATTGGCAGCCAAAGTGAATGATTAACCAGGGCCGTGTTTACTGTAATTAAGACTCTGGATATTTTAATTTCAAATTTTCAGGTCATTTCGACCTCAACAACCTGGCAATAGCGGTAAAAAAACCTTTAGCCTTGCTGAAATCCCTATCAGTCGAAACGTCCAGTGCTGCACTCACCTCCTTATATGAGTCACTTTCGACCTGGTTTATCGATTTATTATTTTTACTGTAAGCTGAAGGTGTTTTTATCAATAAGATCATTTCATCGATCAGCTGGCAGTCTTCGTCTGAATAATCTCCTTTAAAGCACCTACTCTGTGCACGCCATTGTTGCAATTTCTTACTATCTTCGGCAACACTAGCTGCTGTATACTTTAATTGATTTAAGTCCTTTTCAAGTTTACTCCGTCGCAAACTTTGTCTTTCGATCTCTTTCTGAACTGTTTCGATAAAGAGATCTACCTGACTGCTTACGGCATCATTCAATTGCGGAATTAATGTTGCGGTACTATCATTAGATAAATCTGCTTGTATGGTCAACTTCAACCTTTGCTCAATTTCTCGGAAACGTTCTTCCAAAATTGCAATTATTTCCATCCTTACCTGTTCGACAGACTTGCCAAAAATTTGTCCTCCAATCCATCGCCCCAGACTAGCCCCAACCGGGCCAAGCAAAGCATATCCTACAATGACGCCCGCCATCTGCCCCCCTCTGCTCGGCCCAGTATCCACTGAACTTATGGCCTGTTGAAGATTCACATAAACTAATGTTTCTAACTTATTAAGGGATTTGAATGCTGTTTTACTATCAAAATCGGCGTTGAACGGTAATTCGTCATATAGCTCCTGAAATTTGGATTCTAACTCATTTATTACCGAGTCGCTTAGCCGTTTTAATTCCTTTTTTCGCTCGCGTTCAATTTGTTCAACAGATTTTATTATGGCATTTTGAGCTAGGTCCGTAGCTTGTTTATCAATATCTTTTTTGCTAGCGAGCATAAGCCAGTTTCTAATTTGACTAAATGCAGAATTCACCATGTCTTCCACAAATGTGGTCATAACTAAATGGTAATTACTAACTCCGTTATAAAGTTTGATTTTAATGGCATCAGAAATTTCTGATTCGAATAGTTTGGGATCGTAAGGCATGGATTTTTCTAGAAGTTCTTCCTCAGAATTGTAATTCTTGATTTCTTGTTCAGCTAGTTGCAATGTCAACTTGGCTGCAACTACCGCATGCCGAACTGCCGCATCAATTACAAGTCGTAACCTTTGCTTTTGCGTCTCTGAAACAATGTGCTGCCTAAGCTCTTTTAATGTTTCAACATATTTGTAAGCATCAGCCGGCACATCGGCTCGATCTAATGAACATACCGGAAATAGCATCAGATTGTCGACCTGAAATTGACGCGTCAATTCTGAGTAAACGCGCTCGATAGTTTGTTCAGCGGCCTCCGACCCGTCACAATCTAAATCGTCATCACCTAAGACTAAGTCCATTTTATTAAGTACCAAAAACATTTTGCTGATTTCATCTTTTGTCGCTTGTAGTCTTTCAACCTCTTTACGCTTAAGAGCGTTGCGGGCGTCAATAACAAAGATGCAAGCATGACTATCCTTGATCGCGGCGTCAGCAATTTGTGACCGTTCCTCATGGGCATTGAAACCGGGCGTGTCAATTAAAACAAGGTGACGGGGAAAATCAAGAATTGGCACACTAACCTCAACCTTAGAAACCCAGTTTAAAGACTCTTCACCGACACGGGTATACGTTCGCATAAAATCACGCACCGGCTGAACATATTCCGCGAGTAATTTAGTTTCTGACTCCATAAGCCATCGCGAATCAACGTCAAGTTTCTCCCTCACATGTCCGGTCTTATCAATAACTCGGACAGAAAATTTGTCTCCCCGCCTAATCTCTGTTGGAACACCAGTTGCTTCTTCCTGCGTAACAAAAAACATGTTTGTGTTAAATAGGCTATTTAATAATGTAGTTTTGCCGGCGCTTGTTTCCCCTCCGACGGCTACGCAAAGTTCTGCTTCTGCGAGGCGTTTTGCAACTTCGCCGTTAAAATGATTCACGGACGCTTGAATATTGTCATTTGCCCAAGCTGAATTCCCGACATCTTTCATTCTCTGAATTAAACTTTTTAAATAGGTCATTGCACAACTCAAGTTATCATTTATGACGATATTGGCATTCATCTCTGCAATTAAATCATTACCTAGCTTGTGTACCCAAACAACAGGTTCATGGCATGGTATATAATCTAGGGCATCTTGTACCATAGATGGGGCGCCATACGCCCATCCTTCATAAAAACCGCATAAAGCAGCCATGTTTCCCACGAGTGGATGAAACTGGCTGCCGGTAAATGGTTTTATTATCTTACTTCCTTTGTGAAGCGTTTCTAGGGCTTCATCTTTTCTGTTGAGCTTAATTAACAGTTCAACCTCAATCAAATACAAAAGCCAATTATAGTGAGGCTCGTGCAATTCGTAATTCCACTGAGCTTTTAAGCCTTCATGCATTTGAATTAGATCCCCTACTGGCTTGCTGCAAGTACGAAGATTGGCAAAGAGTTTTATTAGCCTATATTCTGGATAATGGCAATTATAGTCAAATTGCCATGTTTTCGAAACTATATTTTCTAAATCCCAGTCTTGAGGAACCAAAATTTGTTTGTTTTTAAAGTCTTCCTTCAATACCGACGCAAAGTCCTCATGGGCAAAAAGTACTTCATAGTGGTTTGCCTGGATCATATGTGGCATAAATTTGACTATTTTATCGACAACCTCTACATAGTTGCTTTCGCGAATTTCTTCACCAAAAAAAGATCTAACTATTTCCGATACCGAACTTAATCTTTCGGCTGTTATCGAATCAACCGTTTCCAATTTATTTAAAATAAATTCTGCAATCTTACTAATGTTCTGATACGTCGACTTGGTAATATACGGGATAAGTTTAACAAAAAAGTCAAAGTGTAAGAATGTATAACCGACATCACCTTTACACGCAATCAGGAATGCTTTGCAGCATGCATCTATATAGTCATCAATAAGGTTTTGCGCTTTCGATTTTACAGCTTTAATAAAAAGGCTCACAAATTCACTATATTCATTGGTTACTGGAATATCTTCAAGGTGCGGCAGGTATCGAAGCGAACCTTCATGCCATTTATAATTTAAAAACTCGGTGAGAAGCAGAATACTGGCATACATTGAAGTTTTTTGCCAATTCTTGGCCAACCATACTGACGCAGCCTCGCTTCTTCCCAATTCTTTCAAAGTTCTGGCAATCATAATATCCAAAACCCCACAGGTTGAGTCTATTTCTTTCATTGAATATAGCAATTCCAAGGCCTGTTCCGGATTTCCAGATTGCAAAAAGCTAAAAATCTTTTTCAGGCTCTCAACTTTTAGGGCTTCATGCGGCACAAAATACTTGACTTGCCCAATTTCAGTCATGGCATCTGCCGCTGTATCAAAATCCTCTGGTTGAAAGGTGAACGACCCTGAGGTTTCCCACTGGTATGAAATGCCGTCAGTTTCAGCGTCAACCCAGTCAATTCCAATTTGCTGCTGTTCGCTGTCTATCCAATAATTCTTAATATGCAAAATGTCATGATAGAAAAAAGCCTGACAGTTAGCGTAGCCAACAAAACCACAACGATGACTGGTTCTAAACCATAGCGCGGATTGCCATACCTCCCCAAAATAGGTGCCTTTAACGCGCACGTTAAGAACAAAAATGAGTTCTTCATCCTCGATGGGGTTAGAATGCAAAAAATTTTTAACCTCATTATTTTCAACATTGGAATAGCAAATCCAGCGATCAACTTTGCCTTTTAATGCATAGAAGTCGCCGCATTCGGGACAATATCCGGATGTAAACTGATTTTGGCAATTATTACAAGTCCAATATCCTGGCTCTTTATTCCAATCAGCTCCACAGTATGGGCATTGCAAGAGTACCACCTCCATATTAAATCAGTGGGGGAAAACTAATACTATGTACGGTCGAAAAAGGATCAATTGTATTACCTCCAAGGATATTGTGCTGCCAGGAAGCATGCTGCCCATTTAGGTCAATGCTTCCTCCGCCGACTATGTGGTGCATTGTCCCTATTTGTTGCCCATGAGAGTCAAGAATGCTCTCGCCTCCTGCTATCGGTTGGGTGTGCAAAACCTGATGACCATTGTTTGTGACAACATCAATACCACCCTGAATATTTGGGTTGGTATGGTAAAGTATGTGGCCACTGGCACCAAACACATCGTGGCCTCCGAAAACATTACTTTGGCTGTGTCCCAGCAATTGACCGTTTTGACTGTAATAATCGTGCCCACCTAGAATATTTGCCTGACTCTGATGAAATATCGCATGAAGATGACTTGACACTTTAAAACACCCCAGTCTTTATACGCTAAGCACTTTTTCAATATCGTTAAGTTTTTGGGTCCATAAACTTAACTGTTCCAAATTTGCGGTTTGATCTGGTTCCGGCAACTTCAGTCGTGCCAAAATCTGTCGACTCAATGAATCTTTTTGTTGGGTGTGGTAGCTTGATACGCTGTCAATGATATGGTCAAACCTTTCGTTAAGCCCATCAATTAGTTCCTTGTTATAAGTGGCAAACACCCGATCCAATAAGGCCGGTAACTGTTCCAAATAATGAGTTCTTAGCTGTTCAGAGCGCTTGATTTGTGATGTAGCCCCTGCTACCTGTCCAGCCATCGACCCAATTATCAGTCCTATATGCGGCATCAGCGCGTATCCAATGATAGCACCAGCAGACATAGAAAGTACCGAATTCCTCAAACCGTCTGCCATGGGCGATCTTTTTTTTTCAATTTCAGCTCGCCATCTTGGTAATTCTATAGACCCCATATTAATCGTAGCCACAAATGGAACCTCAAAATTGTTTTGGTATTCATTTGAAAGGTGTTCGATAAATTTATCAAAATAAATTCTTATCTCTTCTTCCTTGCTAATTGCAAACTGTTTAATAGCCTTTTCCAGCTGTACCGGAATAAAACGCTCAAAAAATTTCTCCATATTACCTTCAAAGAGGTTTAATTGGCTAACTAGGTCTTCTTCCAGGTCTGTTCTGAAATTATTCAACGATTTTTCCACCATCTTAAGCAATGTTTGCCGTCCAACTACTTCACTACTAGCCAAAAGTCTCCTGAACTTTGTTTCCTGATCTATTTCATTGTCAATTATCGATTGTTGATATTCTCTAACCTTTTCTTCACTTTGCTCGTAAATTGCCGTGATGGTTTTTAAATCCGCAAAGAGCATAGCCAGCGCGAGTTTTAATCTTTGAATATTTCTGTTTTTCTGTTGGATTGAAGCTTCTTGGCGTAATTGACCAATATGTTCGATCAACTGCGGCTTATAATTATCCTTTTTCCGCTGTTCCTCCGCCCTTAAAACCTCCAAAGAGGAATATGGAATAATTTTCGGTTCAACACATAGCTCTTGAGTCAACCGCGATTTAGCCCCATTTAAGCTGTCCGCAAGCTCATCTTCATTAAGCCGGTCGGCTTTGGCCAAGATAAACAGCAGAGAATCCAATTTATTAGGCAAAACTTTAGTTACCAAAAAATCTACTTCACTGCGTGTAACAGCAGCAGTGGAATCCAACAAAAATAAAGCGGCATCACAAAACGGCAATATCTTTTGCGTAATTTCAACGCGTGACTGCGAAAGATCATTAACCCCGGGTGTATCGATAATAATCATTCCATCTTGTAAAAAAGGCGAGTTTATCTGAATCAGGCAATGCTCCACATCCTGAGCATTAACATTTCCCGCAACGGACAGCCTATCCAGGGACTGCTTTGTAAGTGGCCATATCTCACTTTGTCCATTCGACCAGACAACTTGGCATTGCTCTTCAGTAGCAAATTCAATTACGTTTATTGTGGCAGTTGCCGGTAAAACATCAGACGGCAACAGGTCTCGTGATAAAAGTGAATTGACTAAACTTGATTTTCCTCTTTTGAACTCTCCTAAGACTGCCAAATGAAAAGACTCTGAATCCAATGACTCCCGCACAGCCTTGACAATATCTGCAGCTTGGCCGGAATTAATTTCTGAGCTAAGAAATTCAATTTCTTGCGCAATTTCTTTTAGGTCCATTTAATTATTTCCTCCTCCAATGCATTCGCAATTCCAAGGAGCTTCTTTAAGGATTCTAGTTGTTCTGCCAAATATTTCTTTTTAAGGTCTATGCCGGATTGACTATCCATGATATCTTGCCGGCTATGGTTGACAAGTTGTTTAAGACTGCTGATGCGATTTTCAGCCTTTTCTCTGAACTCATTAGCTATCAACTCAATTTGCTCTTCAACAACCCCTTTGGTTCTTCCCTCCAAACCCTGTACCAATCTTTCTAATTGCATACGTATATTGGCCACTGTTTTACTTCGAATCATCTCCCACTCTTTGGTCCTTTGCTCCTGCTGGTATTTACTGTCTAACACATACATGGCGAAAATCGAACCAACAATTCCAACCGGACCGAATAAATTTCCAAGATAGCCGAGTAGTAACCCTTTTCCAGCCGCAGGAAGCCATTCTTCAAAATCAAATTTATTATCGGCCGCTTTATTGGAAAAATTATCAAACTCTACATTTGCGGCAGTAAGCTCGTTCCATGCATTGTTTGCTTTAGTTAAAGGTTGCAATAATTTTTTTGTAAAAAGATCACCAAAGTGTTCTTGTAATTCAGCAGCAATATTCAAATTTTTTTTGTTTAACAAGTCCATTAGTTCATCGACAATTTTGCGAATACTCATCGCGGAATAATTTTTTAGCCCTGACAATTCTTCATCTGAGTTCAGGCCTTCAGCCCTGGTTATTAGATCCCCCTTAAGGTCAGAAAAAAGCTCTCGCGTAGCTTGAAGTACATAGTTTAATAATTCGACTTTTTTTAAATCAACAATGGCAGTCATAGACTCAAGGCGTTTATTTATTCTATCCTCATCAGCGGCAAGTTTTTTTAACTCATCTTCATTTCCTTGAAACGACAATTGCACCAGATTCATGCGCTCATGCCAAAGGTCAATAGCATCACGAATAATGCCTTTAACTCTTGAAACATGATCCGGCAATCTACCCTTAGCCGCGTTTTCAGAAATAAAATTGAAAAGAGCGCGTTCAAAAGCGACAAATTCTGTTTCCCATTCGTTAGGTTCACTTTTTTTGAAACGGGTTCTCAGCGCTTCCTTTGCTGAAACACCAAAAACCTGTGGTAGGCAAATCTCCGGGAACTGTTCCTGGAGACGCTTGCTTACATTATCTATAATGCGTTGCCTGTTTACTGGAGTAGAAGGGATTACCTGGTCTACTTTGTTTAGTACAAATATCAAGCGGTTGATATCATTGTGCAACACTTTGTACTTTAAAAAATCTTGTTCACTGCGCGAGAATGGCTGCTGACTATCCAGTAGGACAACACACGCATCGGCTTTTGCCAAGTACGAGTATGTGATTTCTTCTCTCGCATCATCAAGATCGTTGACTCCTGGGGTATCGACTATTGTGCAGTTCCAATTTTGCAGTTGACCTGGCCAACTAATTTCCACATACTCTATTTCACCGGAACGTTGATTAACTGTAGTAACGAACTCTTCAAGATACTTGTTTACAGAAGAGTCTGGCATTGTCAAATCGTCCTGGGTTCCGTTACGATAATAAATTTTCATGCCCGGTATTGCGGCCCCTTTAATGACATTGATCGTGGCAGTTGTGGGGTTTACTTTAGCAGGTAAAACTGGATATCCTAAAAGAGCATTTATGAAAGTAGACTTGCCCCTACTAAACTCGCCAACAATTAACAAGTTCATGCTTTCGCGCATAAGGCGCCGTTCTGCCGCTATTGTCCGGTTGATGATGTCATCATCTTCTTTGGCAATATCTTTTAAGCTCGCAATAATTTCAAGTAGCTCTGTTTTACGTTGGTTAAACTTCGTGTAAAATCCATTCATGTTTAGACCATCTCCGCAAGTAGGATTTTATTTCTTAAAATATACGTCTTAAATTGATTATATATTATGAAAGCTGCGAAATAAGTCGATTAGAATCGAATCTGCAGCATAAATTAAAAAAGTATCACCCATTCAGGGCTGTTTGATCACAGTCGCATTTTACCTTTTTAGCGAAAAAACGTTTGACAAAATTTCAACAACACTTTAAATTTTTTGGACTTTCATTCAGCTCTCAAAAATAATTTAGGAAGCGATTACTGACAAAATTTTAGTTATGGATTAAGAATTGACAAGAGCGGCGACAGTCGGGCCGGAGCCTTTACCCTTGACCATTCTAGATGCATAGCTTACACTGTGGATCTATGAGGGCGGAACAGCGCAGGCAGGCATTGTAAACCGCCCACGGTCGGCGGTAGATTCCTTTATGCCTTTACTTGGCAAACTTTTAGTGGTCGACAAACTCTACAAAAAGTTCTGTCGTTTGATTGCCTGTGCTCAACCACATTGTTGTTTACCACAAATCAGTTTGCCAGATTTACGGTGACTGAGGCCAATAATTCAGTTCTAAGACTACTCTCTTACCCTACAGACCGGTTTAGTCTTGGACCTAGCCCAGCAAATCCCGCCATCCTTCATAAATCATCACCATCGCCAAGGTATCAAGCTCACAGTATTTTAATAGTGCTTTGCTAATCGCTTCCCGCTCATAGTCCGACATCTCCTCAAACTGCATCCTGGCGTAAGCGGTTAGCGCCGCCCCGCCGTCGCGCAGTTCATTGCTGTCGCTTAAAAGCAGGTCCAAATTTTTGGCGGAAATGTCTTCAAACATGTTAGGCAACAGCTTATACGGATCGACAACTTTGCCGTCCTGGAACTTGATCCACGTCCAGTTGCGATAGTTAAGGCTGGGAATCCCATCGCTTACGTCCGAGGAACCGTAAATTGGCCGGACGTATTTTCTCTGCAAAAACTCAGAGCTGTTTAGAATTGCCGGCAAGACTTGTTTAATTGAATTAGAGCCGCGTGTGGCCGGGTCATAGTAGTAGCGCTTCACCAGCTCGCACATATCAATCATGCTTCGCTTACCTTCCCACGCCTCAGTACTCGAGGACACCGAAGTAGTAATACTGCGGATGAAAGCGCACAGTTCGTCACGATCAATAATGTCGTGCGGATCATCTTGCAGCTGCCGGTAGATCTGATTTAAGTAGCTGTTTTCGTGTGCGGCGTAGCGGAAAATGCTCCCGTTGTCTTGACTAAGCTCCTCTTTTAAGCGCCGCACAAACTCATAGTTGGGAAATACGCCCGGTTCCGCATTTGAATACTGCCCGCGGTGTTCAATACGCCCAGCTTGATCAACAACATGGTGCGAAAATTGAAAGGCAATACCCTCATACGGATGGCGGCCTCTGTTAAACGGGATCGCGGCCGTCGTGGTTTCAAAGTCGATAAAGTGCAGCGGGTAAACCCAACTGTCCATTTCGCGCGCCAGATTTTCCCGATCCAGCCAGGGCGTATGGTCGTTATTTTGCACTTTAGCCACTTGCAACCATTGACGTTCAGAGGCGGAAATACCTAGTTTACCGTCTTCGTGCGGTCCAATATCGGCGCGGGTCAGGTCTGTCATTTTCAGCTTACCGGCCTGAAGGAAATTTTGCTTCTTGCGGCAGTTCCAGATCTCCAAGACTGTCGGCGCGTTAAAATCTTGCTCACGCCACCCCACACTTTCTTGCCAACACTCATGCCAGCCGCTTTTTAAGCCCTGCGCAAGCTCCTCCGGCATAGCTTTAAACTCACAGGCGCCGCACTGGACAGACGGCGGCGAGGCAATTTTTTCATCCCTGGCATAATGATCGGCTAAGTATTGCACATAGGAGGCAAAATCACCCTGCCGGGCACCAAATTCATACGGCTCAGTATAGATAAACGCGCAGCAGGAGTCGACATTAACCTTAACCAGAATCTGATCCGCCAAATCAGCAGCGTTTAGCTGGGCGGAAACTATAACGCTTTTTCTGCCGTTACCATCTTTGCTAATCTTAAACTTTTGGTTTAACCCATCTGTCGGGCAAAGAGAATCTTTATCAGCCAGCATCAGGTAAGCAGATACCGTGCAGCCGGGGAAGGCCTTTTCCACCACATATTTTTGAAACGCGACATCCATCAAGTACGGCCGCCAGTTTGCACTAAGGCCGCCCTTTTTGGTGTAGAACTCAGTCTCAGGGTCGCCGGCAAATGATTTAGCTTTTACTTCAATCAGCTCGATATGGTCATGCCTTTTAACCAGAATATCGGCCCGGATGAAGAAGTTGGCATAGGTCACCGCCGCTTCAAAGATGATGACCTGATCTTGCTGTAACAAGGCATTGGTCGCGGCCAAAGCTTCAGCATAGTCTAATGTTTTAATCTCATACCCGCCGGGATGATAACATTTCGCCAGTTCACCGACCTGAAACCCGCCGTCTGCTAGCGCCAACAAGAAAGGGTCGTCCAACTTTTGGTCAGGGTGTGCCGCTTTGCCGGTGTAAAACAGTTTGGTCGGGCAGTCTAAGGCCAGCTTGAATCTGGATTTGGTCAGGTACCGTAGTTTCATACTTACATCTCCCCCCACTCACGAAGTCTCTTATGTTTCATATAACTATGTTAACACGACCCGTTCACAAAATTTTGTAAGGTCGAATCATTGAATGATTTTTGAGTTTAATTCTTACTCGCGAGGGTCTGCCGGTTTTTAAATTTTGGGTTCCGCCGGCTGATTAATGGATTTAAATCTCTTTTTAATGTAATCTTCTTTTTCACGTTCCATGGCCCTAAGAACATCTTTAAGTGCATAAATACCTAAATTTAATGAACTGGTAAGATCATGTCTTTCCGCATGTAATTAATTGCAAGAACATTTCAGTCGTAATTTCCAGGCCTGATTCCTCAGCGACCTTATTTAATAGCTTAGGGACTAGCGCTTGAACAAAAAATCATAGGGCAACCAATGTGTCGTTGTTGTTTAGCCCTGTTATTTTTGGCATACAACAAAGCCCGTTACCATTTGGCAACGGGGCTATCACGGATTTCACCACCTAAGTGTTTCAAGTTATCAATACCCCGGATACCTCTTCCACCATTCTTCACCCTTTTCATACCCAATCAGCAAATCATCCGCCACCTGAATCAATATATCCTGCATCTCAACTTCAGACACCCACTCAGCAGGAATACCCGCTAGTCCAAGGTATGCCCCCAAAATATTGCCGGTTATCGCACCGGTACTGTCGCTATCCCCATCATGATTGACCGCAGCACACAGCGCTTTATTAAAATCAGTTTTATATTTCAAGGCACAGTAGAGCGCAATGGCAATAGCCTCTTCCCCTACCCAGCCTTCACCTAACTCTCTAATGGCTGCTGTCGCGTCAAGGTCCTGCCCGGCCAGCTCAATCGCTTTGGTTATGGCGGCAACGCACTCTTGGCTTCCTTTATAACTGCCTATCATAACCAGGGCATCTTGTACTGCGGCTTCAAGTTCCAGTCCCTCGATCAGACACGCCACCACATGCGCCAAAACACCCGCCGAAAGATAACCGCTGGGATGGCCATGGGTCAGCGCTGCACATTCAGCAGCCAGATGGAAAGCCTGATCCTTGCGGGCTAATAACCCCACAGGGGCGACACGCATGACCCCGCCACAACCTTTGCTGTCATTAATAGGCTCTTCCATGCTGCCAAATCTGCCGCTAGAAAGAGCGGACAGGCAGGTATTTCCCGGTGCGCGCCTGGTGTTTAGTTGCTTAACACCAATCAGCCATCCGTCATAGATAAAATCTTTATCTTCTAGGCGAGGATAACCCTGAGTGTGGAGCCAGCGCAGGTAGGCATAGTAAACCACCGCAGGTGGGTGGCAGATTCCTTTATGCCTGTACCTGGTTTCCGCTCGCAACAGGCCTTCGGCGGTAAATAGGGTCATCTGGGTATCGTCGGTGAATTCGGCCACCTGTTTGCCGCCCAGGTCTAAAGTAGTGATTCCCGCAGAGCCATATTTTTGTTTAATATGAGCAAGAGACTGAAACTCGACCGGCCAACCGAGAGCATCCCCAATTGCCCCACCTAAAAGACAGCCGCGAAAATGTGCTTGATCCCGTTTCATCTCAAATACTCCTTTTCTCCTCAAAAAATATCATGGTAGAATCGATGTCACTTTTTAGTCATATGATTTTGTAAAGTTCTACTAGCATTTGATTCTCTTTACGGCTTTAGCAGCCACAAAATGGCTCTGCCGATTCTTTGCGGTATTTCCCGAAAATGACCGCCAGGTTCTTTTACATAAGTCACCTTCGCGGATTGGGCAATTAGCTCTTTGGATTTCTGGGTAATGGTGCCCACTTCACTTATCAAGGGATCTTTGGTATTTTCCTCTTTACCACCCAAACTTAGGTATACTTTGCCGGAGGGCCGGTGCTGCCGCAAAAAGTCCAGCCAGCCGGGAAACCATAGTGACCCGGAGCAGCTGCCGCAACCGCTAAACCCCAACCTGCAGTGAGCATATAAAGCCGTGAGTCCCCCAAGAGAATATCCGACCGGATACACTTCCCCATTTAGCGAAAACTTGCTCTGTAGTGCAGGCACCACAATATTTTGCATAAATTCCAGCGTTTCGTCGGCTTTCCCTGCAAAAATCCGGCCACCTGTATCTGCAAAATGCCACGGGGTATAATCCCTGTTCCAGTCAGTGGGTCCGAATCCCGCGATCACAAACGCTTGGCACCTGCCGGCTTCGATCTGAGGCAACAGCAGCTCACGGATTACTGGCATGTGTTGCACGCTTTCGTCACCGGACAGTAAAATCACCAGCGGAGCTGGCTGATCCGGTGCGCCCAATTGCTCTGCCCAATAATATTTTTCGCCCAGTGTAACTTTAATCATCAGCGTTGTGTCTCCTTCATCAGCTCAAAACCATATTTTTGCATGGTTCCACAAGTACCTCCTACGATGTCTTTCATCATATTTAACACTTACGCCACGCTTTTTAAAGTCTTCTTCAATCCGCTCTTTCCATTGATCCGATAGGGTACGACTAGCACTCAGGCAACTTACCGTTTCGCTTATGACTTCATAGTTAAGTAATGTACCCTCGCTGTCTATTTTGTTATCTTCGACCTGAGTTTACATTATCCTCCAAGATCCTCCCGCGAGGTATTGGTTCTCTTCCAATATAACAGAAGTGGCTGACAAAAATTTGTCAGCCAACAACCTAAAAAGTGTTCCTATAATTTTTCATCTCGCTGCAACATCCGATACTCACCACGCGACACTCTAATTAGCACCCTCATATCCATCGGGACAGTTGAAGAATCATTACCGCCATTAGAGGCCTGAGTCAAATACCGCTGCCCGGTACCAGAATCCTCTGTAGTCCTGCTCCGGGACTGCCAGTGAAACAACTCCTCATTTATGGAGTAATCCTTCTCTGCCTTGTTCAATGTAACATCCCGGCAAAGGGAACGCCTGTTTGATATTGTTGAGATAAGGCCAGCCCCTCCTGAAAAGGAGTGAGTGGGATGGACTTAAACGAGCTTCTTGTGACGACGTATCAAGTACTTCAGTACTTGAGCGTAGTGGTTACCCTCATTAACGGCGTTTCCACTCTGACCCGGACCCTGCGGAGACTGTTTCGTAACCGCAAATCCGCGTATCGGTCCCTGACTCGGATTCGTCTCGTCTCAAAATTTCTCGAGGGGCTGGCCCCCAATATTTTGCCCAATTCATCAACGCTTTAGTTATTACCCGCAAGACCCAAAAAGCCTACCGACCGCAGGATCAGTGGGCTTTTTAGGATAGGCCAAAGCACAGCCGCGTCCTTCAGAGACCTATCAGACTGTACGGTATATTGCACTCCGGCTAAGCCGCCGGAAGTAGAACCGGTAATCCCGTCCAGCGTGCTTACGGCGACTGCTTCGGGCGGCAGCGGGCTGCCGTTGCCGCCGATACTGAGCAGAGCTGTGGAAATCGACTTGAAGCCGGGCATAGTCTTGATAACGTTCCCGAAGCCTTCATCGGATGCTGTGTTCATTACCGCCAGCAGCGAGCCGATGGCGCCGACGTTGATGGCCCGGGTAAACTGCCGCGCCGGTAATTGCTTCGGTCTGTATTAATCTCATCGACTTCCTTCCGGATGAGATCCTTTAATCGCCTCATTAGGCCGTCTTCATCTTGGGGCAGGGCAGCGTAATCAAACACACTGCGTCCGATGTTGGGCGCTCTGTGCAGCTATAAATTCGCTATTTCAAACGCTTGACACCCGCAGATAGCTTCTCGATATTCGACGGAACAGGCTAATTGGCTGTCACTTATTGTCGTTCCGATGTGGGCTCCAGGAACCCACACGGAACCGACGAATAATGCAACCGGCGACTGGTTCCGTCGACTAAATGATGTTTTATCGAAGGATATTAAAAAACATAAGACACCTCGGATAAGAGCTTAGAAATGCTGTCATCCGCATTTTTAAGGTCAACGAAAGAGACATCAACCTTAACGTTGTCATCGGAGGCGTATCTGATATTGGTTCTGCTAACGGTGATATTTTTCCCTTCAAATTTAAGAATAGCACTAGTAAGCGACCAAAGTTTGCAACTATCTTTAAAGAGACACGCCTTAAATACTTCACCCGTAAAATGTTTCTAGAATTCTCTCTTCACTATGGTTGGGTTGCTTCAAGATAACAACAAGTAAGGACAGCCAAAGCCGTCCTTACTTTTATGCTTATTTTATTCTGCCAACCCGCTTACTCCATGCGCCTGTAAGGGGTCTGTCACTCAATGGTCTGGTATTCCAACCCATCCTCTGAGCCTGTTCTTCCGAAAGTTCGATTAAACCTTTTGGTTTTTTTTTGTTATTTATACGTTTTCGCCTAAAAAACAAAAGGGACAAGATAGCTCACCTCAAGCAAATCTTTCCCATTTTTTCTACATATTATACACTAGCTTCCCAATTTTTCCAACCGTTGCCTCAGCCTTTTTACTGCTGGGTCTTTTTCGGGGGAATAAGCCTCTAACAAAATTGCATTAGCAAAGTGCGTAACTTTATTATCTATTTTTTTTGTAAAGCCCGGCCTAATACGGCGACGAGTTCTAGTCGAACCATTTGACACACCCCTCGAAGTACTCATAATGCAGCCTCCTCTCGTTGTTCCGCCCATGCTCTGGCAAAAAAGTTATTTAAATTACTCATTATCATCATTAACATTGCTTCGTCCCGTTTATCAAATTCAAGTGTTTCACTATTGTTACTGCGCAAATAGAGCAAGTAATACAACTCTAAGTCTTCACCGAAAATAATGGGAGAAACTACAACAGAAGAACCGTGTTCAGTTAAAATTCTTGGAATTCTGTCCTGAACAGTAATGAAAATGGCATCTCTAACACATATGTTCAAGTGCGCGATGGCAGCCTGATCTATGTTACCATCAACTACTTCAATAAATCCCACATCTACGTTTACACTTAAATTACTATTTGAATAATGATATTTTATATACCCAGCAACTTCTTCAAGCAGAGCTTGTCCATCCAAACCCTCATCATCAATTAAATTGGCTACTATACTGTAGGTACCTTCCTGAGATACGGCTTCAAGAATCCGAATTCGGATCCATTCCATCTCCCTATTTAGGATTATTTCCGAATTTGCCTCTTGCTTAGCCTCTTGTACTACCAGCCTAGCCTTAAGTCCAAATAGCTCAAGTTCACCCCAGTTGATAAACCCAAACTTGATGACAAAATTGGCTAATGCTATAAGAGCAAAGAAACTTCCGAATGAAATTACATGAAAAATCGCCTTGTTATGGAGCAGGGTTTTAATCAGGCTGTCCAACGATGTAACATCTGACAACTGGGTAAATGATGCCCAGTTACTACTTATCTCTATTATAACAACGACACCTAGAAATAGCCATATGCCATAAGCAAGTGCCCGTTTGAATTTTGCCCACAAATCTTTAATCCCAGCAACGAATTGAGCTGCATTACGGGTTTGGGCCAGAATGGTTGCGGCAGAGCCAAACCCAAGACCGCCCAAGCAGACCAATAAGTACATCACTATTGAGTACCTCCCTTAAAGGTATCTAGATATTTAGATGCGGCTAAACAGTTGTGATCAATGAAAATGGCAAACTGTCAAGGTTCACTGGCAGTTGCCATTGTTAATTCTCTTTTTACGATCTGCTTTGCTTATAATCCTCCATGCACTCCCGCATAACAATGGACTAGACCATAGTAGTCATCAGGTAATAAATATATCTTTGCCAATATTTCTCACGTCTTACTTCTTCGACCATCTCATCGTATCTCCTGCAGAAGTAATTTCATTTTGGGTACAGACACCATACCCTCCGAAATAGTTTACTCTACAAAGAAGAAACCCAGTTGTGAAAGTGATTATTCACTTTTCAGCTGGGTTTACTTATTTTACTTATATTAAAGTCTTATCTGGCGGGATTCCCACCCGCTTTAGGATAGTCGGGTAGAAAACAGGCGCGCGCCCAGAGGCCCTTCGCTCCTTCAAGGTGTTACCTTTCAGGATACCATGGTCCCAGTGATATAGAAGAGCATTACCCCTTCCTCATAGCTACTATGGCCTCATGCGACAGTCCTAAATCCTCTCCTCATCTTCGGTTGTACCCTATATGAAGAGTCTTTGCTGGTTGCGAGAATGAAATGCAAACAGGATACGAAAGCTGTCAAGATATTTATCTAAATCATCGGCGAGCGCAATAATGTATGACTGCCACAGTTCCACGGCCCGTCTATACATTGCCAAGCACAACCCTTCTATTTAACATTATTTGTCTAAACTATACCACACCGTTAATTAACTTAGCCAGAATCGCAAAGTCTATGACCCAGCACGCAAAACACTCAATAGATTGTATAAAGACCTAACTTTTACAGTTTAAAAAAAGTGAAAAGCCCATAGTCGTTGAACTATGGGCTTTTTCGTGTTTGGATCGTATATAAATTTTGTTATGCTACAAGGATATCTTCTTCAGGAATTTGTTGAACACGTCCATCAGCCTTCCTGTTGTCAAATTAAGTAAATCCACGCGGCGATATCGTCGATTACCTGTTCTGCCACATTCGCTTGTGCATTGTATTCCGACAAATCAGCTTTGCCACTCGACGGCATAAACAGATGATTAAGGCCCGGATAAAGCTTGAACTGCGCATTATTATGATCTTGCAGCAGTTGCTGCCAAACCGCAAAATCAGCCTCGGGAGTTACTTGAAAATCCGCACTGCCCTGTAAAAACAACATTGGTATGTCAAGCGATGCAACGATGTTGTACGGATTGGTTTCGTGCAAACTGAGCCAATACTCGCTATTTACATTGAATATAGTACCATGCGGGCTTTCCGGTGTCAGTGCCTTAACTTGCTGGACAAGTGTCAGGACTTTGGCTAAAATTGCCTGTTTTTCGGTGTCCGTGTTATTCAGCACGGCAAGTGCGGCTTTGTTTTGATCGAGAATGATATCCTCAAGTTTTCTTGGGCTTCCCGCCAGCGAGACAAAACCGGCTAGATCCGAATTCTCTTGGGCTATTTGCGGGCCAAGCATTCCACCGAGACTGTGTCCAATAATTACTATTTTGTTTTTATCAATACCTTCGGTCGTTCTTGCCAGTGCAATAGTGGCATTCACATCATTAATAACCTCATCCCAAACCGTAAGTGTTGGGGTGGCTGTCTGCGGATACTGATAATAACGCTTGTTATAACGGATTACAGCAATACCTCTTGCAGCAAGGCCATGTGCCAGATCTCTGAAAATGGCGTTTCCCGCACTGCCAATGGTTTCGTTCATATCGGAGGAACCGCTACCGTGCACAAGGATAACCACAGGTACATCAGTATTAGCTTTCGGCATGGTCAGCTTGCCCTCCAGCGGATATTGAGGTTCACCAATTTTAAGCGGCACTTCACTGAATTTATCGGATTGCTCGCTTGGGGTCTGGTTCGAGGGCAGCGGTACATAATTTAATGTCAGGTGAGATATTTTACCGTCATTAGCATAACCGAATGCTACACGGAGTCCGCTTGTAACATAATCAAGCACTACGATTACAGCATCTGTGCCTTGTATTTCCAGATAATCGGCGGATATAAGGCCTTGAAAAGCAGGCAGGTCTTTAATAGCGGAATCCCATAACTGCTTAAGTACTGAAGCATTCGTTTGAGTGGCTAGCCCTTCACTAAGATTTGCTGCAATAGTGGCAAAATCTCCGTTTAAAACAGCCTGTACATATTGCTTGCTTTTTGCAATTAGGCTACTTTTATCCGTATTCATAACTTTTCACCCCTTAAATTATTCCGTTGCTCGGCAAACGCCCTGAGTTTGTGCATTGTGTTATTATACCGCGACTGTTAGCAGAAGCCACAAGAGGAAAAGGCTGAATTTTGTCGAATTTACAACTTTGATTGTGTTGTAGAAAGATGAGGTTGCCATGCCTATGCTGCCTTTCCTCGTAGCATGTTTTCTCCTATTTGCTTTACTATTTAGCTTAGACGATTTAATACTCGACCTATATTTTTATTTCCGGTTTCGCTCGACTAACCGCTCCCGCATCAAGATCGAGGATTTGGACACTGTTCAACCCAAACTGGTGGCTATTTTTGTCGCGGCCTGGCAAGAGCAAGACGTTATTGCCGACATGCTGCACAATACCTTGACCACACTAAATTATCCCAAACCGTTCTTTCATATATTTGTCGGAGTTTATCCTAACGACACTGCTACCCAGGCTGCCATTCAGCCGCTTTTAGCCCGATTCAAAAATTTGCATATGGTTGTTAACGCCCAAGATGGTCCGACGAATAAGGCTAACAATATCAACTACCTGTATAGTAACGGTCTAATACCGTTTGAAAACGCCAGTGGCCTTAAATTCAGTGTTATTGCCATTCATGATTCGGAAGATGTAGTTCACCCTACTTCCTTGAAACTTGTTAACTACTTGATTCCTAAGTATGACGCAGTGCAATTGCCAGTTTTTCCATTACAGCCCTACCCGACTTTGCGCAACTTTATCAAATTCCTTACTTCCGGTACATATGCGGATGAATTTGCCGAGAACCACTTTCGCACGATGGTTTCACGCGAAATTGGCCATTTTATCGTGCCGTCTGCCGGCACCGGATTTTTCATGGCCCGCAGTGCCGTCGATAAAGTTGAAGCGGCACGCGGTAATTTATTTAGCGAGGGCAGCCTCACGGAAGATTATGAGTTGTCGCTATACATGCAAAAGATCGGCCTTGGTGTACACTACTTTTTAGAAGGTGTCGCCAGGATAAATGCTAAGGGCAGGCTCGTTAATGAATTTATCGCGACCCGAGAATTTTTCCCCAATACTTTACATGCTGCCATCAAACAAAAGGCCCGCTGGATTTACGGTATAGCATTTCAAGCTGCACGACAAATGCATCTTGCGGATTATGACCGTTACCAGGAGTACAGCCTAATTCGTGACTTAAAAGCAAAATACGGTAATATAATCCTGGTCCCGATGTATTTAATTCTGATCTACGTTGTGGTTTCTTACTTTGAGCCCCTCCCTGCACTAATTCCATTGCATTCTATGGCTTGGTATTTTTCCGTAGTCCTGACCGTGCTTGCCATTGAACGGCAGATCATGCGGGCTATTGCCCTAAAGCACGTCTATGGCTGGCGCTCGGCTCTCCTTAGCTGCTTTCTACCGCCTTTTCTGCCACTTCGCTTTACCTGGGGCAACATCATCAACTTTTTGGCAACCCTTAGAGCCTGGCGGATCGCCCTGTTTGGTTCACCGAAATCAAAAGCAAAATGGGACAAAACAGCGCACACATACCTATCCAAGGAGCTACTGGCAGCCTACAAACGACATCTGGGCGACCTTTTATTGGAAAAGAATATTATCTCGCCTGCGCAGCTTAAAGCTGCTTTGCCAGAATTGAAAAACAGCTCGCGTCACCTCGGCGAAGTCCTCATGTCTGCTGGCACGATAACCGAAATGCAGCTTTTGTCCTCATTAGGCGAACTTTGGGGCAGCGGTCATCTGGAACATATCGGTAATTTAGCAAATCCGGCGCTTGCTAAGGTTTTTCCAAGGGCTTTATCTGTTGAATTAGGGGTCGTGCCTTTGCTACTTTGGCAAAATAAAGTGTTGCTTGCTGCCTCGCAACCTCTGCCAGAAACCGTCAGCCAAAGAATAACCACGCTTTTAGACAGCGAGCCCTCCGTAATTTTCGTTCCCGCCGCCGAAATTACAGCTGCCCAAAAGACTGTCTATGCCGGAAAAGCCCTCAGTTCGCCTAACCCGCATAAGCGCCTCGGAGAATTGCTACTGGAGAAAGGATTCGTGGATATTGATCAGCTGCGGGAAGCCTTTGAAGTGCAAAACGAGACAGGCGAACAGTTGGGGCAAGTTATGCTGCAGTTGGGCCTGATTAGCAGCGCTCAGCTTGAGAGCGTACTGCCTGAACTTGAAGCGGCGATGGCTTAAGCACCCCCCACTGCACAAAATCTCCGTTACAACGTTAGATTTTTTGACAGCAAATAAGCCTGAACTTAATTCGAAATTGGATGTTTTGGTTAGCAGGGACTTTGGCTGGTTTTTACCGGTTCGCTTTGCTTACTACCCGCAACCGCCCCTTAATCGGAGTATTTTGCAGCGCCTGCAGCACCAGTTCACCTTTATTATTTAAAATTTCCACAAAGGTAGATACATCCAGGATATTGATGATCCCGATATCGGCCGCGGTTATGCCTTGAATACTGCAAAGTGTGCCGACAATATCGACTGCTCTCATCTTTGTTTTCTTGCCGGCATTCACATGGATCTTCATGATTTCAGTGCTTAGTTGCGCGCCCTTGGTTGCTTTGAGCTCCGGCAGCGTCTCGAGTTTGGCCCTAAAGCCTTGTTTTGACTGACGCACCGTTTCTGCTTCCGGTCGTTCCTGCCAAGGAATCTCTTTGCCAATGTAGTTCTGGACATCCTGCAAAAACTTATCTTCCCTATTAGTAACAAACGTGATTGCTTTACCTAGCTTGTTGAAGCGACCTGTTCTGCCAATCCGATGCACATAGCTTTCCGCATCATAGGGGATATCGTAATTGATGATCAAGGTGATGTAGATCGGAA
>JAJXUE010000063.1 GCA_021783135.1 Bacillota bacterium | reverse complement strand
GGGAGAAAGTCCTATCTTGCCTGTCGATATTTTTAATGGCCCAATGCTTGCCGGAGACGTTTTTTGTCTGGTAACGGACGGTATTCTTGAACACATCTGTGAAGCCGAACTTGAAGCTGCCTTGGTTCAGAATGGAGCTTCTGACCGTAATCTACAAAACATAATAAATTTGGTGAATGAGCGTGGGGGTTATGATAACATGACTATATTAACAGTCGAGGTTATGGGGGCTGCATAGATATGGCGTTACCAGAATTGGGTACAGTTTTTGATAATCAGTATAAGATTATTGGATCTTTGGGACATGGTGGGTTTGCCAGTGCGTTGTTGGCTGAAGATATCTCCAGTCAGGAAAAAGTTGTACTCAAATTCCCCGATCTAGCCCAGCTAGGCGATCCGGCCGTTTACGAAAGATTTCGACGTGAGTTAGCGATTGGCAAATTGCTTGAACACCCAGATTTGCCCACAGCTTTATTTGCCTCGGAAGGTAGTCCGCCATATCTAGTACTTCGTTTTGTTGAAGGTCGCCCGTTAGCTGAAATCTTGGGTCAGAAAGGGAAATTTCCAGAGCAGCAAGCTGTGGAAATGGTTATCCACTTGCTGGAAGCGGTGGAATATTGTCATCGCAAGGGCGTGTATCATCGGGACTTGAAGCCGGAAAACCTAGTCCTGGGACCTGATGGCCACTTGAAGATTCTGGATTTTGGCATTGCGTTGATGGAAGGAGTACCTAGAGTAACCTGGCGCGGATTTTCTGGCTTGATGGGAACGCCTGAATATATGGCCCCTGAGCAAATTAAGGGTGAGCGCGGCGGGGCTAGAAGCGATATTTACGCTGTAGGATGCCTATTGTACCATTTGTTGACTGGCAGGCCACCATTTACGGGCGATAATCCTCTGGCCATCATGCATCAACACCTTACCAGTGATCCTCGCCCTTTGACAGAGCTTTGCCCGCGCCTGCCGCCTGGAATTTGGGCAGTTGTTCGACGGGCCATGCGGCGGCGCAAAGAAGAGCGTTATGGATCAGCATTGGAGATGGCTAAAGACCTTAGTAAGCCAGAAAAAGTTGATTTAAAGTGGCTTAATGCACCGGATTCTCCCTTAATTACCGTACTTACCGAGAACAAGGTGCCTTGGGGGATAATCATTGGATCGGTTGTTTTGGGTCTGGTCTTGGCACTTGTGGCCGTTTTCCTTAACTGGCATAGATAAGTGTGGCAGAACCTTGGCCTTAATGTAATTCTACGTTGTAAGAAAAAATTAAAAAGGTGGTATTGCTTGTGACTAAGATAGAATGTATTTTGCGCCCGGGTAAGTTGGAAGCAGTCACGGACGCTTTGGCCAAATTTGGTATTCGCGGCATGACAGCGATCGAGGTTATTGGTTGCGGTATGCAAAAGGGACATACCCAGGCGGAAAAAGGAGCAGGGTATAATATTAACCTCTTGCCTAAAACAAAAATAGAACTTGTAATTAATGATAAGTATGTGGATGAGGTGGTACGCCTAATTACTGAGACATCTCGTACCGGCGAAATCGGTGATGGCAAAATATTCGTCTACCCGGTAGGAAATGCCGTCCGTATCCGCACGGGAGAGACCGGGGAAAGTGCCATTTAAATAGCCGCTAACGCAAAAAAAGGGAGCTCAGCAAATGCTGAGCTCTATATAAATATCGGGAGGAAGTGAAGAAAGGAAAGCTATTTGAGGATAGGTTGGCCTTGATAGGTAACGGTTTTCAGCATAGCTTCTTCACGGGATGCTAAGTTGCTGGGAAGGGGAGCGTACTGCATAGCCGGTGCTAGCTTTTGGCCGTCATGGATACAATAATCAAGGAAGTTCAGCATGGCAGTTGCTTTAGCTTGGTCAGTTTGTTGTTGATAAATCAAGGCCCAGGAGAATCCGGCAATCGGGTAAGCAGTGGCGCCGGGGGCATTAACAATGTTTACGCGCATATCATCAGGTACTTGGAAGGCTGCCGCAGCGGCGGAAGCGGACTCGAGGGAGGGGCCAACCCATTTACCGGCTTGATTTTTGATCAAAGCATGTGGCAGGTTGTTTTGTAAGGCGTACGCTAATTCGATATATCCGATGGCGCCTGAGGTTTGTTGCACGATACCAGCCACACTGGCATTGCCTTTGCCGCCAACGCCTACAGGCCAGTTTACGGAAGTTCCGGCACCAACTTGGCTTTTCCAGGTCGGGCTAATTGCACTCAGATAGTGGGTGAAAATTGAAGTAGTGCCGCTTCCGTCGGAACGGTGCGCAACTGTGATTGCTAAGTTCGGTAAGCTCACACCTGGGTTTTCCGCGGTAATCGCAGGATCATTCCATTTGGTGATTTTGCCAAGATAGATGTTAGTGAGTACTTCCGGGGTAATCTTGAGGTTTTGAGGATTACCCGGTAAATTATAGCTGATGGCCTCTGCACCTAAGGTTAAAGGTATTTGTAAAATCTTACCGCCTTTGGCACCGGCTAATTGACTGTCGGTCATAAATGCGTCTGTAGCACCAAAGTCGAGAGTTTGGTCTGAGATTTGTTTGATGCCGGCACCGCTGCCTACACCTTGATAGTTAATGGTTACGTTGGGATTTGTTTTGGCATATTCTGCAATTTGTTGCATAATGAGAGGTTGTACGAAGGTGCTGCCTGCTCCGGTTAGGCTGACAGCTTGTTGCTGTGCGGGTGATTGGCTATTCGAGGAAGAATTAGGAGCTGCACTAGTGCCGCAGCCTACAACGGAGATAAGAAGTGAGCCTGCAACCAGACCGGTTAACAATTTTGTTTTAAACAATTGAGTATTGCCTCCTTTGATTTTGATTACTTTACTAATTTAACATTAGTTTGTTAAGAATAAATTATGTCTTGTAAAGGTTATGTAAAATGCATGTTAAACTTACTTTAACAATTGCATCTTCTCTCTGCCGGCATGAGGTCTGGGCCCGGTGGTGAACCGGTAACCTACTCCACGAATAGTTTCGATATTGTTGCCGATTTTTTGTAGCTTTTGTCTCAGCTTATTAATATATACGTCGATTTTGCGCGAGCCGTCATACAAGTCATCCCCCCAAACCTCTTGTAATAACAGTTCCCGGGTGTAGACCTTATTTGGGTGCAGCACGAAGGTCTTCATTAGATTAAATTCCATCACGGTTAGCTTAATGGGGTTTCCTTTCAGTGCTACATAATACTGATCCGGCCAGATTTCTAAATCACCCAGGCAAATATGGGCGGAATTGGCCAGCACGCCTTGCTTTTTATCTCTTAAGCGCGCTTCAATCCTGGCAATTAATTCACGCAGGCTAAAGGGCTTGACTACGTAGTCATCGGCGCCTAAATAAAAGGCCATCACTTTATCACTCGGGTCATCCCAATCGCTCAGGACAATTAGAGGAATGCGCGGACGGGACGCATCTACTCGTAAGGTGCGGCAGATTTCCAGACCGGCAGGGCCTGAAAGCGATAGAGTAATGACGGCTAAATCAGGTTCGTCGCCCAAGGCATGCGCTATTGCCGCTTTGTCCTCGGTTGCGACTATTACGTCATAGTCAGCTTGAGTCAAATTATGCTGCAAGAGGTTTTGGGACTCGGCATCTCCCCCAACTAAGAGTATTTTGCTCATGGCTATCCTCCTACTATCAAATAATAAAAACCTAAAATTGTTCTAAGCTAAGTTTAATACTAATATGTTAAGGGCAAATAAAGGCAACGTAAAAGCGGTGTTAATTATTACCCTAATGCTTTTTGACGTTATAATTCCTCTTACTCATTCGGAAATGTAATAAAATTACAAAATAAACTAAGCAGCGGGGGACAATCCCCGCTGATTTTGTCTTATAATGGAAGTAGAATATTTTGGGAGAAGGAGTGAGCCAGGTGCAACAAATATTGGTACGCCCGGAGCGATGCTTGGGGTGTAAGAATTGTGAATTAGCGTGCAGTGTTGCCCACTCAAGCCAGGGGGAATTGTTCACCGCCTTAAGCAGTGGTGAGCAACCAATTCGCCGGGTGCGAGTGGAAACAAATGCCACGCACAGTATCAATTTGCCAATCCAGTGTCGCCAGTGTAGTGAACCTAAGTGCGTCCAGGCCTGTATGACCGGCGCGATGCAGCGGGATGAGCAGTCCGGACTCGTTGTGAATCATCAGGAAAAATGTGTGGGCTGCTGGATGTGTGTGATGGTCTGTCCTTATGGGGTAATCGTCCCCAGTGAAGGCCATAAAGTAGCGCTAAAATGTGACCAATGCTTCACGTTGGATCGGGACCCGGCCTGCGTTCAGGCTTGTCCGACCAAGGCGCTTAAGTTTGAGAGCATACCGGCATTTGAACGCAGAGTGCGACAAGAATACCTGACACGATTTTTAACGGGGGAGGAGGCCTGAAATGATGGATTATTTAACTAAAACAATCGACCCGGCCGCAGGTGAAATGTTGGCCAAAGCAAGCAAGGATCAAGTGGAAACAGTTTGGGATCGGTTTGAGGCCCAGCAGCCGCAATGTGGTTTTGGCCTGACCGGGCTTTGCTGCCGGCATTGTAATCAAGGGCCGTGCCGCATTGATCCGTTTGGGGACGGACCGCAATATGGGGTGTGCGGCGCGGATGCTGACTTGATCGTGGCTCGTAACTTATTGCGGCAGGTTGCTGCAGGTGCGGCGGCGCATGTGGACCATGCCTATGAAGCAGTGCAAACCCTGGAACTTGCCAGTGAAGATGGCACACCTTACAGCGTGAAGGACTTTGCCAAGTTAAAAGCCGTGGCCGGCAAACTTGGGATTAAAGCGGAGGACAAGAGTGCCCAAGAGCTGGCGCAAGAAGTGGTGGCAGTGATTTATGCCGACTTCGCTAACCACACCCAGCAGCCTATGCATTATCTGACCGCTACCGCACCGCAAGAAAGGGTGGAAACTTGGCGGAAATTAGGCGTTTTGCCCCGCAATCCGGATCGCGAAATCCGCGAGGCTCTTCACCAAACCACGATGGGCATGGACGCCGATCCGGTCAATCTGATCCTCGCCACGGTTAAGCAGGGTTTAGTTGATGCCTATGGCGGTTTACATCTGGGTACGGACATGCAGGATATTTTGTTTGGCACTCCTGCTCCAGTGGCTACTGAAGCTAATCTGGGGGTCTTGCAAGCTGACTATGTTAACATCATTGTCCATGGGCATGAACCGATGCTTTCAGAGAAAATTCTGGAATGGGCGAGAAAACTTGAAGGTGAAGCCCAGGCTGCCGGGGCCAAGGGAATTCAGCTGGCCGGAGTGTGCTGTACCGGCAATGAGACCTTGATGCGCCAAGGAGTACCGATGGCAGGCAACTTTTTGGCCCAGGAGTTAGCTATTGTTACCGGAGCTGTTGACGCGATGGTAGTGGATGTACACTGCA
>JAJXUE010000062.1 GCA_021783135.1 Bacillota bacterium | reverse complement strand
CGATCTGAGTGAGACAGGTATGGAATTTATGGAGGCAGTGCGTCAACGGCGGAGCATTCGGTCGTACAAACCAGATCCGGTCGCGCCTGACAAAATTGCACAACTTCTGGAAGCGGCCAGGTTGGCGCCTTCGTGGAAAAATATGCAATGTTGGCGCTTTATGGTGGTAACCAGTCAAGCTAAACGCGAGGCGATTGCCGGGGTATTTTCGCCGCAGAACCCCGGCGCTAAGGCTTTGCTGGAGGCACCGGTGATAATTGTACTGTGTGCCAATCCATTGGAGTCGGAAGTGTGGGACGGTAAGAATTTTGCCATGCTTGATGCCGGTTTGGCGATGGAGCACTTGATACTTGCCGCTACCGAGCAAGGGCTTGCCACTTGTTGGCAGGGACTGTACCCGGAGGAAGCGATGCGGCAGGTCTTAGGCGTGCCGTCGGAGTACCGGATTATCGCGGTAACCCCTTTGGGTTATCCCAATCAAGTTAGAGATCCCCGCCCCCGCAAAAGCCTGAGCGAAATCGCTTTTGGCGAACAGTGGGACGAGCCTTGGCAGATGGGGTGAGACAGTGCAGCAAATTTTAGAGTCGATGCTAAACGAGATACCTATGGCTCGTAATATGGGTTTTAAAGTTGAAAAAGTTGACCTCCAGGAGGTTATTGTTGTCGCGCCATTTGAACTTAATTACAATACGCACGGGACTGCTTTTGGCGGGAGTTTAAGCGTGCTGTGCACCTTGGCCGGCTGGTGCGGTGTTGCAGCCCAACTTATGCGCTGGGAAATGGAGCCCAATATTGTCATTTCACATGGTGAAATCGATTACCTAGCCCCAATCAAGGGGGATTTGCGCGTGAGCTGCCGTCAGCCCGGGGCTGAGGAATGGGCTGAATTCAAGGCTAAATTATTAGAGCGGGGAAAAGCCAAGCTCAATTTGACCTGTGAAGCAATATCCGGCAGTGATGTGGGCGCGAAGTATTTAGGCACATATGTTGCTATCGCTAAGGTTTGACACCTCTGTTATCCGGGCATATAATAAATAATAACTAAAATTTCCTGATGAGGGAGAAGAGTAAAATCCGGCGCCTGCGAGAGAGGGGGATTCACTGGCTGTAAGGTCCTCTAGGCATGCAGATTTGAAGGTCGCTCCTGAAGGCTGGGTGTGAATGGAGTAATACTCAGCGGGCAAGCCCGATATAGCTGATTTAAGCGCCATAGGATAACTATGGAACTAGGGTGGTACCGCGGAAGCAAGGCCTTTCGCCCTTATTGGGGCGAAGGCTTATTTTTATGCGCGTGGACCGTGACCAAACAAGGAGGAATATGGATGACAGATAAGATGCCGTCGGTGTATGAACCTGGCGCGGTGGAAAGTAAATGGTATGCGTGTTGGTTGGAGCACAACTATTTTCGGGCAGAGGTGGTCGAAGGCAGAGAAGCTTTTAGCATTGTGATGCCGCCGCCGAATGTAACCGGTTCTTTACACCTGGGCCATGCGATGGACAATACCCTGCAGGATATTTTGACCCGTTGGCACAGGATGTTAGGGCACAATACTTTATGGGTGCCGGGGACGGACCATGCCGGAATTGCAACTCAAGCCAAAGTGGAGGAACAACTGGCTAAGGAAGGGACGAACCGCCATGAGCTGGGCCGCGAGGCTTTCTTGCAGCGGGTGTGGGCGTGGAAGGAGCAATATGGCAGCAGGATTACCAATCAGCTTAAACGCCTGGGATCATCTTGCGATTGGTCGCGGGAACGCTTTACGATGGATGAAGGGTGTTCTGAGGCCGTAAAAGAGGTTTTTGTTAAGCTATACGCTAAAGGGCTGATTTACCGGGGTAACCGGATTATCAATTGGTGTCCGAAGTGTCATACCACAATTTCTGATATTGAAGTGGAACATGCGGAAAAGGAAGGAAATCTTTATCATCTGCGTTATCCTCTGCAAGATGGCAGTGGTTATTTGGAAGTAGCCACAACTCGGCCGGAGACGATGTTAGGCGATACTGCAGTGGCTGTACATCCGGAGGATGAGCGGTATCAAAGCATCATTGGGAAAACACTCATGTTGCCTCTGGTTGGGCGAGAAATCCCTGTTATCGCGGATGAACACGTGGAGATGGGTTTTGGGACAGGCGCGGTGAAAGTTACTCCGTCTCATGATCCGAACGATTTTGAGATGGGTCTAAGGCATAACCTGCCGCAGATCTGTGTGCTAACTAATGATGCAACGATGAACGAAAACGCCGGAATTTATCAGGGTATGGATCGTTATGAGTGTCGCCAACAAATTATCAAGGATCTTGAGCAGGTCGGGGCTTTAGTCAAAATTGAGGCCCATCTGCATAATGTGGGTGAATGCTACCGCTGCACTACAGTGGTCGAGCCTATGGTCAGCAAGCAGTGGTTTGTTCGCATGCAGCCGCTCGCTGAGCCGGCGATTGAGGTGGTGCACGATGGACGGGTTGAGTTTGTGCCAGAACGCTTTAGCAAGGTATATCTTAACTGGCTGGAAAACATTCGAGACTGGTGTATCTCGCGTCAATTATGGTGGGGACACCGCATCCCGGTATGGTACTGTGAGGAGTGCGGTGAGGAAATCTGCGCGAAGGATGCACCGCTAGCGTGCAGTAAATGCGGCAGCACGAAGCTGGTTCAAGACCCGGATGTCTTGGATACCTGGTTTAGTTCCGGATTGTGGCCGTTTTCAACTTTGGGTTGGCCGGAACAGACGGAGGAGTTAGCGCACTTTTATCCGACCTCGGTCTTGGTTACCGGGCGTGATATTATCTTTTTCTGGGTTGCCCGCATGATTTTTACGGCTTTGGAGTTTACCGGGGAAGCCCCATTTAAACATGTGTTTATTCACGGCCTGATTATGGACGCACAAGGGCGTAAAATGAGCAAGTCGCTCGGTAATGGGGTTGACCCGATTGAATTAATCGAGCAGTATGGCGCGGATACCTTACGCTTTATGCTGATTACCGGCAATACACCGGGTAATGATGTGCGATTCCAGTTTGATCGGCTGGAGGCTACGCGCAACTTTGCCAATAAGATTTGGAATGCGTCGCGGTTTGTGTTGATGAATTTAGAGGACTACACAGCACCAGCGGAGTTGGGTAGTGTGACTTGGCTTATCACGCTAGGCCAAAGCGAAGCTCTGGAGCTTGATGTTGCAGATCGCTGGATTCTGTCGCGTTATAACTCCGTGATTAGTGCCGTTACGGCTGCACTGCAGAATTTTGACATGGGTGAAGCGGGTCGGCTACTGTATGAGTTTATTTGGAATGAATTTTGCGATTGGTACATTGAGTTAGCCAAGAGTAGGTTATATGCCAAGGACCAACCCCAAAGCCGCTACACAGCGCAGGTTGTCTTACACACTGTGTTAAAAGGCACGCTCGAGTTGCTGCATCCTTTTATGCCGTTTATCACGGAAGAAATATGGCAGCACCTGCCGGCTGCTGCTACCACGATTATGCTTGCTACCTGGCCTCAGGCGGCAACACAATTAAAGGATCCTACCGCCGAGGCGAATATGGAACTGGTAATGGGGATTATTAAAGCTGTTCGTAATGTCAGGGCAGAAATGAAGGTGCCGCCGGGTAAAAAGGCGGAAGTGATTTTGGTTAGTAACGGAGAGGCCAACCAGGCAATTTTGCTGGAGGGGCAGGCGCGTATCAAACATCTGGCAGCGGTTTCTGAACTCAGTATTCACTTGACTTTGCCGGAAAAACCGGATCAGGCCGGCACAGCTATTGTGGCGGAAGTTGAGGTTTACGTGCCGTTAGCCGGTGTAATTGATTTGGCGAAAGAAATTCAACGTCTGGAAAAAGAAGTCGAGGGTTTGCAGAAAGAAATTGCGCGGTGCGAGGGCAAACTCAATAATCCCGGCTTTACCGCCAAAGCTCCGGCGGACGTTATTGCCAAAGAACAAGAGAAATTGGCGGGATATGCCGCTACGCGTGTTGCACTGGAAGAAAGAATCGCCAGCATGCGCAAATAGGGGGATCGTTGCATGAATTATCCGGAGGCCATGGATTATTTAGTGAATCTAACTAAGTTTGGCTTTAATTTTGGTTTAGACAGGATTAAGTACCTGTTGGCGCAATTGGGAGATCCCCAAAATAAAATTAAGACTATCCATATAGGCGGTACCAATGGGAAAGGATCGACCTCGGCTATGCTGGCGTCAATCCTGCAAGCGGCGGAATACAAGGTGGGCGTGTTTACCTCGCCTCACCTGCACTCCTATAGTGAACGCGTAGTAATTAATGGGGCTCAGATACCGGAGGTAAGAGTAGCGGAGCTGCTTACCCGCCTGCAACCTATTCTGGCGCAAATGGTCGTCGCAGGGCAGGAACACCCCACCGAGTTTGAGGTTAATACCGCTTTGGCGTTGCTGTATTTCTCTGAGGAGCAGGTCGACTTGGCGATAATAGAAGTTGGTCTGGGTGGGGCCATAGACTCCACGAATGTGATTAATCCGTTGCTCAGTGTGATTACCAATGTTGGTATGGACCATATGGATTATCTCGGCAACACGCTGGAGGAAATAACTACTGTTAAGGCAGGAATTATCAAAGAACAGGCCATAGTGGTGACGGCGGCAGAGCGGCCGGAGGTCTTGGAGGTAATAGAAGCGACCTGCCAAGCTAAGTCGGCCAGGTTAATCAAGGTGGGTGAAAACTACCGCTGGGAGAGCTTGACTGCTACGCCATTGGGGCAAAGATTTAACCTTTATGGTCCGCAACAAAACTATTGCGACTTGGAGTTGAAGCTACTGGGAGCGCACCAACTCGTTAATGCGGCAACTGCGGTAGCGGTGGTGGAAGCCCTGGGTCGCTTTTGCGGCCTTGAGGTTACAGCAGAGCAGGTAAAACTCGGCTTGCGCCAGGCCCAATGGCCGGGCAGATTGGAGATTGTGCGCCCAGGCGTGCTATTGGATGGGGCGCACAATCTCGATGGTGCGGAGAGCTTGGCGCTCGCATTGCACCAAGTTTTCACTTATCGCAAACTTATTTTGTGCATCGGCATGCTGGCAGATAAGGAACGGGAAAAGGTGCTGGCGGTACTGGCTCCTTTGGCGGACAAAATCGTTGTAACCAAGCCCAACAGCCCGCGCGCCGGCAATTGGCAGGATATGGCTAAGGAGGCCGCCAAATATGTAAGTGATGTTGTTTTATGTGAGGAGATACCGGAGGGTGTGGAGCGGGCGCTGGCGCTGGCTGAAGCGGGCGATTTGGTGTGCATCACGGGGTCTTTGTATATGATTGCGGCCGCAAGGGCGCATTTGCTAGGTATTGCTAATTAAGGGCGTTGCTACAGGTGACGCCTTTTCTGGTACTAGCCTGAAACTGGGTTCGGGTCGCTGGGGTCGAGTTTGCTTTCTGCTCCGCTCAGCAGACTACTGCGCCTAGCATACTTTTCGGCTCGCTGCCTCACTTCCGCAAACGTAGCCGTAAATTGGGCGCGAGCGTGCTCTCGTTCGGGCGCTCGCCGAGTATGCTAACGGCGCCTCCGTAATGCTTCTCTGCGCAGAAAGTAAACTCACCCTTTGGTTAATCGGCCCTTGTTGCATTTTTTGGGTCGCTGGGGTCGAGTTTGCTTTCTGCTCCGCTCAGCAGACTACTGCGCCTAGCATACTTTTCGGCTCGCTGCCTCACTTCCGCAAACGTAGCCGTAAATTGGGCGC
>JAJXUE010000041.1 GCA_021783135.1 Bacillota bacterium | reverse complement strand
TGAATGTCATTTTCGAGTTGGATACGGAAGTAGAACTGCACCAGGCTGGGAGAATGAGCCTGACGGAGTTTTTAGATCGCCCCTATGCCAAAGATATTTTGACCCGAATTTTTATCAAAATGGATGGTCGCCAAGCAAGCTACCAATGCTTGCGTAACTCTGCCGGTGACTACCCTATATTAAATGTTGCTGTATCACGCAGGAATAACCGGTGGCAGATAGTTGTGGGCGCTCGTCCATTGAAAGCTAAATTTGCTTTGCAGACTGCTGCTGCTTTGACAGTGAACAATCCGGAACCGACTGAAATTGCGCGTATTGCGGCTGCGGCTGCACAGGAGTTGTCTTTTGGCACCAATATACGTGCCACAGCAGCCTATCGTCGTGCTATGTGCAAGGTATTGGTGCAAAGAGCTTTAACGGAGGTTGTACAGTGCAAGTAGAATTTATACTCAATGGCCAAAGGATAGAACTAGCAGTTGAAAAAAATGAGTTCTTGGCGGAGGCATTGCGCAAGGCCGGTATGCTAGGTGTCAGACAAGGTTGCAACACGAGCTCATGCGGTCTATGTACAGTTTGGATTGATGGTAAACCGACTCTTTCATGTAGTTTTTTAGCCCTTAGAGCGGCTGGGAAAAGTATTACGACCATTGAAGGAGTTCAAACGGAGGCTAAGGAGTTCGCCGCTTTTTTGACGGCCCAAGGTGCCGAGCAGTGTGGGTTTTGTAGTCCTGGTTTCATCATGACAGTTTTGGCAATGAAGCGTGAACTTACTACTTACTCGGAAGAGGCGATTATCCACTATTTAGCAGGGAATTTATGCAGATGCACTGGTTATATGGGCCAATTAAGAGCAGTTAAGGCTTATCTGGGGGTGACAGAATGAAGATCGTAGGTACTAGCGTTCCGAAAATAGACGGCTTGGCAATTGCCACCGGTGCGCCCGTTTACACTGATGATTTGGCTTTGCAGCATGCGCTGGTCATTAAGATATTGCGCAGCCCCCATGCCTTTGCCAAAATTACGGCGATAGACACCTCAAAGGCAGAAGGTTTATCCGGTGTAGCTTGCGTTCTCACCTATCAAGATGTGCCCAAGGTACGGTTTACGCTGGCCGGACAATCCCACCCGGAACCATCGCCGTTTGACAGGTTGATACTCGAGCAAATTGTCCGCTATGTGGGGGACGAAGTAGCAATTGTAGCTGCAGTTGACGAAGCAACGGCTGTTAAAGCCCTGCGTTTAATTAAAGTTGAGTATGATGTCTTGGAACCCGTATTAGATTTTGTTACAGCTGAAGGACATGCTTCGGTTATTCACCCTGAAGCCGACCTACGCTGCAACTTTGATATTGGTCTGCATCAGGACAAGAATATAGCAGCCTCGCACAAAGTTGAAGTTGGGGATGTAGAACGCGAGCTGGCCCAGTGCGATGTTGTGGCAGAAGAGATATTTTTCACGCAGGCTCAGGCCCACGCGATGATGGAAACCTATCGTTCCTTTAGCTATCTTGACCATACCGGCAGGCTGGTGGTGGTAAGCTCAACGCAAATTCCGTTTCATGTCAGGCGGCAGTTGGCACTTGCGTTGCAACTGCCTGCAAGTAAAATTAGAGTTATTAAACCAAGAATTGGCGGCGGTTTTGGCGGTAAACAAACCGGAGCCGTGGAAATATTTGCAGCCATAGTTACATTAAAAACCGGGAAGCCCGCTAAGATAGTTTACGATCGCAAGGAAACCTTCATCAGTACGAGTAGTCGTCATGCTGCGCGAGTTAAGGTAAGATTGGGTGCGGACCGGCAAGGCAACATCTTGGCCATTGATATCCAGGCCTTGACTGATACCGGCGCCTATGGTGAGCATGCGCCAACCGTCTTAGGCTGTATTGGCGAGTATACTTTACCTCTTTACAACAAAACTAAAGCCGTACGCTTCATGGGGAAGGCAGTATATACTAATAAAATGTCGGCTGGGGCCTTTAGAGGGTATGGCGCTACGCAAGGTACTTTTGCCCTCGAGTCAACTGTTAACATATTGGCCGAACAATTAAACATGGATCCGACTGAAATCCGCCTTAAGAATATCATTAGAGCGGGGGAGACTCATTTGACGGGGCATGGTGAGGCTTTGGGTAGTTCGACGCTTGATAAATGTATTGCCAAAGGCAAACAACTGATTGGTTGGGATGACAAATATCCACGCACCGTGGTCGGAACAAACAAAGTCAGGGCGGTAGGTATGGCTTTAACCATGCAAGGGTCGGGCATCGCCGGTATTGACACTGCTTCAGCGGAAATTCGTTTAAATGATGATGGTAATTATACACTGCTCCTGGGCTCTACAGACATGGGAACCGGAAGTGATACAATCTTAGCTCAAATGGCAGCGGAGGTTTTGGAGGCCGCAATAGGCGATATTATAGTTACTACTGCGGACACTGACATAGTCCCCTATGATCCTGGTTCTTACGCCTCGAGTACAACCTATGTTACCGGCACTGCTGTTATCAACGCTGCTAAGGTTTTACGCCAAGCAATCCTGCAGCAAGGTGCTGAATTTCTGCATCATGCGGTAGAAGACGTTGAATTTGACGGTAAAAGTGTCACAACCCTAGACGGAGCCAAGACAATCAGTTTGCCCAAAATAGCGGAGTTATCTGTTTTGGGTAATGGAAAACTCCAGCTGGTCGGGACTGCTACCTTTGGTGGGGAAGTTTCACCCCCACCCTATATCGCCGGTTTTGCGGAAGTTGAGGTTGACACCCTTACCGGTAAGGTTGAGTTGATTGATTACGTGGCCGCAGTAGACTGCGGCACAGTAATCAATCCCAACTTAGCCCGAATTCAAGCCGAGGGAGGAATAGTACAGGGGATCGGCATGGCCATGTTTGAGGATGTAAAATATGACCCTGCAGGCAGAATGCAGAGCGATTCATTTATGCAGTATAAAATTCCCTGTCGTAAGGATGTAGGCCGGATACGGGTTGAATTTGCAACCAGCTATGAGCCTACAGGACCATTCGGCGCAAAATCAATCGGTGAAGTGGTTGCTAATACGCCTGCGCCCGCAATCCTCCATGCCGTATATAATGCGGTTGGGGTAAGGGTGCAAAACTTGCCGCTAACCCCTGAAAAGGTGTTTCTAGGCCTGCAAAACCTATAGCGCAACATTGTGTAGCACAAAACGTCCACGGCAAAGAGCCTGGACGTTTTGTGTTATGGCAATATCCTACGTAAGCGCGCAATTTGCGCTTGGAATTGGCCTTGATAATTCTGAGGTATCTGTTTGAGCTCCTGTAGCGCGGCACTAAAGTTTTGCTGTTGGAGAAAAATTCTCGTTTTAGCATAAGCTGTGAGAACCTTAGCGTCACTATAATCCTTTATTTCAGCTAAAATTTGGTTGGCTTCAGACCATTTGGCGTGTGCCAGCAGGTCCACCGCTTGAAAATATTTTTGGCGTTGCTGTTCAATGCTTGTACTTACCTGCTTGAATGCTGCAACTTGCTTGTAGACATTATGCGCCAAGCCAAGCGCGGCTAACATGACGATAATTAGTAATAATAAACTCATAGTTTTTAGGATTTGACGTCCTGCTTTAGTTAAGTTTAATAGCACTTGCTCCACCTCTGTTTGTAATATATTACCTAAGGATAGAGCATAGGCCACATTTGCGAAGCGTGTTAGCAATTTTTTCAACCCAGGGGTTACAGGCTTAACTAACACAAAACTGTATTTTATACCTTTGCGTAGAAGGAATGTTGTAATATAATGACGAAATTACTCAAGTTGTAACGCTAAAAGGGGGTGACAGTCTAATGTTTCGCATTCCACTTTATGAACTGCAAATTTTCGACGTTGGGGCTTGTCAAACCCATACACTTTATACAGAAATGTCTTGGCAGGAAGTAGTTATTAACTGGCTTCAATTGAGGCATGAAGGTTACCAAGTCTATATAGTTCGCGATCAAAAACAACGTTAAACACTACAACGTATAAATGTCAGGCGGTGCACTGAAGTAATCTGCGGGGAATATGCTATTCAGAGCAATTTATTCCCGCATAGGGCCAAGATAGGGAGGAACCTTAATGCCCAAGGTTGCACTGGTGACAGATAGTACGGTTGATTTAGCAGACGAGCTTCGGGCCAAATGTGATATCCACCTAATTCCCCTCCGAGTCAGATTGGGTCAACGGGAATACTTGGATGGGGAGATTTCCGGCCAGGAATTTTACCGGCAGCTACAATTGGCAGAAGGGGATATCATCCAAACCTCGCAACCAACACCGCTGGAGTTTAAGCAGCTCTACCAAAAACTGTTTGCCAGCTATACAGAGATAGTATCTGTCCATTTGTCTGCTGCCCTGAGCGGTACCGTCAACGCAGCGAAGCTCGCGGCAGCTGATTTTGCGCAACGCGTCCACGTAATAGACTCCAAAACGATTAGTCTCGGCATGGGTTTACTGGTGGTGGAAATTGCCCAACGTATTCAAGCAGGCGCGAGTGCTAGTGAAATTTTGGCACAATTGACCGGTATTAGACAAAATGTCGAAACACTTTTCACTGTAAATACCCTGTTATATCTTCAAAGAGGTGGGAGAATCGGCAAAGTAAGCGGTACGCTAGGGTCACTTTTAAATGTTAAACCGGTCATCCGGGTGGGTGAAGATGGGGAATATCATTCTTTAGCAAAAGCACGCGGACAGGAAAAGTCACTCAAAATAATAGCTGATGCGCTGCACCAATATAGCAAGGGTAGTAAAAATGTTAAGTTAGCAGTTGCGCATGGCGCCGCATATGAGGCAGGACTTTACTTGAAAAACTTGTTGGAAGAAACCTTTCAGCTTTCAGTTGACATATTTACCGAGGTCGGACCCGTAATCGGTGTTCACACCGGACCGGGTACTATAGGAGCTGCGATTCTATTGACCTAAATAGCAGTCAAAACTTCAGACATATCTTATCATAAGATTTGGTATACTTATTAGTGTGATTTTAAACGTTGATTGTTAGGATATTACATTATGAAAATGCTGTACCCGGAAGTTAATTTGAAAAAATATAGTTGGGTAGCGCTAATAATTGCGGCCTTCATAGTTTTTGTTGTGGCCTTTTTGTACTTTGATCGCCGCAATCAGATTTCTGCCGCGATTCAAGGCCTCGGTGTATTAGGTCCGGTAATTGCAATCCTATTGATGGTTGTTTTATGTATGACGCCCATACCTTCGGAAGGCTTGGTAGTTTTATTTTTAAAAATTTATGGCATTTACTGGGGCACCTTCTACGCATGGCTTGGTGCTAGTCTAAGTTCTATCGTGATTTTTGCGATAGCCCGCTATTATGGCAGCAACTTTATTGAAAAATTAATTGCGCCGGACCGTTTTAATATGGTTGACAGATGGGTGCAAAGGAAAGGTACTGTCGGATTGTTCATTGCACGCCTCTTGCCGATACCGGCATTCGCTGTCAATTATGTCGCAGGTGTTATTCCTTCTGTAGGTTTTTGGCCTTATTTGTGGACCGCGGCAATTTCCATAGTGCCCTACTATTTAGGAACGGCATTAGTGTTTTTAGGAGTATCGCGGGAAATATGGCGCTGGTTAATTATTGGTGGTATTGCCATAGTGGCTTTTTGGAGCACCGGCTATATGCTCAACCGGCACAAAATCTGAAAAAAACCAAACTTCCCGCAAGACTTAGCAGGAAATAACTGGTTCGGGGAGCAACTGCGCCGCACGTTGAGTTGGAGAATAATGCGCATACACGCAAAATCAATTTACCAGCTTGATTTGAGCCAAGAGAAACAGTAGCAACCGTTTAGGTTACTGCTGTTTCTCTTGGCTTGAAAATTCGTTAGATTTGACCGCGGTCAAACTATCTTAGTTGTCCATTGTTCCAGATTCCACACTTCACTGACCCAGTCTGCATAAAACTCTGGTTCATGCGATACCAGAAGAACGGTTCCTTTGAAGGCTTGTAAGGCCTTTTTTAATTCATCCTTGGCATCTACATCTAAATGGTTGGTTGGCTCGTCAAGCACTAACACATTTACTTCCTTAAGCATGAGCTTACATAGTTGAACCTTGGCATTTTCGCCGCCGCTGAGTACTGTTATCTTACTGGAAATATGCTCATTAGAGAGACCGCAGCGCGCAAGCGCGGCCCTTACTTCGTAATTGCTCAAACCGGGAAATTCATGCCATATCTCCTCTAAGGCGGTACGGGTGCTGCTGCGCTTTGTTTCTTGTTCAAAATAGCCTGGATAGAGATAGTCACCCAAGTTGACTGCTCCGTCAAGCGGAGGAATATCGCCAAGTAAAGTACGTAATAAAGTTGTTTTACCCAGTCCGTTGACGCCGCGAATTGCCACCTTTTGCCCGCGCTCGAGGCTTAAGTCCATCGGTTGAGTTAGTGGTTGATCGTAACCGAGGACGAGTTTAACGGCAGCGAAAACTTGCCGACCTGAGGCTCTCGCTTCGCGAAATTTGAAGATTGGTTTGATTTTTTCCTTGGGCTTTTCCAAAATCTCCATTTTATCCAACTGCTTTTGCCGACTCTTGGCTCGACCTGTAGTGGATATTCTAGCCTTGTTGCGAGCAATAAAATCTTCCAGGCGGTCCACTTCTTTTTGCTGCTTGGCATATGCCTTAAGCTCATGTCCCTTTTTGATTTCGAGCATTTGCATGAATTCCTGATAATTTCCGGTATAACGGGTTAGGGTGGCGTTTTCGACATGATAGATGACATTTACGACATCGTTTAAAAATGGGATATCATGTGACACCAAAATAAAGGCATTCTCGTAATTTTTAAGATAGTTGCTCAACCAGGCAATGTGGTCAACATCGAGAAAGTTGGTGGGCTCATCGAGAATGAGAATGCTGGGGTTTTGCAGTAAAAGTTTGGTTAATAGGACCTTTGTTCTTTGCCCGCCGCTTAAATCGGCAACATCTTTATCCAGACCAATATCACCCAAACCCAGTCCGTTAGCAACCTCTTCAATCTTGGCGTCAATGGTATAAAATCCGTTATGTTCAAGGATTGTCTGAATTTCCCCAACGTCTTCCATAAGTCTAGCTATTTCCGACTCGTCTGACGCAGCCATTTTGTCGTAAAGCTGCAGCATTTCCGCTTCTAAATCAAACATAGCTTGAAAGGCCTCGTGCAAAATATTGCGGATGGTTTTACCCGAGCTAAGCACGGAGTGTTGGTCTAGGTAGCCAACTGTTACGCGGTTTGACCATTCAACCTTGCCTTTATCTGGTATAATAGTGCCTGTGATAATGCCAAGAAACGTAGATTTACCTTCACCATTAGCGCCTACCAGACCAACGTGCTCCCCTTTGAGCAGGCGAAAAGTAGCGTCTTCGAGAATACGCCGACTGCCAAATCCGTGTGTTACATTTTCAACGTTTAGAATACTCATGCTGTGCTCCTTTTTTAATACTTGAGTTACCATGCCAAAAAATACTATGTGGGGGTAAATATGCCACAAAAATTGATTGAGTTGGACGCTTATGCCAGGAAAGCTGCTATTGAAGCAATTAGACGCTACTTTGCTGCACAGCGAGAGGAAGAGATTAGTGAGTTTACGGGCAGCTTAATTTTGGATTTCATGCTTAGCGAAATAGGGCCGTATATCTATAATGCCGCTATCGGCGATGCCCATAGTTATTTTACTGAAAAGGTCGATGATTTACTTGGCCTCGAAAAGAGAGCCAGATAAACAATGCGACTCGCTGCAAAATGCGTAAATCAAATGCCTCCGGCATAGGATATAACGAACTATGCGTGGTTAGGGGCGTTTAGCTTGCGCATGTCAAGCGTATACCCTTTGAAGTTTAAACCAATTTACAAGGAACGCGTCTGGGGCGGCCGCCAACTGCACCAGCTGTTCGAACGTAATTTTGCAGGTGCGCACATAGGTGAGAGCTGGGAAGTATGCAGCAGCCCATATGGTATGAGCGTAGTTGCCAATGGAATTTGGCAGGGCATGACTTTAGCGCAGCTACTGCATAATTACCCCCAAACGATCATGGGTGAAACCTTTACGTCCGTTCAACAATTTCCCCTGCTCGTCAAATTCATTGATGCCACAGCAAAGCTTTCCATCCAGGTACATCCGGATGACAGCTACGCGCGAACGGTAGAGCAGGGCATGGGCAAAGAAGAGGGGTGGTACGTTGTTGCCGCTAAGCCGAATGCGAAAATTGTCTATGGGCTAAATGAACACATCACGCAACAGGAATTTGTCGCGGCGCTGCAAGGTGATTACCTCCTCGATTGTCTCCGTTTCGTCGCAGTGAATACGGGCGATATGATTTACATACCCAGTGGTCTTGTACATGCAATATGTGAAGGAATAGTAGTTTATGAAGTACAACAAAATTCTGATATAACCTATCGTATCTACGATTACGACAGGGTCGGAATGAACGGTAAGGCACGCGAAACCCAAGTTGATAAGGCGCTTGATGTCATTAAGTTTGGCGTAAGTAGCACGACTGAATTCCACCGTTCGGTAATTAACGGGTCATACTTCAGTATGAGTAAGCACCAGATAGACGGGGCTTTAATGGAGCCAGACTTCGGTAATTTGCGGATTTACTGCGCAGTTGAAGGTCATGGGTATATGCGTTATCACACTGGTGAAATAGCCTTGAATCCGGGTGATAATTTACTAGTTCCTGCCGCTTTGCCTCAAGTAGAGTTTTACGGGAAGTTGACACTTGTCAAGACTACAATAACCGGACACTCCGCTTAAGTTTAGCCAAGGGCTTGTTCGGGAATTTTATTTCTTTCTTTAAATAAAAAGCCGATTATACCTCCGAGAAGTGCGAGGGAAATTAAACCGCATAGCATAAAGCCAATGCCCGCACCAAAACTTTGGGTGACGCTTCCGGCAAATAAATTGCCAATTGGTGTAGTTCCGGCAAATGCAAAGGAATATACGCTCATCACGCGCCCCCGAAACTCATTACTTGAATTGAGCTGGATTGCCGAGTTTACGGTAGTAATAAAAACTATGTTAAAAAAGCCTACGACAACAAAAGTGGCGATGGCAAATGGTAAGGCATGAATAAAATAGAGCACCAATAATAAGGCTGAAACAGCTATTCCACTCCCAAATAATAATTGCAGGCGTGGATTTCCTTTTGCAGCGGAGGCGACTAGAATAGCGCCAACCAGTGAACCTGCGCCGGAGGCTGACATGAGTAACCCATATCCTTGTACCCCTTGGTGCAGCACTTGTGTGGCGAAAATCGGAATTATAACATTAAAATTCATGACAAATGTTCCCACAGCCAGCATCGCCAGCACCGCTCCCAAAAGTACAGGACTTTTACGAATATATTTTAAGCCTGCTGCAACGTCACCTAAGACGCGTCTGTCTTTAAGTTTGGTGGGGATTGGATTGACGTCAATAAAATACAAACCGATAATTACCGGTATGAAACTGATTCCGTTAAGAAAAAACAAAAGACCCGGATTATACCGAGCAATGAGTAATGCGGAGATAGCTGGACCAATCATTCTCGCAACGTTGACAATGGCGGAGTTAAGACCTATGGCGCTGCGAATGTCTTGTCTACCGACTAAATCAGGCATATATGATTGACGCGCCGGCAAATCTAACGTATTTACCATTCCCATTATAATCGCTAAAATCAACACTTGCCAATATACCACATGCCCAAACCATACAAAAGCTGCCAAAATTAGTGCTTGCGCCATTAAAGCGCTTTGCGTAAAGATGAGCATTTGTTTTTTGGGGTAGCGATCGACGAAAACTCCGGCAAAGAGCGAGAAAAGCATTACGGGTCCAAACTGAGCTGCCCCTAGTAGACCGAGCAGCAATGCCGACTTGGTCAAAGTATAAACAAGCCACTGCAAGGCGGTTACTTGCATCCAGGTGCCAACTAACGAAATCACCTGACCAAACCAAAATAAACGAAAATTACGATGTTTTAAGGCGGGAAATGTTGCTAGGACATCCATATTATAGCTACCTCTCAAACTTGTTATTTAGAGTGTGTTTTCTTAACATCATATTATTATAGTCTTAAAATAATCAAATGCATACTGATAAAATTTAGTTTAACTAATGTCAACGTAGATTGACCTTGGCTGTAAAATTATGCGCGAAGGCTAAAGACTTTAAAGAAGGAAGACGGGGGACGGTATAGAATTTACTTAACTGTGCAATAACATAGTTATATCTAAGGAAACATTACTGGTTGCCGTCTATTATGCGTGGCATCGGTACTCTTAGCCAAAATAATCAGTCGTGCACATAGGCACGTTCGACTTTTAAAGTAATTTTAATACTAATCGTATAATATTAGAAAGATAGTCACTTTAACCTATATTTAGTGAAAACTAGACACTGCTTACTACTTGACTTTATAATGTTACATGAAGATTATTCAATTTAAGATTTGCTGATAACACCGAAGGAAGAGGAGTCGCTTGAATGAAAATTATAGTCGCGGGTGGAGATGGATTTTGTGGTTGGCCAACAGCCCTTTACTTATCTAAACAGGGGCACGAAGTAACAATAGTGGACAGTTTAATTAGGCGAAAATGGGATCAAGAACTAGCTTCAAATTCACTGACTCCCATTGCATCCCTGGATGATAGGGTGGCCTGTTGGGCAAGGCATACCGGCAGAACTATCCGTACTTTTTTAGGGGATCTTAACCATTATGATTTCCTACGCGAAGTACTTATACAAACCAGACCTGATGCGTTAGTTCATTTTGCCGAACAGCGCTCGGCCCCGTATTCGATGATTGATCGGGAACATGCTGTTTTTACGCAAGTCAATAATGTTGTCGGCACGCTTAATGTCTTGTATGCAATTAAAGAAATTGTGCCCGAGTGTCATTTGATCAAACTAGGTACTATGGGAGAGTATGGAACGCCAAATATTGATATTGAGGAAGGGTACCTCAAAGTTAACCACAATGGACGCGAGGATATTTTGCCCTTTCCGAAACAGCCTGGTTCGATGTATCACTTGTCTAAAGTGCATGATAGCCATAACATTATGTTTGCCTGTAAAGCTTGGGGGATTAGAGCCACTGATTTGAACCAGGGTGTGGTGTACGGTCTCCACACAGACGAAACGGTACTGGATCCGCTTCTGCTGAACCGGTTGGATTATGACGCTGTGTTTGGTACGGTCTTAAATCGCTTTCTCATCCAAGCGGCAATGGGCCATGATTTAACGGTATATGGCCGCGGCGGTCAAACGCGCGGTTTTATTAATATTTTAGATACAGTACGTTGTATTGAACTGGCGGCGCTTAATCCGGCCGACAACGGAGAATTCCGCGTGTTCAATCAGTTTACTGAAGAATTTTCCGTACTGGATTTAGCGCATAAAGTACAAGAAGTGGCGGCTCAAGATGGGCTGGCAGTACGTATTGGCAACCTTGCAAATCCTCGAACTGAGAAAGAAGAACATTATTACAACGCTAAACATAATAAGCTGCAGGATCTGGGTCTTAACCCTCATCTATTGACTCCAAAGGTACTACGCGACATTTTTCATTCAGTAATTGAATACAAGGATAATGTAATTAAAGCTAACATTATGCCTAAAATCAATTGGAAATAATTATTAAGGGATTTTTGGTATGAAAATAGCAATGATTACAGAAACATTTTTGCCTTCCACGGATGGAGTAGTTACCAGACTTTGTGCCTCAATTCAGTGGTTACAAGCAAATGGACACGTAGTTTGTGTTATAGCGCCTGATCTTGGTGTAAATGAATATGCCGGTGCGGTAGTGTGTGGGGTACCGGCGCATACATTTTTGCTGTACAAGGATAAACAGTTTTCTCTACCAAGCCGTAAAGTGAGAAAGTACCTGTTCGACTTTCAGCCAGATGTAGTGCACGTCGTCAATCCGGCCTTTCTTGGCATTGCGGGGCTCTACTATGCCAGAAGACTCGGCGCACCACTTATCGCTTCCTATCACACCAATGTCCCGCAATATGCTGATTACTATCATGTTCCTTTTTTAAAACCAGCTTTGTGGTGGTATTTCCGTACTTTGCACAATCGAGCCCAAGTTAACCTGTGCACCTCGCGCACCGTGCAACAAGAACTTGGGGATAAGGGTTTCCGTAATGTGCAGCTTTGGCAACGCGGGGTGGCAACTGACACTTATGGCTCACATTATTATAGCGAGGTAATGCGTGAGCGGTTAACACAGGGTCAACCCGGGAAGCGATTACTCCTGTATGTTGGGAGACTGGCACCGGAAAAGGAAATCGAAAAGATTAGAGAAGTGTTGCAAACATCGCCTGATTATTGTCTGGCAATAGTGGGTGACGGGCCTAATCGCGCTAACTTGGAACACCACTTTAGAAATACCAATACCGTTTTTACGGGTTTTATGCATAAACAGGAATTAGCTGAAGCATATGCATCAGCTGATATTTTTGTCTTTCCTTCAACCACCGAAACTTTGGGTTTGGTGTTACTCGAAGCATTAGCGTCAGGCTTGCCTGTGGTGGCAGCGGACAGCGGACCAACCCGTGAACAGATTCAAGATGGGGTAACGGGCGTATTGTACAACCCCAAGCTTCACGGCAGCTTTACACACGCAGTATGGAGGCTGAGCGATGAAGGCTTCAGAAAAACATTGAGCCAAAATGCGTCAGAGGTTGCACACAACCTTGGTTGGTCCCAAGCATGTGAGCAATTGCTGGGATTTTACGTACAAGCATGCGGCGCATACGCTAGTGACCGGGAAATGTATCCAACACAAATATAGATTAAGTTGGTGGTCTAACTTGTTATTTGCAGCTATGTCGCCACAGTTACGTCAATTCCTGCAATTTCTGTTTGTTGGCGCCATTAATGCAGTTATTGATCTTGGCGCCCTCAATATTTTCCTGCACATTTGGCCAACATCCGATGACAGGTTGCTCGTAATATTTAATTCTTTAGCGTACCTGCTAGCTATTCTCAATAGCTATGTGTGGAATTCGCGCCTGACGTTTGGCCGCCATGCGCGTAAGGATTTAAGAGAAAAAACCTATTTTCTTCTGCAGGCAGGTGCAAGCCTTGTTCTTAGCAATGTTACATTTCTCGTCTCCCTGCATATGCTGACATTCTTAAATGTTGCATTGGTATTGGTGCAAAATATTTCTAAGCTGCTAGCGATGGCAGTTCCCTCTATTGCCAGCTTCGTGTTTATGAAATATTTTGTGTTTCGCAGATATAGGCGCGCTTAAAACATCGATAGGCCGGAAATATAGCAAAAAAATACCTTGGCTCAGGAACGAGTCAAGGTATTTTTTTGTGAGAATATTTTGATTTTAGGACTAAAGGCTCTTGCGGTAAAGGAGAGGTATTTGTTATGATGTAAGTGAATGAACAATCATTCAGGGACTAAAGAGGTTCGTGCATGCGTAAAGTGAAGGACTAACGAATACATATTACGAAACACTTAGGAAATAAGAGGAGGAGTGCACAGTGTCAACACAGAAGTTTCCCTGGCTCGCGCAGTACCAAGAAGGAGTAAACCACAACTTGAACTATCCTGAAATTTCTTTAAGTCAGATGTTAGAGGAAACAGTGGCAAAAAATCCCGAGCAGACGGCATTGGTTTTTCAGGGTGTTCAATTAAGTTATCGGGTAGTTTTAAGTATGGTTAACCGTTTAGCAACCGGGCTCAGTGCGCTGGGAGTGCACAAGGGAGAGCGAGTCGCAATTATGTTGCCTAATTGTCCCCAGTGGGTTGTAAGTTATTTTGCTGTGCTTAAACTGGGTGCAATAGTTGTGCAGACCAATCCTATGTACATGGAGCGGGAATTAGAATATCAACTGAAAAATTCCGAGGCCAAAACCATCATAGTGTATGATGCGCTTTTTCCCCGCGTAAATAACGTGCGCAGCAGAACAAACCTGGAGAATGTGATTACCGTATCGCTGGGAGAACCGGTTAAGTGTGAGGACACTCTAGCCTTTGAAACAATACTGAAGGATTATCAACCCAATCCGCCAAGCGTTGAGATCAGCCCACGGCAAGATATCGCAGTATTGCAATATACCGGGGGGACCACAGGGACTGCGAAGGGGGTAATGCTTACTCATTTTAATCTTGTAGCTAATGCTTATCAAGTGCGGTACTGGATGCCGATGGTTGCCGAGGGGCAGGAAAGAATTTTAACCGTTTTGCCTCTGTTTCATGTTTATGCACTAACAGCCTGTAATAACTTAAGTGTGCTATTAGGCGGCGCCCAATATTTAGTACCTAAATTTGACATTGATGTCGTGCTTAAGGTTATCAATGATTTTAAGCCCACAATTTTTCCCGGTGCACCGACTTTATATATCGCAATTGTTAACCATCCTAAACTGAGTGAATACGATATTCGCTCAATCAAAGTGTGTATTAGCGGTTCAGCTCCGCTGCCGGTTGAAGTAGCCGAACGCTTCCATGAGCTTACAGGCGGTCTATTAGTCGAAGCATACGGACTGTCCGAGTCATCGCCAGCGACGCATCTAAATCCTGTCAACGGTAAAGCTAGAGTCGGTTCAATCGGTTTACCCTGCGCGGACACTGAGGCCAAAATAGTTGATTTAGAAACAGGCACGGTGGATCTGCCGTCCGGAGAAGTCGGGGAGCTGCTTATACGCGGTCCACAAGTGATGCTGGGCTATTGGAACTTGCCGAATGAAACGGCGTCAACTTTGCGTGATGGGTGGTTATACACTGGTGATATAGCCAAAATGGACGAAGATGGGTTTTTCTACATAGTTGATCGTAAGAAAGATATGATTATAGCTGGCGGTTTTAACATTTATCCGCGTGATATTGAGGAAGTACTTTATGAACATCCGAAAGTGAAAGAGGCAATCGTGATTGGTGTACCTGACGCCTATCGTGGTGAAACAGTGAAAGCATTTGTCGTGCTGCGCGACGGTGAAACTTGTACGAGTGAGGAACTGGTTAATTATTGCCGTCAGAAATTGGCAGCCTACAAAGTTCCGAAACTAGTTGAGTTTAGGGATTCGTTGCCCAAAACTGCAGTTGGGAAAATATTGCGTCGTACTTTGCAAGAACAAGAACAAACAAATAAACAAACGAGCTAACGACAGTTTTATCTATTCAGTAAGTAAAGAGGTGAGTTCTTTTGAATTTACTATTTTCGCCTGGCAAAATAGGAACTTTACAGTTGCGTAACCGTTTAATCATGACGGCAATGCATTTAGGATATTGTCCCGGGGGAGAGGTTAACGAAAAATTGATTGAATTCTACCGTGCACGTGCGCGTGGCGGGACCGGGCTGATCATTGTCGGCGGATGCGGCATTGACCAGATTGGCAATGCCCACAATATGGTGCAACTAGATGATGATCGGTTCATTCCGGGGTTGCAGAGTTTGGTAGCAGCTGTACATAGTGAGGGTGCCAAAGTAATACCTCAGCTCTACCACGCCGGAAGATACGCAGTGTCTGCGCATACGGGCCATCGTTCGGTAGCCCCCTCACCAGTGGCCTCAAAGCTTACGGGGGAAACTCCTCTCGAGCTCACCCAGACGATGATCGATACTATCGTAGCCTCTTATGTTGGTGCGGCTAAAAGGGCGCAATCTGCTGGCTTTGATGGGATAGAAATCTTGGCGAGCGCGGGTTACCTGATCTCGCAGTTTCTTTCACCAATCACCAATTTGCGTACGGACCGCTATGGGGGAGATCTAAACTCACGTATGACGTTTGCGCGTGAAGTCATAACTGCCGTACGTGAAGCTGTGGGCGCTTCCATGCCAATTATCGTTAGAGTCGCCGGGAATGATTTTATACCGGGCAGCAACACCAATACTGAGGCACAGGCATTTTGTCGGATGCTCGCAACGCTGGGTGTGGATGCAATTGATGTAACCGGGGGCTGGCATGAAACTTCTGTTCCCCAGCTTACCATGAATGTACCGCCAGGAGCCTACACATACTTGGCGCAAGGGATCAAAGAAGCTGTATCCATTCCGGTAATCGCCTGTAATCGCATCAACTCGGTGGAGTTAGCGGACTCCATCCTACAAGCAGGTAAGGCAGATTTTATCGGCATGGCGCGTCAATTACTTGCCGATCCTGATTTGCCGGTTAAAACCTTGCTGGCGAGTTCCACGCCAGTACGTCCTTGCATAGGGTGTAATCAAGGCTGTCTTGATGCAGCCTTTCGCATGCAACCAGTAACCTGTCTAGTCAATGCTGAAGCCGGAAGGGAAGCCGAGAAGGTCCCTGTAAGTACCAATCCAAACGGCCTCCCCGAGCAGATACTTGTTATCGGTGCCGGTCCGGCCGGACTGGAGTATGCTCGTGTAGCGGCCTCCAACGGACATAAGGTAACAGTATGGGAGGCCAGTCCCGAACCGGGAGGACAACTTGTGCTCGCTGCTGCACCGCCCGGACGGCAAGATTTCAAGCAGCTTATCCACTATTTAACCCAGAGCTGTAAGGTTTTGGGTGTAGAACTTAAGTATGACCAAATGGCTACGCCTGAGTCTGTGCTGACTGCGGTTAAGAACAAAAAATTCTCGACTGTGGTTATTGCTACAGGCGCGGTACCCATCGCACCGGAGTTGTCCGTTGCGGCAGGTAGCAAGGTTTTGCAAGCGTGGGATGTTTTAGCCGGTAAGGTTGCAACCGGTGATCACGTAGTGATTGTCGGGGGCGGGGCAGTGGGGGTAGAAACTGCTTTGCTGCTTGCTGAGCCGAATACTATTGACGCTGCAACTTTGCGGTTTTTGCTGTTTCAGCACGCTGAAACTGAACGAGCCCTCCATCAATTACTGACTCATACCAAGCGCAGCATTACGCTATTGGAATTGGCCAAAGGGCTGGGGCGCGATATCGGTCCAAGCACACGCTGGTCAATGTTGGCGGATCTTAAGCGTTATGGCATCAACTGTCAAGATCAAACCAAGGTCATAAGAATTACGCCGGACGGTGTTCAGGCAGAAACTGCCAGCGGCATCGTGCAGTTTCCTGCTGATACGGTAATTTTGGCAGTGGGTTCACGCCCGTGTAACGACCTTTTCCAAGCCTTACAAGCCAAAATCCCTCACATCATCTGCATTGGCGATGCGCAAAATCCACGCAAGGCGCTAGACGCTATCCACCAGGCTTACGCAACGGCAAATTTCACTGTGTAATTTCCAAAATTTCAAAAGTTATGTGCTTGTCGCCTAATTGTGATAAAATACTAGGCAAAACTTCCATCGGAGGCAGGCATGGCAATGCAAGACGCTAGGTCGCAACAGATCATATCCGCGCTGGACACCTTAAGCACAGATTTTAGGCAGTGCGGAGATGAGGCCAATGCGCAAATCCTGACAAAATTACGCACTAAATATGCAAAACAGGAATTTATTATAGCTTGTTGTGGTTATGTGTCCTCGGGTAAGTCTTTATTAATTAATAAGTTATGCTGTGATGCTACCCTTTTACCGGTTAGCCCAATACCTACCAGCATGAACTCTGTGTACATTCGGCCCGGTTTTGCCGCAACCATGAACTTGCGCGCTAAGAATGGCGAGCTTACCAGTATTACTCGACCGACGACTGAAAGCTTTCACGCCATGTGTTGTGATGCGAACTTAGCGGAGATGGAAATTGCGGTTGCCCAACTTGCCGGGTTCAGCCTAGTCGATACAGCAGGCGTAGATTCCGCTGCCAAGGCAGAACAGTTATTGCAGGATTTTGCACTGGTGCTGTCAGATGTTGTAATTTATATTGTTGATTATAACAGCGTACAAGCCCATATTAATTTTAGTGTGCTCCAAGAGATGCAAATTCGACAAATACCCTACATTTTAGTCATAAATCAAGTTGACAAACATGTTGAGTTTGAGCTGACGCTGGCTGAGTTTCGCCAGTCGATTGTTCGTTCCCTGCAACAATGGAAACTGGAACCCTTGGCGCTCTTTTTTATCAGCTTGGAGAACCCGAATCATCCTGACAGCGAGTTTGCCCGGCTAGAAGGCGCACTGGAGGAGGTTAGTCGGGCAAGTACTTATTATCTTCCTGTAACCATTAAGCGCGCCGTAAATTATTTATTACACTGCCACAGTGAGTTTATGCTGGCTCAAACGGCAAGTGCACGTGGCAAGGTTGCATGGGTTTTGGCACAACCAATTAAGGAACAGGAAGCTAGGACTGCCCTTGTTGCAGTAGAACAAGACATTAATTCCTTGACAGACCTAGCAGACACGCTAGCGACCGAAATAAGGGGCCAAATAACCTCCCTGCTACAAAATGCTCCTTTAATCAGCTACGCGACGCGAGAATTGGCCGAACATTTTCTTGCTTCGCGGCAACCCGGTTTTAAGGTGGGGTTTTTTGCCGGTAAAGTTAAAACAGAATTGGAACGCGAGACTCGCTTCAAGAAGCTATACACTGCTCTTAGTCAGAGTGTTGAAGCCAACTTAATGTGGCATCTGCGCCAAATCTTAACATGTATACCTACCCAGTATAATTTAAGCCTGGAAGACTTCGAGGCTGATTTTGCTATGCAGGCGATGCAACTGGTAGTTGAATTTAAACCAGACCTTTTATTGGAGGCGTTACGTCCGGGCGCTGTAATGTCAGCGGAATATGTCATGAATTACACGACTGATATTGCTGTAAAACTCAAAGCGCTCTACCGCCAAACGAGCGTCACCTGGCTTGAACGGGCTTGCGCCGCAGCCAACCGCAAAATGGAACGTCTAATGCCGCAAATGCAAGCGCGTTTGCGGCATTATCAGGCGATTCTCGCCTCCTTAGCCACCCTAAACAGTTTGGACAAGCAACATAGTGAGTATATGCAGAACCTAAAGCAGACGTGGGAGAAAACATTAGCTTATCTGTCTGTGCCTGAGCCTGGAAAACAGTTTCACAACCTTACCCAGAAGGCTAACCCTAAGGCGCAAGTTCTTTCGCTACCTAATGCGGGCACCCGGAATGAAAATATTCGCAAGGTGAAGAAGTCGGAACTGCCAACACCGGGCATTGGTCAGCTTCAGCACGAACCTGTGTTGCGAGCATTGCATCCTAAACTGCGTTTTGCGTCACAAAAATTATTGCAGTGCGCTAGGCTGCTCGAGCCCGCGCATGACTTTACTTCGCACATAAATGCACTGCAGCAGCGTGCTGCCAGACTGGAAAACAGCTTATTTACTGTAGCCCTGTTTGGCGCATTTAGTGCCGGCAAATCATCTTTGGCCAATGCTCTCCTAGGTGATATTGTTCTACCGGTCTCACCTAACCCAACCACCGCTGCGATCAACAAGATCTTGCCGCCCAACCCGCAGTACCGTCACGGTACAATTAAGGTAAAATTAAAATCCGAGCTTGATCTCGCGACCGATGTACTTAGCGCTGCAGCCGCCTGTGGGCTGGAGGCGTCAAACTACAGGCAAGCATTGTTGGCAGTCCAAGCTATGGCTGCTCAAGAGGTGCCGATGGCCGTAAAAGCACAATATGATTTTGTCTGTGCTGTACGCCAAGGCAATGCTGAACTTGCTGAACGGTTAGGCGAAGAATTAACACTTGAGCTGGCAGATCTTCGTTCCTTTGTTGTTGAAGAAGACAAGGCTTGTTTGGTGGAGTGGATCGAACTTTACTATTCCTGTCCGTTAACTGAGTCAGGGATTGTATTAGTGGATACCCCAGGGTCAAATTCTAACAATTCCCGACATACTAACGTGGCGTTTGACTTTATTAAAAATGCCGACGCGGTATTGTTTGTCACTTACTATAATAATGCCTTTTGCAAGGCAGATGCTCAATTTTTGGCTCAACTAGGTAAGGTAAAGGATTCTTTTGCTACAGATAAGATGTTCTTTATAATTAATGCAGCTGATTTGGCGGAATCAGAAGGCGAATTGACAGAAGTGGTCAAACATGTAACCCAATCTTTGCGTACGTTCGACATTGTTAAACCACGTGTTTTTCCCGTTTCCAGTCATTTAGCAGTTTTGGCTAAACTTGCAGCAGTTGACAAGCTAACCCCACAGCTGGAGAATTTGTACAGGCAACGTCTTAACCTCGATCCGATAACAAGTCTGCCGAAGCCCAGTTTGGTGTTAGAACGAACTGGATTTGACCAATTGGAACTTAGCTTTGTCACTTTTTTAGAAAATGAATTGATTGATCTGGCTGTAGCACAAGCTGAGCGTGAAATAATGGCTACTACTAATTATGTGCAGCAGTTACTTATTGCGACTAAGACCAACGTGGCGGATAGAGCGGCAAATAGCAACAACCTACGTTCCCTGGAGAAACACGTCCTAAGCGAACTGAAACAAATTTCATTAGTGCAAGATGAACAGGTCATAAGGCAGGAAATTGATGAATTGCTTTACTATGTTAACCAACGTCTGACCTTGCGTTTTGACGACTTATTTAACTCTTGCTTTAGCCCGCTCGGGGGTGCACAAATTCTCAAACCTAAGCAGGCAGTAAGACGCTGTGTCCGAGCCTTTTTGGATGATATTGAAGTGGAGCTCACGCAGGAACTGCGTGCTACGTCTTTAAGGATAGAAAACTTCGTCACAAAACGGTTAAAAACAAGGGCGGCTTTGCTGCAGACTATTGTCCATTCGGTTGACTCCGCATGCCAACTGCAATGCGCGGATGACTTTAAGTTTAACGCTCAAAGTCAGTTCCCGCCTTTTGGGTGGGATAGCCTGGCCTTGAGTGAACTTGGCGGCTTATATAAAAATCCCAGACATTGGACAGAAGGACAAGGCAGAAGTCGGATCCGAGAGGCGCTGGGGAAAATAATCCAGCCACAAATTCAAGCCTGGCTTGGTGCGTGCGGTCTTGCATTGCACAAATTTTGGTCAGATATATTGCCGGTAGCAAGCACGCAACTCACCGCGCAAGCTAGCACGAATGTCCAAGCTTATTATGCCGGTTTGCTTGCCGCCTTAGCTGATGGTTATGACGGAGGTGAGTTGGAGCAACTTCACCAGAGCTTGTGTGAACTTAACAGTAAATGGCAACTTTAGTGTAAATTTTTCTTGGACTATAGGTATTAAGTAATATTCAGCCAAAATTTAATATGCTATACTTAAAAATATTCGAAAGGAGGCTTGAAGTATCTTGGGAAAAAAGCTAACGATTTATAAAATATTTATCCCTGTCACATGCTTATCTGTTTTTATAGTGGCGTTGATAGCTGGATATGGACGTGACCGTCAATTAGCGGTCGGGAGTGTAGTTGCCATTGTCTTAGCACTTTTTATAGCGTGGTTAACAGTTCTTTCAATGCAAAAATCCTTACAAAATGTGTCATCCCAAATTTCAACTGTAGAGAATGGTAGTGCAGATAAGCTTCATGCAGTCATCGTTGAAATACGGCAAATGACAAGCGATTTGGGTACATATAGCAACAACTTGGTTACTCACGCTGCTGAGCGGTCTAAAGCGGCGAAGCAGATTGCATCCTCGATAGAAGATGTTGCCGCTGGCACTGAGCGTCAGACCGAGGCGGTCAACCTGACGACCATGACGTTAGAGCAGATAGCGGCGACAGTAGAGCAAGTGGCAGCAAGCAGCAACGAAATGGCAGGGGTAGCCGAACGTACGTCAGCGGCCTCGAACGAGGGGCGGATTTTACTCCAAAGATCGGTGGAGTATATGCAGACCATCGGATCTAGCAGTAGTGAGGTCAGTATGGCAATTCAGAAGCTCGCTGATAGTTCACACCAAGTAAGCGAAATTACCAATGTAATATCGAATATTGCCCAACAAACAAATCTTTTAGCGCTGAATGCCGCGATTGAAGCTGCCAGGGCAGGCGAGCAAGGCAGAGGGTTTGCCGTAGTTGCTGATGAAGTACGCAAATTAGCAGAGCAGTCTTCGGAAGCTACTAAGAACATAATTGCCCTGATCAGCCAGAACGAAAATAATATCTCTTATGCCCAACAGGCCATGCTCGCCGGCAAAAGGGATATTGATGCCGGTATTGAGGCTGTCAACACGGCTGGTCAATCTTTTAATCAAATTTCTGATTCCATTCAAAATGTTTCCGCTGGAATTCAAGAAACTTCTGCAGCTATTCAAGAGTTATCTGGCAGCAGTGAGCAGATACTTGATTCAATGCGTGAAATTGAGACAATTGTTAGCAGTACGACCGAACATGTACGTAATGTTCACAGGGCGAGTGATTTACAAACGTCGATTGGTTTCGAAATCGCCAAAAATCTTAAATCCCTAGATGCTGTTGTTGCACAAGAAAAGGAGCTTTTGGACAATTTTGATAGCCCTGCACGGCATTAACATTAGGGACTAAAGCAACAACCGCGTGTCACTCCTAACTAAGTGATACGCGGTTGTTGCTTTATTTAAGCTCATTGGGTTATTTAATGTCCAATTCTTTTAATTTACGATATAGCGTATTGCGACCGATACCCAAGATCCGGGCTGCAGGTGCTATTTTGCGATTAGTTTGATTCAAAGCCTGCAGGATAGCTTGTTTAGTGTGCTGTTCCAACAACTGAGAATCCTGGGTGTTGCCAACATCATTTACTAAATCGTCTGGTAAATCGGTCATGCCCAAAATAGGACCGTCAGACATCGCGACCGTACTCTCAAGGCAATTTTCTAATTCGCGAATATTGCCGGGCCATGTGTGCCGGAAAAAAAGATCGTATACATCCGGCGCTATGGTCATCGTCGGCTTACCAAAGCTGTGACAGTATTTGGCGACAAACATAGGGGCTAAATCCCAAATGTCTTCTAAGCGTTGGCGCAGGGGGGGCAAATCAAGCGTAATAACCTTCAAGCGATAAAATAAATCAAGTCGGAATTTGCCGGCAGCAACCAATTCTGTGAGGTTTTGATGCGTTGCCGAAATAACTCTCACATCAATTTTAGTAGGTTTGGCCCCGCCCAAACGAACAACTTCACGCTCTTGCAACACTCTTAAAAGAGTAACTTGAAAATCTAACGGCATCTCGCCGATTTCATCCAAAAAGATGGTCCCGCCCTCGGCTAACTCAAATTTACCGGGTTGACCGCCGCGACGCGCTCCGGTAAACGCTCCCTCCTCATACCCAAATAGTTCACTGCCTAATAAAGTTTGCGGTAAAGCTGCGCAGTTGAGCGCAATAAACGGTCCGGAACGTCTGGGACTCAGTTGGTGAATATAACGCGCCATGACTTCTTTGCCGGTACCGCTTTCACCAGTTATGAGTACAGTACTGGTGGTATTAGCAGCCTTTTCAGCCTTGGCAAACGAGTGCAGTGTCACTTCGCTGCGTCCTACCCATAAGGTGTCCATGGAAAGGTCGCTTTGGGCAGGTTCCAACAGTCCTACGGCCCCCATGCTTTGCCCGCTATCATCAATGACCTGTCTTAGACGGGAGAGAATATTTGGCCCGTCCGACTTTTTGAACTGGAGATTCAAAGACTCATTACTGATCGCCCACCCCCTAGGGGTCTGAAAAACTTCTGATGCGGAACGTCCTAAAATGTCTTCCGTTTTGCGGTTAAGCAATTGGGCGCCAATGGGATTTATTTCGGTAATAATTCCGGATTTGTCGATGGCGATAAAGCCTTGCTGGAGTAATTCACCCGCTATTTTGACGCCTTGGCGATAAAATCCGACCTTGCGCTGTAATTCTCGCAGTTGCAGGTTAGTTTCAAACATCCGCGCACCCATTATTACCAAATCAAGCAGATGCTTATTAGCTTGGCCAACTCCGCCGGATATATCTAATATACCGGCAATTTGACCTTGGGAGTTTTTGATCGGAGCGGCCCAGCACGACATGAAGTGATTCTCGTGGACAAAATGTTCCCACCCCAGTACTTGCAAGGGGCTGGCTTCAGTTATGGCCGTGCCAATCGCATTAGTACCTTTGACTTCCTCACGCCAATTAGCGCCGGGAGATAGGGAGACTTGCTGGGCTTTACTCATGAATGTCGGGTCGCCCAATACGTCTAAAACACAACCTTGATTATCCGTTAGCAGAATAATATAGTTTGAGCCATGTAAAAAGTTAAATATCTGGGGAAGTAAACTTCTTCCCGCAAGATACAAATCTTCATGCGCCAGTTGACGTTCACGGAGAAGAGGGGAAGGCAGAAGTTCATTCTTTGCAACATGCTCATAGTCTACATGAAAATTGCGACTACGCTGCCAGG
>JAJXUE010000007.1 GCA_021783135.1 Bacillota bacterium | reverse complement strand
GTGAAGACCACAATCGGAAACGCCTCAGTGACAAGGGACATCAGGGTATCATCCGCAATATCGTATTTTCTCTTGCAGAGGGTGACCATCCTGCGCCATGTCGCTTCACAGGAGTTGCTGTGGATGGTGGTCAGCACTGTGTGCCCGGTTCTCGCTGCCTCCTGTGCGGTATAGGCTTCCGAGGAACGCATCTCCCCAACACACACGATTTCAGGATTAAACCGTAGCGCCATATCCAGCAGGCTATCCTGATCAATGTTCTGCTTCTCATTTTCGCTGGAGCGTGTGAGGGTATGGATGACACTGTTAACAATCTTGTCATCCTTTTTACGCACCAGGGCGAGCTCACGGCTGCCGTTCTCTATGGTAAAAATCCTTTTCGAGTCGGGGATAGTGGTCAGCAGCCACCCAGCCAGGGTCGTCTTGCCCGATGAGGTGGCTCCTGCCACACACACCGATATGCCATAGCGCAGGCATTCCGAGAGGAAGTCCAGCATCTCTTCCGTGGCGGTGCCGCCTCTGACAAAGTCGGTCTTTGCCAAGTGCTGCGGATTGACAATTCGAATGGAGGCTGCCACACCCACGTCCTCGTCCACAAGGGGCGTTTTCAACACGGCAATACGGATGTTTTTCGACAGGTGTCCGAGGATGGCAGGGCTGGCATTGTCCAGCACCATGCCGGATACATGAAGCATCCTTCTGACCACATTGATGGCGTGTTCAGGGGAGTCAAAGTGTTCGTCCAGCTTGACGGTCTGCCCATTGGAATATTGAACCTCAATGTCGTTCCAGGCATTTACATCGATTTCTTCAATGCCGATGCCGAAGATATATTTGGTTAAAAAGCTGAATTCAGCCATCTCTGTGTAGAGCGCATCTACCAGTTTCTCCATGGTCATGTCCTTTACGGCGATGCGGTAATCCATCAGGTATTTGCTGATGTACCGTTTGACCTGCTCCTTGACCTCGTCCTTAACGCCATCCAGAATGAGGGTGGAGTATTTGCTTGATATATATTCCTGCACATCGCGAAGTACGGCTCCGAAATCCTTGGAGGTGTTGTCCGGGCTAAAAAAAAGGCTGTGGTTTGCCACTGCAGTGATGCTCATATCCCGAACACCTCCATGCTGATTTTTTCAAGCTCCTTGCGAAAGCCTTTGCTGTCTTTCAGGCCCAAGTCCTTGAACAGATCCCCCCACAGGTACTGCTGCTCCACTTCTTCCGAGTGGGGGATGGTAAAGGCGACGCCGTTTAATATCTGCTCCATGTTCTCCTTGGCCTCATACTGCTTAACATTGGAAGCGATTTTATACTGCTTGTCGGCATCCCATTTCTGGTCCATCAACAGAGGAAGCTGCGAGGACAGATAGGAAATGGACTTCAAATCGCAGTTGACAAGGCGCAGCACCACATCGGATTCCATAAGGGAAACAGCCGACAGGATATCGGTGGCAATGGTGCTGCCGCAGTCGATGATGACATAGGGCGTAATGTTTCTTAAGTGTTCGATCAGCTCCACTGCCTGCTCTGCCGTATAGGGCGGATAAGTAAAGACGTTCTCACCTTTCAGCATGCCAATCAGGGTGATATAGCTTTGCTTTTTGTGCAGCACACAGTTTTGCTTGATGAGATTATCCGTTACATGGGTTGCCGCAAGGATGCTGCCCAGGGATTTTTCACATTCGACATCGGAGGGCGGGCAGATGCAAGGCAGCGGCGGTGCAGTCATATCACACAGCAGGAGTGCCACATTCTTTCGCTTGCTTGCGAGATGCTTGGCCAGCTTGACACTGACAAGGGTCTTGCCGGAGGAAGGACTGCCCCATACGGCCAGCACCTGGTTATCGGATTCCGGTTCAGGAGACTGTTGTTCACTGCCGGTTCTGCGGGAGAAAATGCTGCCAGTTTTAAAATTAAGCATGACTACTCGTCTCCTTTTTGGGTACGGTTTGCTTGGGCACGGCAGCATCCTCCTTTGTTACTGCTTCGTTTTTTACCTCTGTCTTTGGATAAAGCTTAGCAATTACTGCATCTTGTGATCCTATATATTTTGCTGCATTATCTTTCGTACCCCTGTAAACAAGAGACAGATGGAGTTTGCCGTCCGAATCAAGCTCGGCAAGAATTTTAGACTGCTCCGGGGATGCGAGGAGGGTTACGGTAGAAGGCAGAGCCTTTTGATTATCGCTTTTCATGGTATCCGCTGCCTGTTTTCCACCGTCCGTGTCGTAACCGGTATTGGCAGTGACTGCAATAACCTCAACATGCTGAAGCTCTGCCGGAATGACTGTTGTGCCCTGCTTCCTGTAGTCGGGAGCGATGACCGAAACGATGTCGCCAGAGATCAGCTTGCCTGATAGACCATTGGAAAAGTTCTTAATGGTGACAGAAATTGCCTGTTTCTCACCGTTCAGGTTATACAAATAGGCATTTCCTTCGGTAGGTACGTCAGCGAGCTTTGCTTTTAAAATGTAGTCACCTGCGAGCAGATCGGTGGTTGCATATTTGCCTACTGCGGTATCAGTGCTTTTCACCACATCCTTGGGCAGATTAAAGCTGCCCACTTCAATGGCCTGCACCTTGTCCTTGGTAATCTGATCCCCTGCTTTGATGTCCTTGGTTACACGGATGATGCCGGCCTTTTGGGATAGGCCGGAATTAAACAACGGTGTTACTGCAAAACAGATGATCAGGGACAGCACAATGCAGATTATACCGAGAACGGTCCTGTTTTTTAAAAAGTTCATAAAGCGATTCCTCCTATATTCATGAAGTATATGGCTATACAGCCGATGGATAGAAAGGGTGAAAGAGGGAATGATTTTTGGTATTCCCGATTTCGCAGCCTTTGCACTGTAGAATAAACGGCATAAAAAAGAAGCATTGCGGTCAGCGCAAGGACGGATGCCGCAATGCCTCCTGTGATGCCGAGGACAATTCCCGATGCAGCCATCAACTTGATATCGCCCCCACCCATACCGCCGAAAAACAATGCGGCGAGGAGAAAGGGCAAGGCTGCCAGAATGCCCAGCAGCTTCACAGGCTCAATGAGTATAAAGCCGGTCATAGCAATGAGGAGGCAGATGGCATCGAGAATGATCCATTTTCGGATGTCAAAGATGATCGCCGCTAGCAGCAGGGCAATAAAGCGGCAGATTAGCCTGCATAGTTGAACATATCTTTAATGCGTTGGGTAAGTGTTGGTAGCACCGTACTTCCGAATAATGTATAAAGTCCTGCAAGCAGAAGAGCACCTATTACTACTGCTATTAGAATCTTGATGGCACTGTCCACAAAATTTTCACCGCATTGTGATCTCAGGATGGCTTTGGCCATCAGTGCCTTTCCTGCAATCTGATTCTTTACCTTAGTCACATTTTTTCTCATCATGTTTTTGCCTCCATAAATTTATTTTTTTATTGAAAACCCCTGCTTTTTCAGTGAAATGCAGGGATTTTCAATCGAGTCAATTTGTATGTGTTAGCGTTCTACAAAAATTGGACGCTACATACTGCCCATTTGCATGCGGTCGGCATGCTCCGGTTCTTCAAAAGGTGAATCTCCCTGTGTGGTTGCTTGGTTCTGGTTCATGTCCAATGCCTGCTGATAGGCGTTGATGACAGCATCATCAAACTGCTGCTTAAAAACTGCGGTCACCGGAAAACAGACGTCCTGATACTCTCCGTCGTCTGTCTTGTAGCTGGGCATGGCCACAAGCAAGCCCTGGCTGCCGTCTATAATCTTTACATTGCGGATGTCCAAGCAGTCGTTCAGGTTGACCGAGGCCATGGCTCGAGTGCCTCCTGTGGGACGGATGGAATCGATCTTCACCTCCACTTTCATGGGCAATGGCTGCAATACCAAGTTTTTTTTACGGGGCTTTGCTTTGACCTGATGATCTATTGGCCTTTTCCGCTGCTGCTTATAGGTAAAAGAGGGCTTAATGCCTTCAAGGTCTTTGCGCCTCTTTACCCTATACTTTTCCGTGTCCTGCTTATATAGGTAGTACCATTCTTCATCAAAGCTGTATACCCACGCCATGCCTGTGGCATTCCCGGCCTTGTAAATCAACTGATATTTAAAAATGGAATCCGGATAGGAGGCAACCCTGATCAGATCAAGCTCCAGTTTTTCCGTTACTACCACCTCCGGCACAGGCGACAAAAAACACCAGCTTCTTATTCTGGTGTTTGGATACTCCCTGTGAAATTTTATTTAGTTTGGTATTTCTCTGTTCTTTCTACATGAAGAAAGCCCCGGACTGCGCTCTCAACAATCCCCGAAGTTACAAGGGATACAGGCGTATCCCCTCTGAATAAAAACCCGTCATGCATCGTATAGTTTTCCGGCAGTTCTGTAGTGGAAGACAGTGGGTAAGCAGCTTGACCGATAATGCTCTGCTGCCTTTTCTTCTTAAACTTGCTCATCATGTTATCCCTTGGGTTTGATGATCAGTCAGCTTGCCTTCCGCACTGATCATATCCAGAATGGTGCTATAGCAGACATAAGCGTCATCAATTCCAACTTCCTCGGGCGTAATTTGCTTCCCATTCAGCTCAATTTCGCCATTCTCAAGTTTTTCAATAAAAATCCCTACTAGCTCAAGCTGCCGCTGTCCGTCCAGACAATCAAACATATCTACCATCATTAATACTTCCTGAGAGGGTATGTTTTTTTCTTCGTCCATTAATATCGCTCCCTCCATTAATCTTTATTTTGAGTTGCAGACTTGCTTTATTTATCCCATCTGCATGCCGTTGGTCCGCTCCGGTGAATCAAAGGGGAGATCATCCTGGGTAGGTGCCTGGCTCTGGTTTATGTTCAGAGCCTGATGATAGGCGTTGAGCACAGCATCATTGAGCTGCTGCCTGAAAGCTGCGGTTACCGGGAAGCAAATGTCCTTGTACTCTCCATTGCCAGCCTTGTAGCTGGGCATGGCTACAAATAGTCCTTTGCTGCTGTCGATAATTTTCACATTGCGGATGGCAAAGCAGTCGTTCAAGTTGACCGATGCGGTGGCTCGGATACTTCCGGTCGGGCGGATAGAGCCGATCTTCACATCCACTTTCATGGGGAGGGTCTGTGTTGCTGTGTTTTCCTTGGCTGCAGCCTGTGCGTTTTCATTTTTCTTCATGGTCTTTTCCTCCTGCTCTTGATTTTGCGTACAAAAAAAGACAGCCTCTGCTGTCGGGTGGGTCATAGGTTCATGGATTGACCTCCTTGCTGCTCCTGTCGTGACTCATGAAAGTCTATCTGCTGGAAGCCAAAGCGGTCGACATAATGGAATTCGCTGCCGTCCTTGTCATATAGCTCAATTACATCGGACATGGACAGGGAGTGCCCTTGGAAATCGGGCGGGTGATGCAGATTGAATTTTTCGAAGATGGCATCCAGATCGTTGGTTTCAAGCTGGCCGCCATACACCACCTGATAATTTTCGGGCTCCGGTTTTCCGAAGCCTCCCTGGAGGAGTTCATCATACCCAATGAATTTGATCATTGGATCAACCTCCGACTTAAGCTGGTAGATGCGGCAGGATTTGAGGATTGGTTGCTCATCGAAGTCTTGCTGCCCGTTTGCCAGCCGGTCGTACACACTATTTACCCATTCCACGGACAGCCCTTGCTTTGCCGTGAGAAAATCATTCAGTTCCCCGCAGTGAAACATAGGATCAACTACAGCCTTGCCCCTGTCTATGTAACCCGCGGTATTGCCATAGAAGATGATGCGATCTTTTTTGATAAAGATTCCAGACATATCGGCACCTCCCTTACAGATTCATCCGCATAGAATGACCGGATTGCTCCTGCTCTGACAGGAATGCTTCCAGGTCTTCCTTGGATGGATGAATCATCTCGCCTTTGATGACCTCTAAGACATTAAAGTCATCCCGGTCACAGATCATGATTCTGTGCTGATAAGGTTTTTGCAACTCCACATATTCCATAGCCTCTTTTTCACTGTAGAGCCCTACACCTGCCTTGTATCTGCCGTTTTCAAGGAAGCTGTACCCGCTGTACTTTAGTGTTTTCTCACGTTCATTAGCAGAGGAGTGGGGCTTCATTTGCGATAGCTTCAGCCTTGCCCAATCAGGCAAAACCTCCGGCTTGATGGTGCCAAGAAAGTTTTCACGCCGCCACTCTGCATGTTCGTGGTCATAGAGACAGGTGGCAAATACCGCCCGGCCTCTGAGAGACGGGTCGCAGCCGAAGCCGGATCCGCCAAGCCACAGTTGGAAACGTTCATCGCGGTACTGATCCTTTAATGCTTCGGGACGCATGACGATGATTTTTCCCTCATAATCCTCTTTGTAATAGCTGTCCTTAATGCAGTCCTCCATGGTAAACAGCTTTTTATCCATCGTTCCATCCCCTTTACAGATTCATCTGCAGGGAACTGCCGGACTGTATCTGTTCCAACGTATCTTTTGCCCAATCGGGCAGCAGTTCCGGTTTTAGTACCCCCGCCACATCACTCCGGTTCCAACGCATCTTTACTCCATCGTGGAGAGAGTTTCCAAAAATAGAACGCCCCATTGGGTTTGCTCTGCTGCCATTGCCGCCATCGCAGTAATAGAGTTGATTTTCTCTGTTGTGATACTGTGCCGGCAGTGCCGATAAGGATATAACAATCACTTTACCCTCGATAGACATGGCGTAACCTGTTTCAATACAGTCCTCATGGGTGAAAGGCTTTGTGTTTTCCATCCTTGTTCCTCCTTACTTTTGCACTTCAGTATTTTCATCTATCAGTGCAATCAGCTTTGCTGCAAGGGAAAGCAGGGTTTGCTTTTCCATGGTCTTAACCGCGGAGAAAACATACGCCTCTACCGCCAATGGGGACTGATCGCCAACCTCAATAAGATTGACCTTTTGGGCAGTCACCCGGCCTTTGTCCATGCACATTTTCACAATGTCACCGTGGTTTATCTCAGCGGCATGGCGAAGCTCCTTGGGGATCAGCACCCGCCCTTTGTCATCCACCACCTTGTAAATAGCTTTATTGTCCATCCAAAACACCTCCACTCCTTATGACACTGCGAACAGCTTCCGGGCTGATATTCAGCTCGGCAAACAGCTGGCACAGTTCATCGGGAATCATATCCAGCAGGTCTGCCGCCGTAATGATGATGGCACCCTCTGTGCAGACAATTTCAATGTCACCCCCCAGGGGGATGTTTGCTGCTTCCAGCAGTTCATTGGGTAGCGAGATTTCCCCTTCTTCCGCTTTCATTTCTTCAAGGCCAGCAATTCCGTTCGACGCAATTAAAATTTCACCTAAGGTATTGAGGGGAGTTCCGGCAAACTTGCTGACGCAGGCAAGTCTCACTATATCTCCGGGCACAAGCCCCAGGTCTTCCATAAGACGAGCGGGGATTGTGAGCTTCCCTTGTTGGTCCACCGTGCTTTCGATTTCAATCATTTTCAATGTCAATTTCCTCCTTAGCCCCATCATTGGAGCCTTTAATTTTCTAAATTTTTTTCATCGTCACTCTGTATTGTAAAAGCCGTTTGGCCTATCAAAGAGACCCATCTGCACCGGTATGTCCCGCCTGCGTTCTGAGGTGTCATAGTTAGAGATGAGTACCTCCGGATATTCGCAGCCTCCGTCATACCGCTGGGCCAGATTGTTCAGACGGGTGACGGATTCTATTTGATAACCCTCATAGAGCTCCCGGATGTATTCGCAATCGTTGTACGATACAAGAAAATTCCCTTCGATCTGGGCCAAGGTATCCCGTAGTCTCACATGGTCCTCCTTGCGGAACTCCACCTCATAGTGCCCCTCGGTTTGGTAGTAGGGCGGATCGCAATAAAAAAAGGCGTTATCCCTGTCGTACTGACGGATCAACGCCTCAAAGTCTTTATTTTCAACTACCGTATTGGCAAGCCTGCAGGATGCCTCCCAGATCAGGTGAAAGGCCCTCCGCACATCAAAGGGTTGGCAGCTGTAGGAGGTGCAGCCGCTGCCATAGCTGTACCGTATGAGCTTGAAAAAAGCCGCCGCCCGTTTGACATCGGTCACTTCCGCATTCTCCATCAGCATGGCCCTTACTTCTTCAAACTCCAATTCTTTCAGATAGTGCTGTGCAAGATCAAGTTCTTCTTTCAAGTAATCTCGTGTGAATTCCTCTTTGCTTAGATATTTTCGAAGGACTAGGAATTCATCTCTGGAATTCAATGGTAGAAATCCAAGCTCCACCAGAAAAGCTGCAGTACGCTCCTTAACACAAAAGAACAGGTTGGCAAGGTTGGAATTGAAATCATTGTAGACTTCCAGGCACCTGCTGTCCGGACTTTTCCCAAAAAGAACCCAACCACCCCCGCCAAACACCTCAATGTATCGTCCGTATTCTTTGGGCAGACGTTCATAAATTAGTTCCCGAAGCGCCTTTTTTCCGCCTATCCAACTGATGATACTGTTCAATAAGTCATCACCTCCTTGACCTTAACTTGTCGTAGATTTTCTCCACATCGGTCTTCATGCAGTTTCCGTCCTGATCTCAGCAGATAAAGTCTACTCCGGCATACTTATATCCCTCCCATCTGCTGCCCTTGCGGTCTGGTACAAAATTCGAACACAAACTCTTTCTCGTTGCGGCAAATCAATCCGTAATCTGTGAATTTCACCCCATGCTCCTTCATTTTTGCTTCACCGTACTGTCTGAAATCAAGAAACTTAAAGGCTATATCATCGGGCGGGAGCCCGGATGCTTTGAGCAGTGCCTGCCGTCCATAGTCCTCTGGTGAGCAAAGAGAGGAATAAAAGCTGTAGCAGTCCAGGTTTTGTGCAATGTCAATGGCCAAGTCCAGATCGGTGCAGTATTCATATTGAAGGGCAGCTTTGTACTTAGTGCCCATATTGCTATCTATGATTTTTGAAATAGCATTGCTTAAGATATTCAGCATTTCTATGTCCTCACTTTCAGAGAACACATCCTCGAAGCAGGGCATGCTGCTTTCGCAGTGGGTAAAAACGCAATCAAATAAAGAAGCCACCCCGATCTCCGCCAGGGCCGACACGATTTCTGCCTCCGATGCAGGAAGCTTCAGCCAAACCCCTTTTGCTTTTTCCGGTTCAAAACATCCTTCTATAAGATACAGCTTGAAAACATATCCGCTATCGTCATCGGGCTTGGGAATGTTGGTGCTGTCATAGACAACCTTTATATCCGGCTCTGATTGCACTACATAACCGGTTTTCGTGAACACACCCTTTTCTGCCTCTCTGTGGATACGTCCCACCTTTTCATAGTCGAGGTATTGCAGCACTTTTTCAGGCACTTTCTCCAGCTCCGTTATGAACTCATTGTCGACATAAAATTTGCCGAGCTGCTTGTCATTGTACACTGCAAAGGCTACATTACAATCGGCGAGGTTGTAGGTGAGGTTGATGAGCTTAACAAGGTCAGGCGCTCCCTCCATTTTTACTACTCCCTCAAAAGCTACTTTTTCAAAATCATCCATACTGGCCAGCCGCCTTGCGAGGTAGTCAAGCTCATAAAGCGAAGCCTTCTTCGGCAGAAGCTCGTTTAAGTAATCCTGCCCACACGCATAATCCACTACCATAAAATCTGGATGCTCATCATCGATCCTTGCTTTTTCAAGGGCATCCTGTATTTCGGCATTCGTTGCAGGTAGACAGAGGTGTGCACCGATATAGCTGGAGTTATCGCAGAGATCATCTCTTAAAACCGTTATTTTTATTTCATTCAATTTCAATCCTCCCATCTATGAGAATTTGTTTATCTGCAGCGTGGAGGTCAATCCATCTACATCTTCAGCTCATACTGTGGCTCCAGTTCAGGAACTTCCTTTGCAGCAGGAAGCAGCTCCTGAACGTGGCAACTGGTGCGTTTGAGAAAAATGGCCTGCATAGCCAGAGTAAAGTTTTCCTCATCCAGCGTGTCGATCAACTCCGAAGGGGAAACCTCCATAGAGTCGTTGAAAAGATTGGCCGCCAGTTTGATAAGCTTTCTTTCACTGCTGGGAAAGTCCTGTTTGGATAGCATTTTTTCAAAGTCGATGCCATCCCTGTCGATATACCTGCTGGTCTTTTTATACAGATCGTTTTTTGTAGAGAGAAGCAGATACAGGGCAGGCAGGTAATAGCTGTCAGCCCTGCCATCGGGATAAATCCTGTTTTCCTTTTGCAAGCAGTTTACGACCTTCTGCCGGTGGACTTCATCGTGAAAATGTATCACACAATATTCCTCCCTATAAAGGGCTGCAAATCTGCAGCACCAATAATACTTTCAAAAAATATCCCCTCTATGAAAGTAAAAGACCGGCATATACAAAGAAACCGATGCACAAAAATACGGCCAAAGGCACGCTCCTTTGCTTTGTCGCTCTGGCATAAATGCAGGCAGGGATGACAGCAAAAAAGAGGATGGCTACAAGTCCGTAAAGCCCGAAACAAAAGCCTAAGGCTGCCATCAGCTTAATATCTCCTCCACCAACACCGCCCCATTTGAAAGCAATCATAAGAAGGCAGACTGCCGGGAACAAAAGTCCCGTAAATCTTTCAAGCAGGGGAATATATAAGATTCCTTTACCATTGATGACCGCAGAAGCAAATCCCACCATAAGAATGGCAATCCATGTCCAATCGGGAATAATCCGTTTTTTCCAATCCGTGATGGCAGCACAGACCATCGGGATGGCGTAAAGCAGCAGCATCATGGACTTCCCGTGGTGACATCATCGGAGTACATGCTGTCAACCACCTTCATTTTCAGATTTCCTCCGGTGATCCATTTAGATAGGGTACCTCCGGGAGTGTGCACATCGGTGACAAGGAGCTGCACGATATAGTCCCTGTCATCGGGGAACCATACCGGGACATATTGCTTCTTGTATCGAAAGGGTGAAGTGAGATTTTCTTTGAATGTAAAATGGTCGCCCTCCTTCATTAGTGGTATGGCTGTTTCATAGCGGTACTGGGGCAGATAGACCTCGGCAGTCTGCGGCGCAGTAATCAGCTCCGACTTATCATAGTTGGTATTCACAGAGGTCGTAACATTGATGGAAAAACCATATCCCGATTTGATATAGCCTTTTGCCTTTGTTTCATAGTCAAGGACGGCATCTACTTTTAGCTCGGCGTAGAAGTCTTTCCAAACAAACCGGTCGTTTTCATATTGCTGCTCCTTCCAGGTCACCCTGGGCTGCTCACTTCTTGGCGGTGGTGCAGGAATGGTTGTATTCTCTTCCGGCTCATCATAGGTTACATTTTTGATGATGGCCTTTTGGGTATAGGTGTTGTTGGCGTTGGATGTTTCATTGTCCAGGACTTGGTCGGGATTGATGACCGCAATCAGGGTGATGTTTTTATCGGCCTGCACGTTGGGGGTATCCCATTTGACCGATACGACGTTCCATGTATCCTTTTCCATGACGATAGCATCAATACGTTTTTTAAGTAAAAGCTCCGGGACTTCAAACTGGACTGAAACCTTCTGTCCAGGCGTAAAGTCCAGGCTTCCCCGGTTTGACACCTTGATGGTGCTGATGACCGTCTGATTCTCCTTGTACCAGTCGGGCGTGATCCGCTGCACATCCAAGTCATAGGGACGCTCCACTACAGAAAGCTCTGCCTCAGCTCGGTTGTTGCTTGTGTTGGTATCCCTGTACTCTGCAGGTGGCGACACCTGGGCCGACAGTCGGATGGTTGTGCCTTTTTCTCCTGCCTTGCCTTTGACAAGGAAGGCTTTAGTTTCATGGGCTTGGAAATCTGCCGCAGTCGGTACGGCTGAAACTGCCTTACCGTCAATGGAAGCGTTTAAGCTTACCCCTGACAGCGCTTTATCCGTGTCATTGCCGAAGTACACAGTAAAGCTATATTCCTCCTGCTCATAGACCGTGGGCGGGTAGGACAGGTTCACCCATACATCGCACAGCTTCTCCTGCGGCACCACCGGGTCGACGGGCGGATGTCCGGGATCATGGGGGGGAACCGGATTCGTTGGCGGGTTATTCGGATTTTCAGGTGGATTGTCTGGGTTTGTCGGTGGATTATCCGGATTTTTAGGTGGATTGTCCGGGTTTTTCGGCGGATTATCCGGATTTTTAGGTGGATTGTCCAGGTTTTTCGGCGGATTATCCGGATTGTTGGGTGGATTATCCGAGTTTCTGGGCGGATTGCCCGAGGGTTTTGCCACAACAGTAATTTTGGAAGCCGCGGTGTTATCGACCGGATTTTCATCCTGGAAGCCCTCGGGCACTCCGATATTCGCCCACAGGTTATATACCTCACCCACATGCCCCGCCTGTCCGGTGCGGGTATAGGTCTTGGTTTCCAGGGGATTGAAGTCAAGCGCTTTGGGAATTGAGTCTAAAACGACCTCATTGTTTTTCCCCTGTACCCCTGCATCCTTCAGCATCCTGTCGGAATGGTTGGTAAAGCTCACCGTAAAGCGATAAGTCTCCCCTTCGTAAACGGTGGGCGGCGCTGCAATGCTTGCCGATTCATCACACAGCTTTTCCGGGTCGGGATTTTCCGCCGGTGGCGGATTTTCTTTGTCCGGTTCGGGGTTCTTCCCCTGGCTTGGGGTCGGCTCCGGTTTTTCCACCACCCGGATGACCGATGTCGCGGTATTGTTCTCCGGGTTCTTATCCATAAATCCCTCGGGCACTTCGATCTGCGCCCACAACGTTATGACTGCCCCTGCTTTGTCAGTATTCCGTGTGAGGGTGAAGGTTTTGCTTTCGTTAGGCGAGAAATCCTGCTTGGCAGGGATTTCTTTCATCTGCTCCCGGTCTACGGTGCCGATCAAGGGCACATCATAGGCAGGTGCTGCGCCATGGTTGGTAAAAACCTCCTCGAAAGAATAGCTATCCCCTCGGTAGACGGTTTCAGGGGCGTGGATGCTCACGGAAAGGTCGTTGCCATCCTGTTTTTTAAACTTGAAGTAAAAATTCGCTACTGGAATCATATAATTGATTTTCTGAGTAATTACCGTTTGGGTCTGACTTTCCCCATCGGTGTATCCGGCAGTTTCCGGTTTGTAATCCCATTCCAGACCTCTATAGATATAGTTGCGCGATAGGGGGATATCATCCTTTGAGAAGGTGACGCTGGTAGTCTGGTAGGGATAGAGGTATTCCGGCACACCCCTGTCCTGTGCCGTAGCTTTGCCGTACACCTCCTGCTTGTCTTCACTGCACCATGTAGCCTGGACGTCAATTTTCACAGGGGCTTGATAGGTGATTGCCGTGTTCCGCATGGTTTCAAAGGCCATGAGGCTCTTGGTGGTCCAATGAAAACCTTTAGTCAGGGCATCAAAATCCTGATTTGCATCATAGGTCCCGATGACCTTCCCGGTGGAATAGTCGTAAACCTCCACCACCAGACTGCCCTTCAACGTGTAGGTCCTGCCGTCGCTCCTGCCGATCAGCCCGGCAAAGCGTTTCTGCTCGTATCCGGCGATGGTGTTGGCCTGCACCAGGTCAATGCGCTGGGGTGTGGGGAAGGTCTTTAGCTTGTCTGCTCCATCATAGGCTTCCTTCAAATTCATCCCTACCGTGCGGTAGCGGATATTGTATGTGGCTTTTACCTGGAATACTACATTTGTGCTTATGGTGAGGACTGCGCCCCCATCTGTTTTCGCTGTCAGGGTATACACCCCGCAGGCTTCTTTATTCGCAATGGTCAGAATGTGGTCCGCCGGAATCTCCAGGGTCTGACCGTTATGGCTTAATTGTATTCCTGCCAAATTGCCCGCCTTTGCCGCAACGCTGATGGCAATTTCTGCCGGAAACTGCTCCACCGCGATCACACCGCTTTCACTGGTCAGGCTGTTTACGGGAGAGCGTATTTTCAGCGTAATGTCGCTGCCGGACAGGGCAAAGACTTGCGTTGAAAATAGCAGACAGCATAAAAACGCCAAGGGTATAGCAATAATTACTTTTTGCTTCATGGGGAACCTCCTTCATCAATTCTGTTGTTGCTGCTGGAGAGAGTAAAGGGCAGCCGCACCTCGCCAGTCAGGAAACTAAAAACGCTCCGGGTTCTCAACTGCCCTTTCAAGATGAGCCGGGGCGGATCATCGGTTGCGGTGAGGCTCTGGATTTCAAGGGTGTACACCCATTGCTCCCCGGAATACTTGTTCAGATCTCGGTCCAGCTGCATGCTTTCATGAAGATAGCCGTAGAGCTGTTCTTCCGCAAGGGCGCTGTCCATCCGGGCATAGCCGTCTTTGCGGTATTCGTCCAGCATGGCGTACTCCACGGAGGAATTCACTCCCCGCTGGAGCACATATTCCACCTGCTGGTACAGGCTGTCCATGCGGAAATATTCAATGACGATGGCTGCAAGGGTCATAATAAAAAAGATGAGGATCAAGATAAACACCAGCCCATCGCCTTTTTTGCTTTTTAAAATGGGTCCGGTTTTGCCCACAAAATTATCCCTCCCTTCCGGCGCTTTCACTCTAAAAGCTTCCAATATTTTTCCGACATGCCCGTGATGCGCACCTCCATGGGTATGATGATTTGCACCGGTGGAGAGGAGGAAGGCCGAAACACCGTAAAGGCATAGTTGTATTTCATCTTTACTGTAAAAGTATCTCTTAGCTGAATTTTTTGGTTTTGTTCATCACAATAATTGACATCCCCGATGCTCATTTCAGGAGACAGCCCGGTTTGTTCCTTGAGCCGATAAAAAACATCATATGCATTGTCCGATACCTGTCCCTCCAGCTCAATGACCCGGACCACCCGGCGGCAGACCTGGTTAAGACTCAGATAGGTGGTGAAGATGCTTAAGAAGGACATCACCGTCGCCATCAGTGTAATGACCACCAAGGTTTTGATAATCAGTTCATAATAGGCACTACCTTTTCGATTAACCAACACCTTTTTCAAAGAAAAAGGGGGAGAACATCTCCCCCATAAGCTCCGGCACTGCCTGTTCATCCCTTTACACCCCCTGTTCTGGCGGTGTTGTTTCGCAGCCGCCGAATAGTTTAGCTCAAAAGGCCGGTGATTTTGGTTACAATACTGTTCCAAATCTGCGTAATAGAACCCTGGTAAAGCGTCATAAATACCGCACCGACGACGACTACGATCAGTACAACGATCAGCCAGCCTGTCATCTGATCGCCGGATTGATTGGTCAATACTTTCCTAGCCTTTAAGCCTGCCATCGCCATTTTGTTTCTCAAAGTTCTCATCATAGAAAAATGCCTCCGTATAGTTATTTTTTGATTTCAGTTTGATTTTTTAAGGTTTTACCAGAGTTGAGGCCCGTAATATCAGTTGCAAAACATTTCATCAAAGGTAAAAGGGAGAAAGTTTCTCCTTTTTACCTTTGTGGGTAATTTTACAGTTTGCCGTTATTTAGCCCAAAAGACTTGTAATCTTGGTGACAATACTGTTCCAGATTTGCGTAATGGAACCCTGATACAGGGTCATGAATACTGCACCCACTACCACTACGATCAGTACGACAATGAGCCAGCCTGTCATCTGGTCACCGGACTTGTTAACCATAAGTCCTCTTGCCTTTGAAAAGGCGTTTGCCATTTTGTTTCTCATGGGGTTTGACCTCCTTTCCTCCGTGATTTGGATTGTGTTTGTTCCGTTTTTCATGCTTTACCTCCTGAATAATATAGTTTTATTTGAAAAGGGTTGCCCCGTTTTCACATCAAAAAAGGCCCCCCATGGATCGGACTAAATGGGAGCCTATAACATATAAAAGGCTTGCCAGGGTCACTACCACAAGGGGTATGGATGCCATTTTTATTTTGCCGGGCAGCTTGCCCAGATTTTTGCGCAGGGCTTCCTTCGCCTTGATGTCCATATCCTTGGCAAGATACATTAGAGCCTCGCCCTGATGTTCTCCGCGGTATAGGCCGATAAGGGCATTGACCAAAAAGGATACCTCAAGAAGTCCGACACGCTCACTGAAGTTTCGAAGCGCTGTTTCTATGTCCTTGGCTTTCATCTCCATGATCAGAACCGCAATGTCATAGTAGAAAACCTCACTCGCTACCTTTAGATAGTCCTCAAATATCTGGATCAGGTCCACCTGGACAACCGTATTTTCGTTGCCGCCCCGCACATCTTCAAGCTTATAGAGGATGGAGCGAACAAAACTTGGAAGTTCTATTTCGATTAATTCCTTTTTCTCTTTCAGCTTGTCTTTGAGGTCGGTCATGAAGTGGAAATATACTACCACCGAAAAGATAAGAATTGCAGGAGCAATGTTTGTTGCTCCGATTGCCAAAAGCAGAATCAAGAGCGGCAGGGTGAAAGCAGCACAGATGAGAGCACGTGCATGATATTCCTTTGGTGTTAGCGCAAGTCCTCCACGTCTTAGCATTGACGCCATTTTTGCTTCTTTCTCCGGTTCAATTCTGATCAATCGGGATACCGGCTTTACAAGGGGCATCACAAAAAGGTTGAGCAACCTTGCTCCCGTTTTTTCTTTTTCTACCTGTAAGTTTTTGATGTTTTTTTTCATGCTCAGCTTGGGTATTTTGAGTATTTGCCTGCAAATTAAAAATCCTGCCGCAGTCAGCAGGACAAAGACGATGATTTGATAGAACAAAATTAAACCTCCCTGAAAAATTGATTTTGGTTGAGTTTTCTATCGGTTGGCAGGCCTGGTCATCTTCATCACGAAGAACGAAGTTGCCAGAGCGGTTACGAGCATGACGACAATCAGTAATTTTCCTAGGGTGGTTCCGGTCAGAATGGCAAACCATTCGGCATTTGAAAAACGCATCAATGGAATAATACTGAACATCATGCCCACCGTCATCAGATAATCCCGCCATACCCTGCTCATCATGCTGTCACTTTCAATCTGCATGGCCTTGGCATCATTCATCGACTTTATCACGGGAAACAGGGCAAATTTCAGCCGCCTGTCGTGATAGCAGAGAATCAACATTTTTATCCACTCGGCAAAGTATCGGTTTTTGATTTTAGCAGACAGGCGGTACAGCCCATGTTCTATGTTGGGATTTATAAGCTTTATTTCTGAGATAAATTCATCGAAGGGTGTTGGCTTCATTAACTCCACAGGGGTATAGCGGTTCTTCTCTTCGACATAGGTTTCCACCGCCTTGATAATATCGTCACATCCAGCATAGGCGTTGGTGATGATGGACATGGTATTTTCCAACCCCTCAATTTCTTCCCTCGCTGCTCTGGAACTTTTCACAGTCAGGTAAAAGTAAGGAGCAGGGATAAGGCAGACTGCTGTAACCGCTGCTAAGCCAGCGTTGTTAAAAAGCAAAACCCCCGCCAAAAAACCCGACACAAATGCTGCGGCAACCATCAGGATAAATTTCTTAAGCGTGTATCTGGTTTGCCGGAACAGGGTTGTGAACCGGAGGATCACTCTCTCGCTGATTTTCAGCTTTGTCCTAGACAGATACAACCGCCGCTGTTTCAAAGTGTTTTTCTCCACTGCAAAAGGGTTAAGCTTCAGCAGGAGGAAAAGGGCAAGGCTGATCAGGACAAAGACAAAGGCAAGGGAACCCTGGATGCTATTCATAGTCAACCTCCCTTCAATTTTTAAACTTGTTTCCTGCGAAACGGCAAATTTCCTTTCGTTCAACCCCATTGATCAAGAGCCTCTCGGCAAGGGTCTGGGATATATGCCCTATGTGCTTGTGACTTCCTACAACCGTTTTGATTCTTCCAGCTTCGTCTTTTTCATAATGATCAATGTCGTATCGGAAAAGGGTATTGCCTGCCAACTCTCCATCTTTTACCCCGGTGGCCTCGAAGATTTCCATGTACTTTCGGGACTGGTCGGGCAACTGCATTTTAAAGACCATAATGGGAAAAGCTTCTACGATATTTTTAAGCAACCTTTCTTCCGACAAGGAGGTTCCGGCTTCCAGGCACATGGTCAGGATTCTTTCATAGGCTGTCCTGGCACTGTTGGCATGCAGAGTGCTGACGATGGTGTGCCCTGTACGTCCTGCTTCCTGCACCGTCAGGGCTTCCTTCCCCCTCATCTCAGCCGGGACAAGGATTGCCGGGTGGAGCCTCAAAGACAGCTTCAACAGGTCCAGCATGGTAATGGGATTGGGTTCTTCCTTTGTCAAAAGGTGAATGACATCGTTGACCATTACGCCGTTTTCATCCACTTGGACCAGAGTCAGTTCGCGGGTGTCCTCTATGGTTACGATTCTTTTATCACTTGAAATACAGCTTAGAATATATCCCATATCGGAGGTCTTTCCGCTGCCGGTTGCCCCAGCGATGGCTACCGATATGCCGTTATTAACGCAGAGGGTGAGAAAATCCAGCTCATCTTCTGTAGCTGTCCCCCAATAAATCAGGTTTTCTCTTGTGATATAGGACGGCTTTTGCTTTCTGATGGAAGCAATGGCACCGGCATCGAAATCAACGCAGGGTACAATGGCACCGGACATGCGGATGCCCCGTGAAATAAAGCTGTCGCCTATAGGCTTTGAGCCATCCAGGATGACATTGCCAAAGCGGCTCATTTTCTTGGCGATGTTGGAGCAAGCCTCCGGGCTGCTGAAGGTTACCGGGAGCCGCACCTTTTTATCCTTGTATAAAACCCATACTCCGTTGTACCCATTGACGTTGATCTCTTCAACCTCGCTGTCCTTCAGGTATTCCGATAAAATCCCCATGCCTGCCATATCGTTGTATACCCTATCGACCAGCTCAGAAATATTTTGAATCCCCTTTGCCACCATCCGTTCACTATTCAAATACTGCATGATGAGGTTCTTCAGCTTTCCCTCCGCTTCTTCCGAATACAGCACCTGTGCCAATTCGGTGGAGTGGTTTTTAGAGATAATCCGCTGCAATTTATCCAGAATGTCGCCGTAGTCCTGGGCTTCCAGGCTGTTCTCCCCGCTGTCGGAGCCCTGCTTGTTGGCCTTGTAGATCAGTTCATTGACTGAAAATCCCTTGTTCATTGGTCCTTTCCTCCGCATAGTTCATCTGAGATTTTTTCCAGGACTCTTCTGTACTGTCTGCACCCTCGATCCTCATAAAAAAACACCGGAGTACCGGCGTTTTCAAGCTCACCTGCTTGCTTTACAAAGGGAAGTTCATATTTAAAGGAAAGCTCTATAAGACTCTTAAAGGTTTTGTCATCGAACTCACCATTCGGTGTTTGCATTACATTGATTTGCTTGTCGGCGATATGAAGTTCCTGGACAAAATCCTCTACTCCTTTATGCCACATAGGGGCAGAGGCAGACGGCCTGTACAGGGTGTACACCTTTTCCGCCAGCCAGAGCCCTGTTCCGGATATGGGATTGGTTAGATCCCCCGAGCCGTCAATCAGTAAGATGTCGAACAGGAGAGTGGATGCGGTGATGAGCCTTTCCACGCTTTGGAGGGATACGCTGTCACATAAAAGCCCTGTGTAATGATTGGGTACGGACAGAAAAAAGAGATTTTTACTTTCCCCGGCCTCCATAAACTTCTCACCCACATTGGGATTGTCTTCATGGAGCGCACGGAACAGTCCCTTTTCCGGTGGTATGCTCTGCCCAAAATACACCTGCAGGTCGCCGTAGATCAGGTTGGAGGAAATGAGCCCCACAAGGTGGTCACGGTTTGCCAAAGCGCAGGCTAAGTTGACCGCAAAAGTGGTTTTTCCGCTGTTGCCCTTGCCCCAAACAGTGATGATTTTACTGCTCATGGCTTACCCCCCTTTTTTCAAAGATCAGATGCAGCTTGCCCGTGTATTCGGCTTCGATGAGTTTCGCTGCCTGCGCTTCGGTAGCTATCAGGGTAACCGCCTTGGGGATGGGATCGCTGGAAGACTGCTGATTTTCCGCTTGCTGCTTTCGGACCTGGGCGGTGCTCTGTGTGCGGGCATTCTCCACACTGTAAACCTCCAGTCCTTTCAGTTCAGGGTAGAGGATAACCTGGGCGGGAGTGCTTTGACTTGCGTCCCCCTCTTTTTTTTGATTTGAAAAGACAGCCACTGTCACAATGTCGCCGCTTTCTAAATGGGAGGAGAGCCCTGCGGCAATGCTTGGCACACTGATGGTAACCAGCCGTTTATTATCCCTGGCAATACGGTCCAGCTTTTCATCGGCGACAAAGTCACCGATCTTTTGGGTAAACACGTAGTCCCCCTTCGCAATGTCAGTCTGCGCGATCTTCCCTTCAGCCAAGACCTTATCTTTGATGACGGCATCGGGCAAACCGAATTTTCCCACCTCCACCATAGCAAGATATTTACTCTGTATCTTTGTGCCTGCCGGGATGTCCTCCGCAGCCCGAAGCACCATCACTGTCGCACCCTTGTCTGCATAAAACTTCGGCAGGAGCAAAAAAGAAATGGCTCCTGCCAGGACAATGCAGAGGACGCTTAAAAATATCCGGTTCTTGAGTATCTTCAACTTATTCATCACTCCTTCAAGGAATTTAGTTTATCTGCATGCCGCTCTGCTTCACCGTACCCTCCATGACGGTTTGAACCTCCATATCAAACTGTTCAAGCCATCGCTCATCAAGGCTCCAAAAACGGATCAGTTCAGCTACCGTTTTACGAAGTTCACCGATATCCTCTGTTGCTTCCACTCCAAGAACACAAGCTTTTTCTACAGCAGTAGCAGTCAGACCATCGATAGTTGCTTTAATCATTACATCCTCTTTACTTAAAGATCCGTCTTTACTTTTCAACGATTTTTGCTTCTCCCGTTCTTTGGCAATCAGTTCAATGAGGTTAGTGCCATCGTATACCTCGTCCACTACCGCATTGGAGTTGCGAATATATCCGGCATTAGTAAACTCGCCATGGTCATTGGACTGCACATGGTAGCCTACATCCTCATAGTCAATGTTTTCAAAGATTTCCTCCGGCAGATCCGGTGCTTTTTCCTCTACAAAACGGTGTCCAAGCTCATCTAAATCCGTGACGCCATGCCATATTTCATAGGAGTCGTCTTCAAGGTAGTACGCCTTGTTGATGAGGTCTTTGACCGTAATATCCCCGCAGTCTGTGAGCAGGGACATGAAATCCTCAGCCTGTTCTTCAGTAAATCCTTTGAACTTATGGGCAAGGAGATTGAGTTCATTGATGTTGGCGCCTCCTGGGATGTTGTTCTGCAGGTCCTCATATTTTCCGAAGGAGTGACCAATGATCTCATAGCCGCCGTTGTCGAAATCGCTCAATCCGATTTCTCCGACAGCTTTTTGAAGCGTTTCCTCTGCCGCGGGAAGCTCAACGTGCACCGCAAGCTGCTGCCCATGTTCATCTTTTTGGGTGTTGCTGATAATTAATTTAAGCATTTTTTCCCTCCTATTTATTTAAATAAAAAATGCCTTTCAGTTTTTGAAAACCAAAAGGCACTATATCAATTGCTGCGTGTAGACGGCGGGGTATAGTAGTCGAAGTAAAATTCCTTTTCATTGCGGGCAATCATACCATATTCTGTTGTCACTGTACCCCCGGCTGCTATCTGATCCCTTCCGTACTGCTCAAAGTCAAAACAGCATAATACCGGTTCAAGGGAATTCATATATCCGCTGCCTGTAATGTGCGCACGCCATATTCCTCCGGTGATGTCAGTGAGAAATAAAAGTCATAACAGCCAAGGTTTTGCGAAATGTCTGCTGCCCAGTCAAGGTCTGTGCATTCTTCATGTTTAAGGGCAGCCTTGAACTCTGATACCCATGATCAGCTTGCTTATCTTACTCCATATAAGGATATGTTAAAATGGTGCTAATAAACCCTTGACACCGTACCTAACTACAGACTTTATACTAGACATGTGAGGTGAGCAAATGAATGGACTGACTATTAGCGAATTAGCTAAAAACGCTGGCGTAAATATCGAGACGATTAGGTATTATGAAAGATTAGGCTTGATATCGGAACCCCCACGAACAAAATCTGGTTACCGAATCTTTCCACCTGAAGTGATTCAGCGAATTAGGTTCATAAAACGCTCTCAAGATTTAGGGTTTACTCTTTCGGTAATTAAAAAACTTCTTAGTATAACTGAGAGCGAAAGTTCTGGTTGTCGGGAAGTTCGGCTATTTGCCTCACAAAAGATAAAGGAGATAGAGTCCAAAATACGTGACCTACAAAGCATCAAAAGCGTTCTACAAGATTTATCGAGCAGATGTCCCGACCAAGGGCCTGTTCATAGTTGTCCTATTGTAGAAAGGTTGTCGGAAGGAGGTGAGGAAAATGGCTAACAAGAGGCTGATTGAAATTTTTACGGCTGGTTGCTACATCTGTGAGAATGCTGTAAAAGAAATAAAGACTCTAGCTTGTCCCAACTGCGAAGTGAAGGTATACGACTTAAACAAAAAGTGTGATACTAATGAATGCGTTGAAAAGGCCGAGCAGTACGGCGTTAAATCGGTTCCTGCCGTTGCTATCAACGGAAAGTTAGTGGATTGCTGCAGCAACAGGGGAATTGACTATGAAACACTAAAAAGAGCCGGACTAGGTCAATAAATGTAAACGCCAAGAACGATTTATTTTAATTGTATGGGCCGGGATAGTTTCCCGGTCTTTTTCAAAAAGATCTATCAACCGAAGGACAAAAACTGGAGGTCAATTAAATACACGCAAGTTGTTGTGAAAGAAGTGTTTGCTCATGATTATTGAACTATCCGCAAATTCAAAAGTAATTCCGGATTGCCCTGTTTGTAATGGGATAGGGCAGAAAGTACGTAAGGAAACAGTTGAACATCAGGTACAACCTGGCGTTGAAATTGAAGAAGAAGAACATTTTTTCTTGTGTAGAACTCCCGAATGTGAAGTCGCTTATTACACACAAAACAGTAAGATGACCATTAGTCAAGACCAATTGGTCAACAAGATTTGGTTTAAAAACGTTCCTCCCCCAATTCCAATTTGTTACTGTGCAAATGTTAAGGAGGAGGAGATCTTATATCATGTAGCTGAAGCACAATGCTGTTCAACATTGGAAGATATTAAGAGGCATACGGGAGCCAATACAGGGTGTGAATGTCTGACTAAAAATCCTGCCGGTGGCTGATGTTCATCGGTAGTGCAATCGGTGATTGCCAAAGGTCTTGCTATGAGAGAGAAAAGTCATTCCTAGAAAATAAGATCTTGGAAAGCAAATGCTGTTCCATACTATATTCTTGGTGCTACCAATGAAAACATTTTACTCATTTACATCCCTCCCATCTTTTGTGTGAAGCCTTGCTCCTGTTCTTGGAACGGCTCATCAATTCTTCGGATCATTCCAAATGCCGTCTGCTTTACACCATCTTCTACCATTTTGTAATTGCCATATTTCTCGTAGTCGACAAAGCTATTAATCTCATCGTCAACGAATATATCATATCTGCCGGACTCAAAGAGCACATGATGAGCGTAGTCCGTTGCATTGATAACAGAGACAGGGATAAGTTCATACCTATCGAGGTCTTCTGCGATATCCAGCGTATTGCCCAAATCCTCCGGCATTTCTGCTTCAAGGGCAGCGAGAAGCTTCGTGACCATTCCCTCGTTTGGCAGCATGTCTTTAATTTTCTGCGCCAGCTTGTTGAGAGAATAGATGTCCCCATCCATATGAAGCTTGTCTGATAGGTTTGCGATCGGACAGTCAAAATCCACAATTTCACACTCGTCAAAATGTTTTACCCGCAGCTGATCCCTTGCCTGACGCAAGGCAATATCCGATGTTGGCAACTTGAGGGTGTAGGGGGCCTCCAGACTATCAAAGCTGTACTGAGATATGAGCTTGAGATTGAAAATATAATCCTTATCGGCATTCACATCGGGCAGCGTGATCCCATCATAGATGCGCTCCATGCTGCCGCCAGTCTTTGCCACATATCCTGCTGCGGTATAGCTACCGGAGTTGTTTGCCTCATATTCCGTTGCAACCCTTTCATAATCCACATAAGGCAGGGCGCTTTCATGGATTTGCACCTCACCGCTTTCCACCAGATATTGCCCAAGCTCATTGGCAGTGGTGACATCGGGGTACAACTCGTATCCTTCCAAACTGTAGGTCAAGTTGATGATGTCTGTCAGTGTGTTGATGGATTCAATACCAAGAGCGCCGGAGAAAAGGACTGCTTCCGTTTCAGTAAAGCCATCTATACGCCGAGCGATGAAGTCAAGCTCTTTTATGGTATTGGGGTCATCGGTACTTTTTCCTATTAAGTATTGTCGTAGATTCCGGATAGAAGATTCCACCCCGGTGAGGCGTGTATCAAGGTTCTCAGTGCCATTGATATTATCAAGTGTTGCATAAGCTACCCCTATGTCTGCAGGAGTAGTGGGCAACGAGAGCCATACACCATTTTCTTTGTCTACTCTTGTTAAAAAGACTTTCAGCATTTACATCCCTCCCATCCTTTGGGTGTTTTCTTCCTGCTGTTCATACAGTTCACAGACTTCTTCCATTGAATCAGTACGGCAGATATATCCGTATGAGGTGAAGCACCCCTGCTCATGTTTAAGGCGGTCCTGACCGTACTTTTCAAAGTCGACGTAGCTTTCCAACTCGCTGTCATATTTAAAATGGCCGGACTCTATAATCATGTGTCTGCCGTACTGCTCCACGTTGGAAATGCCTGCAACAAAAAAGAAGCTGTCAAGTTTGTTTGCCAGCTCGATCATTTCTCCTGCAGTTTTCGCTTGGGTATAATCTATGACCCCCTCCAGTTTCTTGATTTCCTCCGGATCAAGCTCATGGATGATTTTACTCAATTCATTGATTTCACCAATGTTGTCCATCAGGGAAAGATGATCCATAAAGCTCTCCGACAAGCTCATGCTGTCTACACATTGAAAGGTCAAGTCGTTATATGTGTCTGCGCCGAGATGGAGGAGCGCTTTCAAAATACAGGCTTTTGATGTGGGAAGATATAGCCATACCTTTTCCGGGCTTGTTGATTGGGAACCCTTTCTCATCATCTCCAGCTTCAATACATAGTCACTGGTGTAATCATAATCGGGAAACATTTTTCCTTTGTATACTTCTTCCATGGGAAGGCTGTTGCAAAATACTACACCATAAGGTGTTACCTTACCATCACCGCTGCTTAAAAGATTTCTGCCCATTGTTTCAAAGTCGAGCCGTTCCATTTCACTTGCAGGGCATCCGATGTTCTTATCAAGGTAATGATTACTTCCGATGTTTTTCAGGTTCAAGAAATCAGTGACGACCGTATAATTGTGAAGGTTGAAGGTTAGGTTGATGAGGTCTTTCATGGTGCAGATACCCTCTCTTGCAATAGCTCCTTGAAACTTGGCAAGCTCATAGTAGTCAAAGCTGTCTATCCGTCTCGCGAGATAGTTCATCTCATCCACATTGATGCAGTTGTTTTCAAGTACGCAAAGAGCAGGTATGTCTCCGCTTATCTTCGCAACATGACAATCTTCTATGTTGCTGTCGCTGATGTTTATCCCACTGAGCTGTTCCATCATGCTTTCCTCATCAACAGGGAAGGTGATGTCGATGCTATAGTTATCGCGATATACACCGTTTTTGAGTTCGGCAATAATCATCCTGTACCAATCCTTTCCTTAATAGAGTTTGAGAAATAAAAAAGCGGTTGCATCTTTTGAAAATGCAACCGCTTTTTACTACTATACTGTTTTAAGTAAGAGTTCCCTGCAAATTTAAAATTCTGGGGAATCCCATCCTTCCTCATCCATCGAATTCATTTCATTTTCAGGAACCAACTCTACTTCTGAGGGTTCTGTGTCGCCCATCTGCATTGGAATCAGCACGGGAAGCAACTCATTCCTTAGAAATTCCTGATCGGCGCAATAGTCGATAAATCCTGCTCTGGTGGATATGAAGGCAGTATCCAGCGGGGTAGTAATTTGAATGACATCTAGCGGCGAATTTTTTACAATGAAAGAGGCAATGTTTGTCGGAGTAGCTTTCAAAAAATGTTCGCTTCTTACTTCCTCCGAATAGACATTGCCAATTAAATATGGGTAATCCATTGCTTTCCCTCCTTTAATTATAGGATCATCTGTTGAGACTTCCCCTGTTCCTGATCCGGTAATTTGCGGAATGAATCTTCCTCCGGCACTAATACCAGGTTTCTGCCATTATCCCATTTCACATGGATTTGCCCGATATCGTCCACAATTTCCACAGTACCTTGAAGACCTAACGGCATCTGCTGTTCTCCCGCCATGGACCCAAGCTCTACTCGTGTACCCTGGGGATAGTCTTTTTTAATTGCGTTGATTTTCCATTGACTCATCATGTCGATGTCCTCCCGTTTTATGAAAACTATGACTCATGTCTGCGATCAAAGCTTTCAGCATTTACATTCTCCCATCGTTTGTGATTGTTGTGCCTGAATGAATTGCTCAACCACAGCCATCAGCTCTCTTGCATATCCCGCATCGCTGGCTGCTAGGCGTTCTGCCATATCGTCATAACCATATTAGCAAGTTCGTTCTATTGCTTGGCAGAGTGTGTTGATATCCTTGAGCTTTTCAATATATACGGTTTATAATTCATTATTGTCCATTTTCATTTTCCTTTCTTCTTTACTTTCTAAAGATATATTGGTAAGTGGTCATCTGATACTGTGCCAACTGTGAGACCTAGCGATGTGTGCTTTTATGTAGACTCATTAAAGAAATCATTCAGGGTTCATTGTTTTTCACCCTCCTATCCTTATTTTTTCTCATTTTGAGGTCTGGGAAATACTGTGAAAATAATAAAGCGGCTTCATCCTTTTAGAATGAAACCGCTTCATTTTTATCAAATTTAACTTAGAATCTATTTTTTATCAGTGATCTTTTCTTTTTTTAGGTCGTAAATCAAAGTGCCTGAAACCCTTGGTATCAGCGGCTTTAAGCACGATTTATCCGAATTATCGTTTCAACGTGCGCCGTCCACGGGAACATATCCACCGGCTGCACCCCTACCGTCACATACCCCAACTCCTGCATCACGCCTAAATCCCGCGCCAAGGTCGCCGGGTCGCATGATACATACACCAGCCGCTTCGGGCCTAGTTTGCCTATCGCGTCGAGCACCTCCCGCTCGCACCCTTTGCGCGGCGGATCGACTACCACCACATCTACTTTGAGCTTTTGCGCCGCTAGCTGGGGCAAGAGTTCCTCCGCTGTCGCCGCGTGGAATTCAACGTTTGGAATCTTATTAGCTGTGGCATTGGCCCGGGCGTCCGCGATTGCCTCTGGGGCCACCTCTACGCCAATTACCCACCTGGCCTGTTGCGCCAAGGCCAATGTAATCGTCCCAATCCCACAATAGGCATCTAATACCACTTCTTGTCCCTGCAAATTGGCATACTCCAGTACCTTGGCATACAACGCCTTAGTTTGCCCCGGATTTACCTGCACAAAAGACGCGAAGGATATTGCAAATTGATTATCATAAATGACGTCATTAATTACCGCTTGTCCGGCCGCCAACTTTGGTTTACCACTTACCGGGTCGACTACGACTAACGACTTAAGCTCCGGAAAATCGCGCCTAATTTCCTGCCACGGCAATGGCGGCAACACACCTATAATCCCCACCATCAGCTCACCTGTAACAGGTGAATTGCGTATGACGACCTGCTGTACCTGCTGCGGTTTAACCCCATTTTCCCTGAAAAATATCTCCAGCCGAGCCTTTAAAGCATTAAACCTTTGCGGCAGCAGCAGACAATCGTCAAAGGCCACCAGGCGGTTAGTGTTATGCCCGTAATACCCCAACTGGATGCTTCCGCTGCGCTCCCCGACATGTAGTTGAACCTTGTTGCGGTAGCGCCATGGCTCTGGCATACCCAGTACCGGACTAACTTCCACTTGCTCAAGCTTGCCCAACCTAACTAACGCGTCTTGCACTTTTTGGCGTTTCCAATTTAAGGTTGCCTGATATTCCAGCTGCTGTACCTGACACCCGCCGCAGCGGCCAAATACCGGGCAGGGCGGGTTTATGCGCTCGGGTGCCGCTTCCAGCACTTCCCGTAGCTCGCCGCGTTGAAAATTCTTCTTTTGCTGTCTGATTTCTGTCAGTACGGTTTCACCAGGTAGGGCTCCTGCAACAAAGGTGGCTTTGCCGTCTACACGGCCAACCCCTTCTCCTTCGTGCCCCAAGCCTGTAATCGTAACTTTTACGCTAGCCAAATTTCTACCTCCACGTATATGCCAAGATACTCATCAGTAAATTCCACACCCCATGCCCGACTATCGCCGCATAAAGTGACCCGGTCTTTTGATATGCTACATTTAAAATTACGCCACCAATAAACAGTGGCAGCGCGCGCATTAAATCGCCATGTACCAGGGCAAACAAAAGCGAGGTTACCAAAATTCCCCCGACTATACCCATTCGGTCACGTAAAGCCGGGTACAAGAAACCTCGAAACATAATTTCCTCTTTAAGCGGCACCAATACAGAAGCAGCGCCAATTAACGCCACGGTTTGCAATAAGCTACTCGGCCGCGTCAACAACTCTTGTACCGGTTGCCATTCAGGCGCATGTCCTGTCAATTCCACCAGCAAGTCCCCCACTAGCAAAGCGACTGCCGCTGCAACTAAGCCTGCGCCTAGCCCAAAAATTACGGCGTGCAGCCAACGTCGGCCGGTTAGGCCCAGTGCCACGCTCCCCTTCTGATGGCGCCACCGCATAAACAGCAAAATCAAGCCAATGTTAAGTGCTGCGTCCAGGCTGGTCCACAGCAATAGCTGCCATACACCGGTGGTTGCTAAATTCAGTGCGCGGCTTAGCCCTAGCTCTAGAAGGTTTATTGCCACCAAAACCGCTAACGCCTGGCGTGCGCTCCAGGGTGCTCTGACTTGCCGCTCCGCTTGCTCCATCCTCTTACCCTCGTAACACTACGTCGCGCAATTCGGCCATTGCTTTAATCACAGCATACGCCTCCGGCGCTGAGCCGCCTTGGGGATTTAGCCAAACTCCCTTGGCGCCGACTCCGACCGCACCCAAAACGTCCGCCCGAAAATTATCACCCACATGCAGAGTTTCACTTATATCCACGCCTAGCTGGTGGGCCGTGTGCAAAAATATGCCGGGGTTGGGCTTAACCATATTGACCTCATTGGAAAAAGTCAGGACTTTAAAGCATTCTAAGATGCCTGCTTTGGCTAAAACTCGGCGTAGTACACTGCCAGGTGTAATTCCGGTATTGGATATTAAGGCAATTGGCAATTCACGGCTTATTTCTTTAACTACACTGATTGCACCGGGCAATGGGTCCGGCGGAAAGTGATCAACAGCGGTAGTGTACGCTTCAAAAACTTCGTCGCGTACAACAGGACTCGGATTAAACTCCAGCATATTCAAAATAGCTGTCAACTGTTCCTCTGGGGTAAAGTCGACCCCGCCTAAATGTCGGATCGTTGTACACTGGCCTTCCGCTTCACCCACTGCGGCGATTACTTGCTCCAGTTCGCCTTGCCAGCCACCTTTAGCCAGTGCTTGCTGCATTGTGGCAACCCGCCACTCCTGCCGCCGATGCCCTACATCTCCTATATCGTCAAATAGTGTACTCCAAAAATCAAACGTTACCGCTTTGATCATAAACATCCCTCCAAATCTACCTAGTAGCATTTCCTACATCATGTCTTCTATTCTACCATTAATTAACTCCCTACTTAAACCCGCAAAAGCCTTTCCCTGCTCAAATCTTGCGAGAACTTTTATAGAAAACAAAGCGTGCGTTTCTTATTTCCCCATAATGCTTGCGCCTTTTCTCCAGCCAGGTGGATTTGAACTTGCGGCTTGTGCCAAAAAACCTCGTAACCACATAGTGCTGCGGTACGAGGTTTCAATTTAGCAGTTAAATTTTTTCCCAATTAGACTTTTTTTGCTAGGCCCTTTTTAGTTAGACTTGCGACCCAGTTTAAATTTCTCAACGTTTTACCTAGCTTCGCATGGCGCGCACTATGGCTCTAGCCATTTCTTGCGTGCCGTTGCTGCCACCTAAATCCGGCGTTAGATTGGCCTTATCGCTTAAAGCTACAATAATTGCCTTGGTAATCTTCTCGGCCGCGCCTTGTTCGCCTAGATATTTCAGCATATTAACCCCGGATAGAATCATGGCTAAGGGATTGGCCAGATTCTTGCCCGCAATTTGCGGCGCCGAACCATGTACTGCTTCAAATACCGCACCGTCTTCCCCAATGTTGGCCCCTGGTGCTACCCCAAGTCCGCCTACTAGGCCTGCGCCCAGGTCAGACACGATATCCCCATACAAATTTGGCAGTACGAGGACTTGATATCGCTCCGGAAACTGCACCAAGTTCATGCACATGGCGTCCACGATTACTTCTTCCAGTTCAATTTCCGCAAAGTCCCGCGCCACGGTTCGCACAGCATCGAGAAACAAGCCGTCGGAAAGCTTCATGATATTCGCCTTGTGCACTGCGGTTACTTTGCTGCGTCCTTCTTGGCGCGCTAATTCAAATGCATAGCGGGCAATACGGGTGGACGCGGCGCGCGTAATAATTTTAATGCTTTCTGCCGCATCCGGACCTACCATATGTTCTACGCCGGCATAGAGATCTTCCGTATTTTCGCGCACGATGACCATATCAATTCCCGCATAGCGCGAAGGCACATTGGGGAAGTTGGCGAGCGGTCGCACATTGGCATAGAGGTTCAAAGCCTGACGCAAGGTAACGTTCACACTGCGAAAGCCCTTGCCGATCGGGGTGGTAATCGGCCCTTTCAAGGCCACCTTATTTTTACGAATTGAATTCAAAACATAATCCGGCAACGGGGTACCGTAATCCGGAATCATATGCTCCCCGGCTTCAACTGTCTCCCATTCGATAGCCGCTCCCGAGGCGTCAATTACTTCCCGTGCGGCACCAGCCACTTCCGGGCCAATACCATCTCCGGGAACTAAGGTTACTCTGACCGACATTTATTTTATTCCTCCACTTCCATACAAAGAGGGTGGTTTTCCCACCCTCTATCGGTAACTATTTTGCCAGTTCCTCATAGAGATATATCAATTCTTTATCAAACAGCGAGCGTTTCAGCTCTACCGCAAGTGTCCTCACTCGCACTAGGAGGTCTGCGGCCTCTTGCTCGGTAATTACCCGCCCGTAATCATTGAATTTTGCTACGATAGAAGCTGTACCTGAGTGCTTACCGATAACGATCTGCCGCTGCAGCCCCACGTCCTCCGGGGAGAATACTTCATAGGTTAACGGGTTTTTCTGTACCCCATCGGCATGGATGCCGGATTCATGCGCAAACATATTGGTCCCGACAATTGCCTTCCAAGCCGGCAGAACCCGACCGGAAGCCATTGAGACATATTCGGAAAGCTCGCGGAAACGCGGCGTCTTAAAGTTCAAGTCATTATCCGCGAGATGCTTTAAGGCCATTACCACTTCCTCTAAGGCCGCGTTGCCCGCCCGTTCACCTAGGCCGTTAACGGTAACGCCCACATGAGTGGCACCTGCTTTAACTCCGGCAAAAGCATTAGCGGTAGCCATGCCAAAATCATTATGGGTATGCATCTCCACCTCAATCCCGGCTCGGCTAATCAACGTTTGAATCCGCTCAAACGTCACAAAGGGATCGAGGATACCTACCGTATCACAGTAACGAATCCGGTTAGCACCGGCTTTTTTCGCTTCGGTCGCAAACTGCACCAAAAAGTCCATGTCCGAACGCGAAGCATCCTCCGCATTGGTTGAGACGTACAAGCCCTCTTTTTTGGCGAATTCAGTCGCTTTAATCATCCGTTCCAGCACATCTTCGCGGGTTGTCTTTAATTTATGTTGAATATGGATATCTGAGGTTGAAATTGAGATAGCTACGGCGTCGACACCACAGTTAATCGAAGCTTGAATGTCCGCTATTACGGCTCTGTTCCAGCCCATAATACTGGCGTTCAGCTTCATTTTAACCATATCTTTAATTACCTGTTGTTCATCGCCACCCATTACAGGGATGCCAGCTTCTATCTGGTCAACGCCGACTTCATCTAAGAGTCTGGCAATACGTAGTTTTTCTTGATTCGCAAACACTACCCCTGCAGTTTGCTCCCCGTCGCGCAGGGTTGTATCTACAATACTTATGTGCTTCGACACGTACCCCCACCTCCTCTATTATCAGTATGAATTTAATTAGTAAAGTTAATTTTATCACAAACCCTTATTCTGTAAAAGCAAGCATTGCAGTTAATACTGTATACTTGTAATTAAACTTCAACTAAACGCCAAGGCTTGTTGTTTGGGATTCGTCCAGGCTGTTTTGTGTACAAGAAAAGCGCGCATCAATTTCCTCTGCGTGCGCTTTTCCTCGTACTATCTTCCGCTGGGGCCGCTTAGCTAAAGGGTGAGTTTACTTTCTGCGCAGAGAAGCATTACGGAGGCGCCGTTAACATACTCGGTGAGCGCCCGAACGAGAGCACGCCTGCTCGCGCCCAATTTAAGGCTACGTTTGCGGCAGTGAGGCAGCGAACCGAAAAGTATGCTAGGCGATGTAGTTTGCAAAACGGAGTAGAAAGTAAACTCGACCCCAGCTTCCGACAAGCTTAAAGCTGTGCCAATTGCTCCTGCAACAGTTTATTGACCAGGCCCGGATTGGCCTTCCCTTTGCTTGCTTTCATGACCTGCCCGACCAAAAAGCCGATGGCTCTTTCTTTGCCGGCTTTAAAGTCGGCCACAGACTGGGGATTAGCCTCAATGACTTGGGTCACAATGGCTGCGATTGCGCCTTCATCGCTGATTTGGACCAGTCCTTTATCTTGCACAATTTGCGCCGCGCCTTTACCGGTGGCAAACATTTCCTCCAACACACTTTTCGCAATCTTGCCGTTAATCGTACCTTTGGCTACCAAGTTTAGCAGCTCGGCCAAGCCTTCCGGGTTTACCGGGGAGAGTTGTACTGGCAGTCCCTTTGCCTTCAAGGTGCCTAGGAAGTCCCCCGTCACCCAATTAACCAGAGTTTTGGCATCATTGAACTGCGCCAAAGCCGCATCGAAAAATTCCGCCAGGGCCTTAGAGTTAATAATAACCCCGGCATCGTAGTCGGATAAACCCAGCCCCATAAGCCTTAGCCTACGCGCGTCCGGTAGTTCCGGCAGGGTCTGCCGCACTCTTTCCACCCATTCCCGGTCAATCAGCATCGGTACCAAATCCGGCTCTGGGAAATAGCGGTAATCGTGCGCTTCTTCCTTGGAACGCAGGGAAAGTGTAATTCCTTTGGCCTCATCCCACGTTCTGGTTTCTTGGCTGACTTTGCCGCCTTCACGCAGCACCTCAGCTTGCCGTTCGATCTCATATTCAAGACACCGGCGCACTGAGCTAAAGGAATTTAAGTTTTTGGTTTCAGTCCTAGTACCCAACTTATCGCTGCCAATCGGACGCAAGGAAACATTGATGTCAAAGCGCACTGAGCCTTGTTCCATTTTACAGTCGGACACTTCGATATACTCAAGGATCTGCACCAGTTTTTCTAAATAAGCCACCGTTTCATCGATGGAACGCAAATCCGGTTCCGATACAATCTCCAGCAAGGGCACTCCGGTGCGGTTATAGTCCACAAAGGAAGTATCCGAGGTGGAAATGGTCGCGCCGCTGTGGACCAGTTTGCCGGCATCTTCCTCCATATGAGCGCGGGTGATGCCGACTTTTTTCTTTACTCCGTCAACTTCGATTTCTACATGACCCCCGATACAGATGGGCAGGTCATACTGCGAAGTCTGAAAGTTTTTCGGCAAATCCGGATAGTAGTAGTTCTTGCGATCAAATTTGCTAAACTCAGCAATTTCGCTGTTTAAGGCCAGACCGGTCTTAATGGCATATTCCACGACCTGACGGTTTAACACCGGCAAGACACCTGGCAGACCTAGGCATACAGGGCAAACATGTGTGTTTTGTTCCCCGCCAAACTCAGTCGTACACCCGCAGAAAATCTTGGTTTTAGTCCATAATTCGGTGTGAACCTCCACACCCGCAACCATTTCAAAATCGTCAAGCATCTAACTCACCCCCAGCTTGGGTTTAGCTTTATGATGTTCGGTGTTTTGTTCGAAGGTATAGGACGCCCGCAGCAGGGTTCCTTCATCAAACGCCTTACCCATTAAGTGCATACCTACAGGTAAGCCGTTCGCAAAGCCGCACGGTACGGAAATTGCCGGAATTCCGGCCAGATTCGCGGGCACGGTGCAGATATCCGACATATACATAGCCAACGGGTTCGCCGATTTTTCGCCAAATTTGAACGCCGCAGTGGGCGCTGTGGGCGAAAGCAAGACATCAAACTTGGCAAAGGCGCGGTCAAAGTCCTGTTTGATCAAGGTTCTGACTTTCAGTGCTTTCAGGTAATACGCATCATAATAGCCGGAGCTTAGAGCATAAGTACCTAACATAATCCGCCGCTTTACTTCCGGACCAAAGCCTTCCGAGCGGGTCTTTTTAAACATATTGATGATATCTGTGGCTCCCTCGGTGCGATAGCCGTAACTCACCCCGTCATAACGGGCTAAGTTCGAGCTGCACTCCGCCGGGGCAATTAAGTAATAAGTTGGCATCGCATATTCAGTATGCGGCATGGAACACTCGTCCACAATCGCACCAAGTTCCTCCAGCTTGGCAATGGCAGCTTTAATTACCGCCGCAACTTCCGGTTCAAGGCCTGAGCCAAAGTATTCTTGCGGGATACCTACGCGCAAACCCTTGATGTCATTCACCAGGTATTTAGTAAAGTCGGGGGTGTCTACCGGCGCCGAAGTGGAGTCCTTCGGGTCGTGACCCGCGATAGTGTTCATAACCAGCGCACAATCAGTTACATCTTTGGTAATCGGACCGATTTGGTCCAAAGAAGAGGCAAATGCAATCAAGCCATAGCGCGACACATAACCATAGGTGGGTTTCAGTCCGACTACCCCGCAAAAAGCTGCCGGTTGACGAATCGAGCCACCGGTATCTGAGCCTAACGAAAACACTGCTTCATCCGCAGCCACTGACGCTACTGCGCCGCCGGACGAGCCGCCCGGCACGCGAGCTAAATCCCACGGATTGCAGGTTTGCTTAAAGGCTGAGTTTTCCGTCGACGAACCCATCGCAAATTCATCCATGTTTAATTTGCCTAACACTACAGAACCCGCTTCTGCCAAGCGTTCCACAACGGTGGCATTATAGGGCGGTACAAAGTTTTGCAACATTTTGGAGGAGCATGTCGTGGGGATTCCCTCCGTGCACATGTTATCCTTCAGGGCCATCGGTATCCCCGCCAACGCCCCGATCGACTCACCGCGCGCAAGCTTGGCGTCGATGGCTTCTGCTTGTGCCATGGCCCGCTCGCCTGTTAATAGGTTATAGGCCTGGACACTATCTTCTACAGCTTCAATTCTCTGGGTGAAGGCCCGTGCAATCTCCACTGCGCTGGTTTCCTTGCGGCTTAACCGATCATGCAGTTCGTGGGCCGTGAGCTCCGTAAGCGTCATCAATTCTTCCTCCTAGACAATCTTCGGGACCTTAAAAAAGCCCTCTTCGGCATCAGGTGCATTAGCTAAGGCTCGCGCTTGGCTGATGGAGGGTTGCACCACATCATCTCGAAATACATTCTTCAGCGGCAAAGCATGTGCCATTGGTTCTACCCCTTGGGTGTCCAGCTTGTCCAACAGGGCCGCGTAGTCGAGAATGGAGTTGAGCTGTTCCGTATAAATCTCCTGCTCAGCTTCGGTCAATTCCAAACGGGCGAGCATCGCCACGTGTTCTACTTGTTCCTTGGAAATCTTCATAATTTCACCATCCCTGTCGAGTCATACATATGTCCAATATACCAAAATAAGCCCTTTTCGGCAAGCGATGTCGGCAGTAACGGTGGCACGTCGTGCCCGTTTTTACTCCAGCATTGCCAAAAATTCTGCTTCGGAGATAATCGGTACGCCCAGGGCGCGCGCCTTGTCCAGCTTACTGCCGGCATTTTCACCCGCTAGCACGTAGTTGGTCTTCTTGCTGACGCTGCCGGAGGGCTTGCCGCCGTGGGCCTCAACCATAGCTTCAATTTCCTTGCGCCCGAAGCGTTCGAGTGTGCCCGTAATCACGATAGTCATACCGGCTAAGGCTTGCGACTGGAGCTTGCTTTCCTGCGTCAGCTTCACCCCGGCCGCACTCAACTTGGCGATAAACTCCCGGCTTGCCGGCTGGGCAAAGTAGGCAACGATGCTCTGCGCCATGGCCGGGCCTACTTCCCCTATAGCCAGCAGTGCCGTTTCATCCGCCTCACGCAAAGCCTCCATCGCTTTAAAATGATCTGCCAAAAGCTTGCCTGCTCTCGCTCCCACATGGCGAATCCCTAAGGCAAAAATCAACGGAGCCAATCCGCGCTGTTTACTGGCACTTATCGCCGCCACCAAATTCTCCGCGGATTTTTGACCCATGCGCTCCAGCCCGACTAAGTCGGCAACCTTCAGCGTATATAGATCGGCAGCTGTGGTAATCAGGCCGGACTCCAGCAACTGATTGACCACCGCCGGACCCAAGCCGTCAATATTCATCGCATCACGCGAGACAAAGTGGATAATTCCTTCGCGCTGTTTGGCCGGGCAAAATACTCCGGTACAGCGGTGCGCGGCCTCGTTGTCTAAGCGGACTACTGCCGCATGACACTCCGGACAGGTTGTGGGCATCACAAACATTTTTTCCGCGCCGGTACGCTTCGCCAAGACCACCTCGACCACTTCAGGAATGACATCCCCCGCCTTTTGGATTAGGACGTAATCCCCGATGCGGATATCCTTTTCGCGAATAATATCGCTATTGTGCAAGGTTGCCCGACTTACGGTTGAGCCTGCCACCTTCACCGGTGTTAATACCGCTGTCGGGGTCAGCACCCCGGTCCGTCCCACCCGCACAAAAATATCTTCAATCTGTGTTTCTTCCTGTTGCGCCGGAAATTTAAAGGCGATAGCCCAGCGCGGGCTTTTGGCCGTTTCCCCTAATTCCTCTTGATCACGTACCTTGTTGACTTTAATAACCATGCCGTCAATCTCAAACGGCAGCTCATGTCTTTTATCTACCCAAGCCAGGCACTCCGCGATGACCAGTTCAATGTCGTTAAAAACCTTGAACTGGTCATTAACCGTAAAACCCTGCTCCGCCAAAAAGCGCAGCGCTTCGCTCTGGCTAGCCACGCTTGCGCCTGCTTGAGAGATAATGTTATACGTAAAAAGCTTCAAACTGCGCTGCGCCGTAACTTTAGGATCGAGCTGACGCAAGGACCCGGCAGCAGCATTGCGCGGATTAGCAAAGGTCGCTTCCCCGTTTTCCTCGCGCTCTTGGTTTAACTTCACAAACGAGTGCTTGGGCATGTATGCCTCACCGCGCACTTCTAATCTGGGTAGTGCGTGTTTTAAGCGCAGCGGCATGCTGTGCACGGTTTTCATATTTTGCGTGATGTCCTCCCCGGTTACCCCGTCGCCCCGGGTCGCAGCTTGGGTGAAAACACCATCTATATAGGTAAGAGCTACAGTTAGCCCGTCAATTTTCAACTCTACAACATACTCGACCGCACCGACAACCTCGCGCACCCGCCGGTCAAAGTCGCGCAAATCTGCGGCGTCAAAGGCATTACCCAAGCTGAGTAAAGGTACGGTGTGGTGCACGGTACCGAATTCCTTTAACGGCATCCCCCCCACTCTTTGGGTCGGAGAATCCGCTGTTAGCAATTGCGGGTATTCTGCCTCTAATTGCTGCAATTCCCGCATTAATTGATCGTATTTAGCGTCAGAAATATTGGGCTCATCCAGAACATAGTAGTTGTAATTATGCGCCTCGATGGCGCGGCGCAGTTCAGTGCAGCGCTTTGTGGCATCCTCCTGACTCAAGTACAACTCTCCCCTCTCAAAGGGCGGCGCGCAGCCGTAATTCGTCCATAATACTAAGCTATATCTATTATTGCCATAAACTGCTCAATGCATGGTTCCGGCGATTTCGTTCATACTAATTAAAAGGATTTAGGAGCGGCAGATGAAAATAGCGATTATGGGAGCAGGCCTATCCGGTCTTGCCTGTGCTATCACTTTAGAACAACAGGGTATCGCCCCGGTCATATTTGAAAAGCGCAGCCAGGTCGGCGACAGGTTTATTAATGCCGAAGCCTTACTGCCACTGCAAGAGCGGCCTGTCCAAGATAGTATTGCCTATCTGGCCGATAAGCACAGCATCTTTCTCACTCCGATCAGCAACATTACACAGCTTAAATTTTTTGCCCCGCACCACAGCGCTGTGGTTAGCGGCAACCTCGGTTTTACCAACCTGAGAGGGCGTGACTATGACTCGTTTGAAAGCCAACTGGTGCGGCAGGTTAAAAGTAGAATCGTCTTTAATTCCGACTTTAGCTATGAACGCCTCCTGCAAGATTTCAACTACGTCGTCCTGGCTACAGGTGATGCAGCCTATACCGCTAAGCTGCAAACTTTTCACAGTGATCTCACGGTCAGTCTGACCGGCGCTACGCTAGAGGGCAAGTTTACCCGTAACAGCGTTAGCATCTGGCTGGATAACGACCTGGCTCCCCAAGGGTACGGGTTTCTCATTCCCTATTCCGAGCATGAGGCCAACCTTACGTTGGCTTATCCGGATTATCCGCACAATCAGTCACAAGCCCAAGACGCCTTATGGGAAAAGTTCTTGGCTCGGGCCAGCGAAAATATCGGGCAGGACGTAAAAGTCAGCGACCGCTTTAGCGTATCGCGTTATATCATCGGCACCTGTGCTTATCCGCGTATCGGCAATACGTTTTTTGTCGGCAACTGTTTTGGCTCCGTCATGCCGGCCTTCGGCTTCGGCCAGTTTACCTCTATTTTGACTGGCGTTTACGCCGCCCAGGATTTATGCGGCATGGGCAATTATAGTGAGTTAACCAAGCCCCTGCACCGCAGCTATGCCAATTCACTGGTCCTGCGCCGCGCCATGGAAAAGCTCAATAACAGCCGGCTGGACCTGCTCGTCAGTTTTTTGCGCACCAACGTAGCGCAAAACCTCCTTAACAGTCGCCGTAACCCGCTAAAATTACTTAGCTACGCCCTTAGACCGCTGGTCTGAGCGAGCCGAGAGTCGCTGTTTGTGGCCGATTTACGCGCTAAAATACTTGACCAACGGCGGTACGATTTGCTTTTTGCGCGAAAGGACGCCTGGCAAATATGCGGCATTATCGATTACCTCTACCTTAAATACTTTAGCAAACTCAGCGGGTTCGGGCGCAGCAATCAACAGATTGGTAGCTTCGCTTAAAAGGTCAGTGACCATCAACAAAACGCTGTCCACCCCTTCTTTGCGGCGCTGCTGCTCCATCTCCTGCAACAGCTCGGGTTTTAGCTTCGCTACCTCATCGGCACCCATGATGTTAATTTGGCCCACGCCCATGCGCAACTCACCCACGGCAAATTCTTTATAATCCGCCAACAGAATTTCCGCCGGGGTGCGCCCGCTTAAGGAAGAGGTAGCCTGAAACATCGCGGTACCAAAGGGCACCGGGTCAATCCCGGCCAGCTCCGCCAGGCGTTGGGCGATAGCACGGTCCGTCTGGGTGCTGGTCGGGGATTTGAATATGGCCGTGTCCGATAAAATCGCCGCGCACATAATTCCTGCTATTGATGCCGTTGGCGTTAGGTCGTGTTCAAAATAGGCTTTCGCAATTAAGGTACAAGTCGAACCAAGAGGCTCATTGCGGAATAAAATCGGCTCACCGGTTTGAATGCCACCGACGCGGTGGTGATCAACCACCTCGAGGATTTGCGCTTCATCAATGCCTTCAATCGCCTGACCAAACTCATTATGGTCCACCAAGATTACTTTGTGCTTACTCTCGGCCAGCAGGTTATATCTCGCTATGCCTCCCACCACCCGGTTTTGTTCATCGACCACCGGGTAATTACGAAAGCGAGTTTCCAGCATCACCTTGCGTACCTCGTCGAGTAAATCATCCTCCTGAAATACGACCAAATTAGTGGTACGCATCATACTGCCCACCGGAATACTGGTTAAAATCAAGCGTGCCGCAGCGAAGGTGTCCATAGGTACACTGACCACAATCGTGCCTCGCGCCTTAGCCAGGGCATCCACTTTACTGCTAACTTCCATACCGCCGGTAATAATCAGACAAGATGCGCCTGCCTCAAGCGCGGCAAGCTGACCGTCTTCCCGATCACCCACAATCACCACACAATTCGGAGCCAAAAACTGTTCCAAGGTTTTGGATTGCATGGCGCCGATGACAACCTTACCTTTTAACTCAGCTTGGGGCGCGCCGACTATCAAACAGCCGGAGAGCGTGGTCAATACATTGGCAACCGTGACGTGTAAATCATCTAAGTCCTGTTCCCCTAAATCGACTAGATACTTATCAGCCAAGTCACCCCCGGTAACCAGTCCTAACAGGTGCCCGGCTTTATCCACGACAGCTAAGGCCTTGGAACCTTGAGCTCGCATCAAGAGCCAAGCTTCCCGCAGCGGTACATCCGGTGTAATCGTAGCGTTATTATCATGCAGTAAGTCCTTGACCCGGGTATGCAAATCCGGTAACAACAACGGGGCTGCTTGGTTAAAATAATCCAGTACATATTGCGTTTCCCGGTTTATCTCCCCGGCACGACAGGCGATGGCGTTGTGGCCTAGTTCACGTTTGAGGGCAGCATAAGCCAGGGCCGCGCAAATCGAATCCGTGTCCGGGTTCTTATGGCCAATAATATAGACAGGTTTATCCAAGCGTTAACCCTCCGTCGTAATTTTTTTCAAATTGGCATATTGGGCGATGAGCTTGCGAATACCGGCGCCACTAAAGGCTACGGCAATTTCCGCATCCGACCCTTCACCCTTCACGCTGACGATTACTCCATCGCCGAATTTGGCATGGGTAACTTTATCGCCCAGCAGGTAAACCGGTCCGCTGTTTACAGGCTTCGGCGGTTGCAGGGTGGAGCCATAACTGGTCCACAAGGGACTAGGCCCTTTGTCCTCTGCCGGCTTTTTGCGGATTGGGGCGGCATTTTTGCCTAACTTACCCGGGTCGCTGGGATCATCGCGTGAAATCAAATCCTCCGGAATCTCGTCAATAAAGCGCGAAGGGTTGTTGTAGAGGGTGCGGCCAAACAACATGCGGCGGGACGCATTAGTGAGATAGAGCTTGCTTTGCGCCCGTGTAATGGCCACATAGCAGATGCGTCGCTCTTCCTCCAGCTCCAAGTTGTCCAACGACGCCCGGTTGTGCGGAAAGATAGTTTCTTCCATTCCGGCCAGAAAAACGACCGGAAATTCCAAGCCCTTCGCGCCATGCATCGTAATCATGACCACGGCATCATCAGCATCATCCAGGGAATCCAAATCGGTAACTAAGGATACCTCCGCCAAGAAACCTTCCAGGCTCTTGTCTTCACTTGTCGCGTCATACTCCTTAGTAACAGACAAAAACTCTTGTAAGTTCTCAATTCTACTTTCCGCGTCCGGAGTTTTTTCGGCGCGCAGTTCGTCCAAGTAACCCGTTTTGGCCAATACCTCTTCCACTAAACTCGTAACATGTAACCGTTCCTTGCTCTCCTGCCAGTGCCTGATTAGAGTATTAAATTCCTGCATGGCCTTGGCCGCCCTGGCACCCAGACCGGTAACCCGGTAAGGATCTGTCAGCACCTCGAACACGCTCATACCTTGCTCGTTGGCATATTCCGCTGCCCTGCTAAACGAAGTATCACCAATCGCTCGCTTGGGTACATTGATAATTCGACCTAAACTGATACTGTCCGACGGATTAAGGATAACCCGCAAGTAGGCTAAAATATCCTTAATTTCTTTACGCTCATAGAACTTCTGCCCGCCGAACATGCGATAGGGTATGCCTGCACGCATAAACACATCCTCAAGGGCACGGGACTGGGCATTGGTACGATATAATACCGCAAAATCACGATAGTTGCGGTTTTCTTTACGCCGCAATAACCCAATGCGATCGGCGATAAAACGTCCTTCGTCATATTCATCGTTGGCAGTGTAGTAAACGACAGGGTGCCCGGCGCTGTTTTCGGTCCAGAGATTTTTCGCTTTGCGCCCAGGGTTATTCTCGATGACTTTGTTGGCAACTGTAAGGATTGCTTGCGTGGAGCGGTAGTTTTGCTCCAAATTAATTACCCTTGCTTCAGGGTAATCGTGTTCAAACTCTAAAATATTAGTGATGTCAGCGCCGCGCCAGCCGTAAATAGACTGGTCGGCATCCCCCACTACACACAAATTGCGGTAGCGCTCAGCTAACATATTAACCAGCTTATACTGGGCATGGTTGGTGTCTTGGTACTCGTCCACCAAAATATAGCGAAAACGCGATTGATAATAACCTAAAGTATGCGGTGCAAGCTCAAACAGCCGCACCGTTTGCATAATTAAGTCATCAAAATCCAAGGCGTTGTTAGCTTGCAACTTTTGCTGGTAGAGCTTATAGACCTCGGCACACTTTTGTTGAAAATAATCTCCAGCCAGGGCAGCAAACTGTTCCGGGCCCTGTAGTTTATTTTTGGCGTCACTAATCACGGACCCGACATTGCGGACCGGAAATTTCTTATCGTCAAGATTAGCTTCTTTGAGACATTGTTTGACTAAGGTGTTGGTGTCCCCGCTATCATAGATGACGAAATTGCGGTTATAGCCCGGTATGGCTTCTATTTCCCGCCGCAAGATGCGCACACAGACGGAATGAAAGGTAGCCACCCACATTTCGCGCGCGGCATCGCCTACGAGCTGCGCCACTCTTTCCTTCATCTCTCCGGCGGCTTTATTGGTAAACGTAATAGCCAGAATTTGATACGGAGCTACGCCTTGCTCAACCAAGTGAGAAATGCGGTAGGTGAGCACTCGGGTTTTACCACTGCCCGCCCCGGCTAAAATCAAAAGCGGTCCTGACGTATGTAATGCAGCTTCCTGCTGTTTAGGGTTCAAATGAGCGATTTGTTCCAACGTTAGGCCCCCTTATTTTCTCCAGTCTTCATTCATTTTAGCAAATATTTGTGTCCGTGAATACTCAAACACCCTGTATTAATTGGCTGGTTCGGGGTACAATAAAAAGGTTAAGCCACTTAAGGAGGGTATCGGATGAGCAAAGCAGGATCTAGTGACTCATTAGTCACCTCAAGCCTATCGAAGGAAGAATTGGAATTACTTTATGCCAAATATGGCCGCCCCGGCGAGATCGCTCCAGGCGTACCGGGTCAACGCCGCCGTACCTTCCCCCGTCCCACTCCGCCTGGCAATAAAACTGAAGAATAAAATTGCCGGGTTGTTTTTTTTTGCTGGTTGACGCTACATAGATTTTATTTTACTATTATATTGAGCTGACATCGGGTAACGTTAATTGCGTTGCACGGAAAAACACCTGCAGTGGACTGCACGCTCGCGAACTTGCACGAGTTGGCGAGCGTGCAGGCAGGCTGTTTACAACCAATGTTGCAGTCAACAACAAACAATCTCGCACCATCTGTAGGCTGAGCTTACGCTGGGATGCGAGTTTTGTTTTTTAACTGAACAAGTGTGAGAGGGCCGCGGCAAAACGTTGATCATCTGCTGGCACCCTGGGCTTGGGTCCCTTGGTTCGCCCGCCGGTTCGCCGGAGTTTGGCCTTGACTTCCCGCTCCTCCAGCAAAAATTCGATAGTGTCCGGCTTGTACTCGCGCCCGGTCGGATTTAAGCACCTGGCGCCTTTGCCCAGGAGCATAGCGGCCAGACCCCAGTCTTGCGTCACTACAATGTCACCCGCTTCAGCCAAATTCATCAGCTTGATATCGGCCTCCTGGGAAGAATTTCCGACCACGATATGATGGTCAGACTCAATATTGTGATTAAAACTGGCGACAGTCCAAACCGGACAGCCGAAGGCATGTCCTAACCTTAGGCAAATTTGCAGACACGCTTTGGGACAGGCGTCCGCATCAACCAACAATTTCATTGTCCACCTTCATTCACTTTGCTACTCTCTATTATACCCTGTCAAACCGTACATTTGGTTTAATTACTGCTCACCTTTCTGTAGCCACCCCGGGGTGACTGCAAATGCTTTTACCGGAGGTTATGCATGGAGCACACTCATTCCGATCACCATCATGCCGACCATCATCATAACGATCACAATCATACCGATCACACCCATTCCCACCATCACTCCCACGTGGGGCATGCCCATGTAGCCCAAACAAAACTGCGACAGGCCATTTTCTTGGCCCTGTTGATTTTAGGCGTCGAACTGTTTGGCGGCTTGTGGGCCAACAGCTTGGCCCTGCTCAGCGATGCCGGACATATGCTGACAGATGTCATTTCGCTGGTAGTTGCCTGGTGGGCGATTCGCGTCGCGACTAAATCTCCGTCACCCATGATGACCTACGGGTATCACCGCATTACCATTTTAGCAGCCCTGTTTAACGCTTTAACCTTGGTTGGTATCGCCTTTTTTATTGGCGGCGAAGCATACCGGCGCATTTTACACCCGGAGCCGGTTCAAGGCTTAATCTTGTTTGTCACCGCCACCATCGGCATCTTGGTTAACCTCTACATTGGGCTGGGTATGCGGGATCAGTCAGACAACATCAACATCAAAAGCGCGATGCTGCACGTTTTTGGCGATGCCGCCGCCTCTGCCGGTGTTATCATCGCCGGCCTCGTCATGTACTTTGCGCATTGGTACATTGCCGACCCGATTATGAGTATTCTGATTGCCCTGCTCGTAGCGATAGGTGCGTGGCGCATTGTCAAAGAAACCTACGTCGTCCTCATGGAAGGCACTCCCTCCGGCATCCTGTTTACGGATGTAGAAGAGTTTCTCAACTCTATTCCGGAGGTAATAAACCTGCACGACCTGCACATTTGGAGCCTCACCTCTAACCGCCATGCCTTAAGCGGCCATCTGGTCGTAGATGGCGACATGTGCATTAACGAGTCACAGGCCATGGTTGAATCGATCGAAGCCACGTTAAGTGAGAGGTTCGGCATTGGGCATGTCACCTTGCAGCTGGAAAGCAGAAACCACCACCATGCCAATGAAACCTGTTGTGTCGAAAGCAACTGGCACCATGACAACTGTCAGCACTAGTTTTATAAGTTACCACCATGTTTTTACGCACGCCTGCTCGCGCCCAATTTACGGCTACGTTTGCGAAAGTGAGGCAGCGAGCCGATAAGTATGCTCGGCGCTGAAGTCTGTTGAGCGGAGCAGAAAGTAAACTCGACCCCAGCGACCCAAAGCTAGTTTCACGCTAGTACGAGAAAAAGCGCGCATCAATTTCCTCTGAGCGCGCTTTTCCTCGTACTATTTTCCACGTCGTTGCTCTACAGCTAAGGCCCAAGGCCAACAATGTAGTTTTTACCAGCTTAAGATGCTTCCTCTTGGGAAACTTCCTCTTTGCCAAGACCCTCACCGTTAACAATACGCTTGCGTAGCTCCCCGACCATCGCCGGAATATTGATCTGCATCGGGCAACGCTCCACACACCGTCCGCAGCGCAGGCAGGTATAGGCTAGCGGTGCCGCCTTCTCCATGCCTCCGGCGACAAACGCAGTCCATACTGTACCGATACCTCCCAAATAGGTATGGCCAAAATGTCCGGCGGTGACCTGAAACACCGGGCATTCATACATACAACCGCCGCAGCGCAAGCAATGCAACGCTGCGCTGAACTCAGGCTCTGTGGCCATGGTGCTGCGGCCATTGTCGACAAAAATAACCACAAACTCCTTTGGCCCATGCGCACCGTAAGTAGTTACCTTTTCAATATCCCCGGTCTTGCTCGGGCCGGTTATAATGCTGACATAGCCCGGTACGCCGTACTGGGCGTAGCGCCAAGTTACCTCCGCCACTTTCATAGCATCCTGGAACGTAGGTACAATTTTTTCGACCCCAACAAATACGATGTGCACAGGCGGAGCGGCAGTCGCAAGGCGAACATTGCCCTCGTTCTCAATCATCACCATGGCGCCGGTATCAGCTGCCACTACGTTAGCGCCGCTTATCCCAACGTCAGCTTGGAAAAACTTATCACGCATAAATTCCTTAACTACGGCCACTTCCTGCGCGATATCCGGCGGAACTTCCTTGCCAAAAAACTTACTGAAGATCTCGGCCACTTGTTCACGCGGCACGTGAATGGCTGGGGACAGGATATGCATGGGGCGGTCATGCTTTAACTGCAGGATAAATTCCCCCAAGTCAGTCTCCCAAACCTCGTTACCGTATTCCTCTAAATCCTCACGCAGGTGAAGCTCCTCGCCCAGCATGCTCTTGCCCTTGACCACCACTTTACCTTTGCCGATGATTTCCCGCGCCAGAGCTAGGGCAGCTTGTTTGTCTGCCGCATAAAAGGCCTTCCCTTTGTTGCGTTCTACGGACTCCATGGCTTGCCGCAGCAAGTCGTCGCGCTTTATCACAGCCTCAGCTTTAAGTTCTCTAACTTCCGCAGCCAATTCCGGGGTATGCGGAAAGCGCTGCAAGGTTTCATCTACAGTACTGCGATAGGCGTGAACCGCGCGCGTTAACGCAGTCTTAATCCTCTCGTCTTTTCCTGCCGCATTCAGATTTTTGGTGTAATCCGCAAATTCCTTTTGCAAATCAGTGTTCACGGCTTAACCCCCCTGTAGAGAAATTCAATTAAATCTTCCACGCCGGCATTGGCAGCATTCCCGTTCTCCAAAGCAGACAGACAATAAGGGCAGGAGGTCAAAATCGTTTCGGCCTCAGTATGGGTCAGTTCGTTCACCCTGCGTTCCGCTACTTCATGCGAAATTTCCGGAAACAACAATTTGTTCGGGCCACCGCAGCAAGTCGTCCACTTACGATTACGCAGCGCTTCTCGCTGTTGCACACCCACACTGGTTAAAATGTCACGTAATTGCTCGTCAATACCCAGTTCCCGGGCTAAGCGACAGGAATCATGAATAACGACCGGAGCGGCATAATCAACCTGCGGCAGCAAATCGCGTTTCTCCCATACCAGTTCCACAAAGGTCTTGATCTCAAACGCAAAATCCGGGAGCAATTTGGGATAAACATACTTAAATACCTCGGCCGCGTGCGGTGATAAGCAGACAATGGTCTTTGCGCCGCTTTGAGCTATGACATTAGCTACCTTGGGTGCATATGCCCTGAGGTCGTCCCAATAGCCAAGTTCGTACAGCAAAGCACCGCTATAGAGTTCATGTTCACCGGAATAACTCAACTCATAGCCCAATTGGCGTAATATCACAGCGGCCTTGTAACAGACCGTATTATAACGTTCCTTGTCCTTGGCCAAAACCGATGCGTACATCTTCTCTGCGTTAATTCCGGCTTTGTCTAAAACATTGCGCACGCCCATTAACAGAGAAAAGCCTTTACTGGCTTGATCAACCTTGGTCATCGTCTTGACTAACGTATCAATATAGGGAAGAAGTTGATACTCACCACCGGTATAAAAAAGCAACTCACCCTGCGCGGGCAGGTTCAGGCTCTTAGCCCAAGCCGCAACTTCCCCGCCCTTTAAGGCCAAAGGATTGCCATACTTGACAATATTACTGCGAATGATGTCTAACACCGGTGGTAACTTCATTTCGACTGCCATCAAACCACCTGACCTTCCACATAGTTAACACAATTTTACGTTCTATTGTCATTAAAACAAAAATCAGGCCCAAAAGTAAACGGTTTACGCGCATGTATTATGTATTCTATAAGTGCACCCGCGTCACCAAAAAGTAAGTAAGCACAATATTGCCCACTACCAGCACGGGTACGCCGAGCGTAAATTTCTGATGGCGTGTCTTGTGATGGAATAGATACATCGCAGCATACACTCCCAACGCACCCTGGCATGCCGCTAGAAGCAACAGCGTTTTTTCCGGGATACGCCGCCTTTTGCTGCCCGCAATTAACTTGTCATAGCCGGTGATGAGTAGAGTTACTATGTTCCAGATTGCCAGAGCCAACCAATAATATTTCATGTTTAACTCCCGTCCGCACTGCTTTGTAGTTGCGGTGCGCGAAAGAAAAAGCCCGCGCCACAAAACAGAGCAAGCAATAAAGCTAAGGTCGCAAATATTAGACCGGGTGGTAGATGGTCTAGGATGAAACCATTCACACCGGGAGCTAAGATGCTGGCAAGGCTATAATAGATACCTGCTAATATCCCGAAAGTCGGCACCAGCTTAGGCTGCAAAATATCAGTGGCAAAGGCCATCCCTAAGGAATAGAACGAACCTACCACTCCTCCGGCTACGGCAAATAAAATAGCCATAGACCAAAACGAGTGGCCGATTAGAGGAAAGAGCGCAAACATAAGCGTACCTACTGCGGCGCAACCTAGCATTACTTTTTGCCTGCCAATCCTGTCGCTCCATACCCCTAAAGGAAGCTGCAACACCAAGGAACCTGCTGTAAACGTAAATAGCAGCAAAGGAATCCAATCCTTGGCAAGTCCTAGCCGCAAGATGTAGATTGGGAAACTATTGTTCAATGTTGCTTCCATGAACCCATATAAGAAAGCCGGCAGTAACGCAATCCAGGCCAGGCGCATCACTGAAATATAGCGGTTTTCCTGTTGTGCCGATGGTGTGAACGACTCCGGGTAAGAATTGGGCAGCCTGCCAATCAGGATAAACGCGACAACGTAAATTACACTAATAGCCAAGAAAGGTGCAAATACACCCCAAGGCAGCAATAAAATTCCTTGGGGGCCGATGCTAAAACCCAAGCCATAGGCAAGCCCATATATTGACAAGTTTCTCCCCCGTCGATTCGGCGGTGAAATGGCAGTTACCCACATTTGACTGGCATAATTGAGCCAAACATCGCCAATACCCAGAATAAATCTGAGTCCGAACCATATACTGTACGAGCGAAACAACGGAAAGAGTAGTGTACTGAAGGTTACCAGTAATAACCCTATCAGCAAGGTCTTGCGATAGCCAAGTCGGCGCAGCGGGATGTCCATCCAGGGCGACGCCAGTAAGATGCCTAAATACAGGGCAGTGGCATTAAAACCGTTCGCGAGTGAAGAAATTCCCCTGTTCGCCAAAAGAATGGTTAGTAAGGGTATAATCAAGCCCTGACTCATCCCGGAAATTGCCACGGCCAAGATTAAACTGCTAAATGAGGTACGAGAGAAAGACATAGCTACAAATCCTCTCACGACATAGTTGAACCCTATTATAACCTCAAGCATGTTATTTTGATAAGAGGTTTTTAGCATAATAAAATTTACGCGGTAAATTGTTAAACACCCTGGTCAATGATAAAATATAGAAGAAATATTTCCGTTGTTCGAAGGGGATGATTACAATGCGTAAGGTCACTAAAACGCCCTCCACAACCCTGTTTCCGGTGCCTAACGTTCTCGTGAGTTCTCAGTTAGGTGATAAAGCCAATGTCTTGACTATTGCTTGGACCGGCATCATGAACTCCGTGCCTCCTATTGTCTATGTCAGTATTAACCCCAGCAGATTCTCACACAAACTGGTGCAAGAATCGGGTGAATATGTAATTAACATTCCTTCTGCCGACCTGGCGCGGGCGGTAGACTATTGCGGGGTAGTATCCGGACGGGATATTGATAAGTTTCAAGCCACCGGCCTTACCCCTGTTGCGGCGACGCAAGTCAAGGCGCCGTTAATTGCCGAGTGTCCGGTCAATATAGAGTGCCGGGTACGCCAGACCATCGAGTTAGGCAGTCATGATGTATTTGTGGCCGATGTCCTGGCCGTAAACTATTCTGAAACGGTACTAGACACAGCCGGCCGACCCGATTTGGCCAAACTCAACCCATACGGCTATTGCTTAAACGAGTATCGCGCGTTAGGGGAAAAGCTTGGTACCTTTGGGTTCTCCCAAAAGCAGCCTAAATAGATATGCGTACATAACGAGGACATTAATGGGGACTGCCTTAGGCAGTCCCCATTAATGTCCCAACTGTTCAGTTAGGCTATAACGATGGCTTGGTCGAGGTATACATCTTGGATGGCCTGCAGCAATTCGATTCCTGCCGGCATCGGTTTTTGAAACGCCTTACGGCCGGATATCAACCCCATGCCGCCGGCCCGCTTATTGATGACCGCCGTCTTCACCGCTTGCTGTAAATCATCTTGGCCGGAAGGTCCGCCGGAATTAATTAGTCCGGCCCGACCCATGAAGCAATTGGCGACTTGATAACGGGTTAAATCAATCGGGTGGTCAGAACTTAATTTTTCATATACCAGGGGACTTGTTTTACCAAACTTGAGGGCTGTGTAGCCGCCATTATTAGTGGGCAGCTTTTGTTTAATAATATCGGCTTCGATAGTTACACCTAAATAGTTGGCCTGGCCTGTTAAATCTGCCGACTCATGATAATCAACTTTATCCGTTTTAAACCCGTCATTGCGCAAATAACACCAGAGCACCGTAAACATACCCAATTCATGCGCGCGCTTAAAAGCTAAGCTTATTTCTTCGATTTGCCGGCGCGACTCTTGCGAACCAAAGTAAATTGTGGCGCCAATGCCTGCTGCGCCCATTTGGTAGCCCTGTTCTACTGCCGCAAATAACCTTTGATCATAGGTATTAGGATATGTAAGCAGTTCGTTATGATTAATCTTGAGGATAAAGGGAATCTTGTGGGCATATTTGCGCGAGGTCATGCCTAAGACACCCAAGGTTGAAGCTACAGCATTACAACCGCCTTCAATTGCCAGCTTGACGATATTCTCCGGATCAAAATACAACGGATTGGGTGCAAATGAAGCTGCACCGGAATGCTCTACCCCTTGGTCAACCGGCAAGATCGAAACATAGCCTGTACCGGCTAAGCGGCCGTGGTTGTAGAGAGCAGCCAAGTTGCGCAAAACATTGGTGTTGCGATCGGTGGCACTAAATACCCGGTCGATAAAATCTGCACCAGGCAGATGGATTAGGTCTTGACTGATTGTATTACACTTATGTTCTAACAAATATTCGGCTTCATCCCCCAAAAGTGACACTAGCTTATTATGCATATTTCCCACCCTTTTGTTTAAAATTTAATCTCTACCCATATTATAACAGGTTTTCGTTCCGATTGAAAAATCCGTTACACCCTACTTGATGCAAAATTGGCCTACTTCTGCTATAGTAGTTTTATCCTAGTTATACAATTTAAGTTGATTAAGGGGGATAAAAATGATCTTATCCGGTAAGGAAATTCAAAACAAACTAGGACAAGAAATTGTAATTGAACCTTATAATCAGAAACAGCTTAACCCCAATAGTTATAATTTAACGTTGCACAATGAGTTGCTTGTTTACGTTAACCCGGTGCTCGATATGAAACAAAAAAACGATGTTACGAGTATTATTATTCCCCCTGAAGGTCTGCTCCTGCAACCTGGCATCCTTTACTTAGGTAGAACTGTGGAGTACACCGCCACCGATAAATACGTGCCGATGTTAGAAGGTCGTTCTTCCGTTGGTAGGCTAGGTCTTTACATTCATGTTACGGCAGGCTTTGGTGATGTTGGCTTTTGCGGCTTTTGGACCTTGGAAATGCACTGTATTCATCCCATTCGTATTTATCCGGGAGTTGAAATATGCCAAATCTTTTACCACTCCATTGAGGGTGAATACGCCAAATACTCTTCCGGCAAATATCAAAACAACCAGGGCGTGCAAGCCAGCATGCTGTATAAAGACTTCGAAAAGTAATAGCACCCATAGTGGGGCAACAAAAAAAGGGAAGGCTGCAAACCATTAAGGTAGCGCCTTTCCTTTTTTATTTGCTGCAATTTCTATTTGCTGCGCCGTTTGATTAGCTCGGCGGCAATTTGGGCTGGCCCTAACTCATGGTACGCAAGCAGCACCATCATGTGGTAGAGTAAATCACTTACTTCATACACAATCTCCGTGCTATCGTTATTCTTCGAGGCTATGATGCTTTCCGCTGTTTCCTCACCGAACTTCTTCAGAATTTTGTCTTGCCCTTTGTCAAACAGATACGTCGTATAGGAACCCTCAGGCTTGCTCTGTTTACGTTCGAGGATCATGCTATACAGCTCATCCAAAACCTTGCCCAGTTTGGCCTCCGGTATCGCCTCTGCTTCACCCTCAACAGTTACCGAACCGTTAGGCTCGATACGGTTGTGGAAACAGGTAAAATACCCTTCATGACAGGCAACTCCTGCTTGTTCCACCAATACCAAGAGCGAGTCGGCATCACAATCATAGTAAATTTGCCGCACATATTGATAATGACCGGAGGTTTCCCCTTTGAGCCACATACTCTGGCGGCTGCGGCTAAAATAGCAGGCCCTGCCCTCTTGCAGCGTTTGGGTCAACGATGCTTGATTCATATACGCTAACATCAATACTGCATTTGATTTGACGTCCTGAATCACCGCCGGAATAAGTCCATGGGCGTCAAACTTTAGTTTGGCAATGACTTCAACATTATCTACCGTAAATCTATCTTGCATTAAAGTTACCTCTCTTTCTGGCTTTGCTCGCAGCAACGTACTAATTATCGCACTAACACCCCGTGTTGCGCGAGATATTGCTTAGTTTCTTTGATCGTGTACTCACCGTAATGAAAGATGGAGGCGGCCAGGGCGGCATCGGCTTTACCTAAGGTTAAGCCAGCCAAAATATGAGCCAAATTGCCCACGCCGCCGGAGGCAATAACCGGCACAGAAACAGCCTCGCTCACTTGGCGAGTTAACTCGAGATCATAGCCGTCTTTGGTACCGTCTCTGTCCATGCTGGTCAGCAAAATTTCTCCGGCTCCCAAGCTTTGACCCTGCTCAACCCACGCCAGGACATCAAGTCCGGTTGGCGTACGTCCCCCGTGAATATATACTTCCCAACCGCCGCCTTGGCGCGCCCGCGCGTCCACGGCCAGGACTATGCACTGGCTGCCAAAGGCTTCCGCTCCTTGCCGCAGCAAATCAGGATTTTGCACCGCTGAAGTGTTTAAGGACACTTTATCGGCACCTGCCCGCAGCATGTTGCGAATATCCTCCAGACTGCGCAAGCCGCCGCCGACGGTAAAGGGAATAAAGACCTCTTCCGCCGTCCGTCTTACTACATCAAGCATTGTGGCTCTGCCCTCATTCGAGGCTGATATATCGAGAAAAACGAGCTCATCCGCGCCTGCTGCGTCATAGAGTGCCGCCAATTCCACCGGATCACCGGCATCGCGCAAATTAACAAAGTTGGTCCCCTTAACAACCCTTCCCTCATGCACATCAAGGCAAGGGATAATGCGTTTTGCCAGCATTATTTCCCCTCCGCTACTGCCAAAGCCTCTGTCAGGTCGAGCGCCCCGGTATACAGCGCCTTACCGGTAATGGCACCTTCCACGCCGTCAGCTTCCAACTCAACTAACGCCTTGATGTCGGCCAGACTTGATATGCCGCCGGAAGCAATTACTTTAAGACCTGAAGCAAGTGCCATTTCACGTGTACTGGCCAGGTTCGGTCCCTGCATCATCCCATCACGCCGCGTATCGGTAAACACAATTCGCGTAATCCCCACATCGCCCATGGCTCGAGCCAAATCTAAAACGCTGGTGCTAGCAGTCTGACCCCATCCTTCAATTGCCACCAAACCGTTTTTGCCGTCGATCCCGACAACTATCCGGTCCGAGAAACGTTTAGCCGCCTCTTGCACCAATTGTGGCTGCGAAATTGCTGTAGTACCTAAAATAACCCGGTTTACGCCAAGGTCCAGAATTTGCTCAATGGTGGCCATATCGCGGATACCGCCCCCTAATTGCACGGGAATCTTCAGGGCAGCCACAATCGCTTGCACGACAGTTAAGTTTTGCGGTTTGCCGGCAAAGGCCCCGTCTAAATCCACCAGGTGTAAAAACTTAGCACCCAGCTCTTGCCACCTTACGGCTACTGCGACGGGGTCATCCGAAAAAACGGTCTGTTGGTCCGGGTCGCCCTGTAAAAGGCGCACCGCCTTGCCTTGTCTTAAATCAATCGCTGGAAAAATAATCATAGCTCAACTAATCCCCCAAAGTTTTGCAAAATTTGCAGCCCCAAGCTACTACTCTTCTCCGGATGAAACTGAACCCCAAATACGTTATCGCGCCCCACTACAGCCGCAAAATCAATGCCGTAATCGGAGCTGGCCAAAACCGTCGCCGGATCTTCCGCCGCTGCATAATAAGAATGCACGAAGTAACACGCCGTTCCTTCGGCAATACCGCGTAATAACGGCGTCTCCGACTGCAAGTGCAACTGGTTCCACCCCATGTGCGGTATCTTGAGTCCCGGCGGGAACTTTACCACTGTTCCGGGTAAAATCCCCAAGCCCTGATGCTGGCCATGCTCCTCCCCGCGGGTAAATAAGACCTGCATGCCTAAACATATCCCTAAAAAGGGCTTGCCGTCCGCAATATTGCCCAAAATAGCATCAATCAAGTTGCGTTGTTTGAGTTGGTGCATAGCATCGCCAAACGCTCCCACGCCGGGCAGAATAAGCCCTTTGGCCTTAGCCATAACTGCGGGGGCGTCGGTTATCACTGCCTCGAAGTTAAACTTTTGCAAACCCTTTTGTACACTGCGCAGGTTACCCCTGCCATAATCTATGATTGCTATCATCCGGTTCCCTCCGCCGTATAATGGGTAGACCCCGTCTTAAACCCGTTGTGCTATAACATGCCTTTGGTGGATAAGACACCCTTAAGTTTCGGGTCTACTGTCAAGGCTTCACGCAAAGCGCGTCCTAACGCCTTAAATATAGCTTCTAAAATGTGGTGGGTATTTTTGCCGCTCAGCAGCCGAATGTGCAGAGTGATGCCGGCATTAAATGCCAAAGCCCGCATAAATTCCTCCGCCATTTCCAGCGGAAATTCACCAACCTGGCCATACGGCAGGGGGACATCCCACACCAAAAAAGGGCGATTGGAAAAATCCAAAACCACTTGGACCAAGGCCTCATCCATCGGGACAAAGGCCGCTCCGTAACGCGTAATACCTTCACGCTCACCTGCGGCGCGGTTTATGGCTTTACCCAGCACAATGCCCACATCCTCAATAGTGTGATGGGCATCCACGTTTAAATCTCCTTTGGCCTTCAAGGTCACATCGATTTGACCCATTTTGGCCAGCAGGGTAAGCATGTGATCCAAAAAACCGATGCCTGTGTCAACTACACTGGTTCCCGCACCATCAAGGTTCAGGTTAACTCCAATTGCAGTTTCGTGGGTTTCACGTTGGATTTGACTTGTGCGCATTTGCCTTACCTCCTAGATAACTGCCGCCAAGGCAGTCATAAACAGTTCATTTTCTGCCGGTAAACCAATGCTCACACGCAGGCTCTCCCCGACTACCGGCAGATTCCCCATATAGCGGATGGAAATATTGCGGTCAAGTAATTGCTGGTGCAATTGCTTCGCGCCGCTATGCGGCGCAAACAGGATAAAGTTCGCATCGGTAGGATAGACCTGCCGTAAATTTTGCGCGCCTAAAAAACTTACCAGCTTGTCCCGTTCACGCAAAATCTGTTGAATTTGGCTCTGAAATTGGGGCAAGAAATCGAGGGCTAAAGCCCCGGCCGCTTGCGAAAAACTATTGGAGTTATACGGCTGGCGTACGCGTTGCAATACGTTAGTGATATTGGGCGCGGCCAGGAGATACCCGATGCGCAAACCTGCCATCGCAAATGCTTTCGAAAAGGTACGCAGGATAACTAAATTAGGGAAATCGGCCAGCTCGCTAACTAAACTAGCGCCGGCAAATTCATAGTAGGCTTCGTCTAACACCACTAGCTTGTCCGTACCGGCAATTATCGCGCGGATATCCTCTGGGGCAAAAGTATTGCCGGTCGGATTATTCGGATTGCAAAGGATTACTAGGTTCGCCTGAGGATCGGCTGCTGCCGCGAGCATCCCCGCTACATCAAGCTTGCATCCGTTCACAAGCGGTACCTCTACGACCTGGCCGCCCAAGTACTCAGTTGCCAACGAATACATGGTAAAGGTAGGTGTGGCTACCACCGTTTTCGTGCCGTCCCCGCCAAAGGCTAACAGCAGCATTTGAATCAACTCATCTGAGCCATTACCCACCATGACATTGTTAACATCCACCCCGGTATAGGCGCTGATTTTTTGTCTTAACACCCGTGCCTCCGGGTCAGGATAGCGGTTAAAGCGCACCTGCTCGTAAAGCTGTGTTGCCAAGCCCGCCGGCCAGGCATAGGGATTTTCGTTTGCATCTAGCTTGACCACGCCCGGGTAGTCCTTAGCTTGATATGGTTGGAAATTCTTAATTGCACTGCGCATTAATTTGCCAACGTTAAACTCCACGCTCATTCACCCTCACTTTTATCGCTCTGGCATGGGCAGCCAAACCTTCTGTTTCTGCCAAGAGCATTACATCATCTGCTACTTGGCACAAGCCTTGTTGGGAATAGGCAATCACACTCGTTTTTTTCGTAAAGGTGTCAACACTCAACGGGGAATAAAACCTGGCTGTCCCACCGGTAGGCAAGACGTGGTTCGGTCCGGCATAGTAATCACCCAAAGGTTCAGGCGAGTATTGGCCTAAAAAGACTGCTCCGGCGTTTTGGACTTGACCTAAATATTGAAATGGCTCCGCCAACATTAATTCCAGGTGTTCCGGCGCGAACCGGTTCGCCAAATTCAGCGCATCTTGCACAGAATCAGCCAAGATAACGGCGCCGTAATCGGCAAGCGACCTCTGGGCAATTTCGCGGCGAGGGAGGTCAGCCAGCTGACGCTCCAGCTCGGCTAAGACCTTGTCGATCAAACCCTGCGTCGGAGTAATTAAAATAGCCGAGGCCAAAACGTCGTGCTCGGCCTGGGAGAGCATGTCCGCTGCCACATAGGCTGCATCTGCACTCTCATCCGCTACAATTAAAATTTCACTGGGACCGGCCAGCATATCGATGTCAACCTCACCGTACACCATTTTTTTGGCCAAGGTCACGTAGATGTTGCCCGGTCCGGTGATTTTATCTACTTTTTTGATACTCTTAGTACCATAGGCCAAAGCGGCAATGGCCTGCGCTCCGCCAACTTTATAGACTTCACTGACACCGGCCTCTTTCGCCGCCACTAAAACCTCAGGGGTCACAATTCCGTCAGACTTGACCGGAGTCACCATAGCAATTTCCTTAACCCCTGCCACTCGAGCAGGCACTGCATTCATTAATACAGATGAGGGATAAGCCGCCGTTCCGCCCGGAACGTATATACCTACTCGCTCCAACGGACGCAAGACCTGACCTAAAATATTGCCCTGCTCGTCCGGCTCCAGCCAGGAGGTGCGTACTTGTTTTTGGTGAAATTCGCTAATACTCTGATGGGCCCGCCGCAATGCGGCGAGAAATTCCTCGCTAACGGACTGATATGCAGCCGCAAACTCGGCATCCGTAACTTGCAAGGTATCCGGTGTCACGACAAACCCGTCAAATTTTAAAGCTAACTCGACTAGTGCCGCATCCCCTCGCACGCGGACATCTGCCACTATTTCTGTGGTGCGGCGGGTAAATTCCTGTAAGTTAGTATAGCATTTGTCCAGCAAGCACTTAATTTCTCCGCTTTTACTATCTAACACGCGCAACATTTAGCAACCCTCCTCAGTGAGCAATTCGCGCAGTTTGTCTTGAAGACTCTGAATGCGCTGATATTTCATCCGGTAACTCACCCGGTTAGCAATCAAACGTGTAGTCGCCTCGAGGATTTGTTCTACTTCCTTTAGCCGGTTTTGGCGCAAGGTCTTACCGGTAGACACGATGTCAACAATCATTTCCGCCAAGCCTACCCGCGGGGCCAGCTCGATGTTGCCGTGGAGTTTGATAACACCTACCTGCATACCCTTATCCGCAAAGAAACTCTGGGCAACACGCGGGAATTTCGTTGCCACTCGTTTGTGGTTGAGCGCACGGAGATCAAATTCAGCCGGATTAGGCGGTAAGTCCTCTTCCGGCACTGCGACGACAAAGCGACAGTAACCAAACTTCAAATCAAGCAGTTCCGCCACATTTTTATTCTCTTCAATAATGGTGTCTTTACCGACAAAACCGAGGTCTGCAGCCCCATACTCAACATAGGTAGGGATATCGGTCGGCCGACAGATAATGCAGCGGACTTCTTCTTCCGGAAATTCAAATAACAACTTGCGTGAATCTTCATCGATGGCCGCACAGTTGATGCCGGCGGCAACTAAGAGGCGAACTGATTCTTCCAATAACTTTCCTTTAGGCAGAGCAATTGTTAAGAAATTACGCGACATATCCGCAACCCCACTTCATTACGTTAAAGTATTAGTATGGTAACATTATAACTTTATTATTGCGAGAATACAATACTTTTAATTTGACCCAGCAAAAAGGAGTAGCCTTGTCGCTCTACTCCTTTTCGCTACACAGTCCCTAATCACCCAAGCCAATGCCTATGCTGCGAGCTGCTAACAGCAGTTCATGATTGAGGGGGACGAATTTCAGTTGAGAAACAGCCTCAGCTAACGGCACAGTGCAGATTTGACTGCCTTGCAAGGCAACCATCACTCCGTTTTCACCGTTAGTCACCGCCTCAACCGCGGCGACACCATAGCGAGTGGCTAAGATCCGGTCATAGCTGTTTGGGGACCCGCCGCGTTGCAAGTGACCCAGCACGGTTACCCTTGTTTCCATTCCGGTCATTTGCTCCAGCTTCTCCCCCACCCGATTGCCGATACCGCCGAGTTTAATGGGGTCGGTTCTCCCCTCGATCCTCTTTTCCACTACCATTTGACCGCCGAACGGCTTCGCGCCCTCAGCCACGATGATTACACTATACTTTTTACCCTGCTGGACGCGTTTTTCCAGCGTCTTAGTTATTTTAAACAAGTCATATGGTATTTCCGGAATCAGCACCACATCCGCGCCGCCCGCAATTCCGGCCGCCAAGGCAATCCAGCCGGCATAACGGCCCATTACTTCTAAGATCATAATCCGGTGATGTGATTCTGCGGTGGTGTGGAGTTTATCTAAGGCATCACATGCAGTTTCCACCGCAGTCTGATAGCCAAATGTGGCATCAGTTGCAAACAGATCATTATCAATCGTCTTGGGTACACCAATAACCGGGAAACCCAAATCAAAGATTTCTTTGGCGATATTCAGGCTACCGTCCCCGCCGATTGCTACCAATAGTTCAATCCCAGCCGTACGAAAGTTCTCCAGCATCTGAGCGCTGCGGTCTTCATACACTGTCTTATCGCCTACTTTGACGGCGTAGCTAAAGGGGTTATCACGATTGGAGGTGCCTAGTATGGTGCCGCCTCGCGGCAAAATTCCCGAGATGGAGTTTAAGTCAAGTGGTTGAAACATTTTCTCCACGGCGCCTTTAAATCCATCAGAAATACCAACTACTTCTATTCCATAGGTGTAAATCGACGACTTGACAATCGCTCTGATTACCGCATTTAGACCCGGACAATCACCGCCGCCTGTTAAGATTCCAATTCTTTTGACCATGTGCACCCTCCTTGCCGCACCATTCGCGTGATACCCTCACACCCGCGGCTAGACGAATTCTACCCTTTTAATACCCCTAGCCTTAGCATATGCCTCCGCTTCCGGTCCGGTCATGGCTTCCAAGGCAATCTGGACCCGCAAGCCCTGTTGGCGCAGGGAGGCAGCCTTATTGATGACACTTGCCTGATCGCCTCCTGCAACAAATACTTGGGCCGCCTCGTATTCCGGCAGCTCCAAGACCTTGACGAGGTGCTCCAGGTTAATCGCAAAGCCTGTGGCAGGACAGGCATAACCAAAGTTACCCAGTAAGTCGTCATAGCGCCCGCCTTCACACAGCGGAAAACCTAAATCCGGCGCATAGCCTTCAAAGACAATGCCGGTATAGTAATCAAACCCCCGCAAAACCCCGAGGTCTATGGCGACTTGGGCCTGCACGCCAAACAGCCCTAAGGCTTGATATACCTGACGCAGGTTGGCTAAGGCTGCGAGCGTACGTTGACTTTGCGCCAGTTTTTCCACCCGTGCCAGCACTTCTTCCCCACCGTGAAAGGTCGGAACGGACAACACTAAGCTGATTTGCTCCGCCGTCAATTTCGTCTTAGCCAATGTGAGCTCCAAGGCGACAAAGTCCTTACGGGCCAAGCATCCTTCCACTACGGCACAAGTCTCTCGGTTCAGACCAAGGTCAGCGATCAGGCCGCGGAAAATTTCAATATGGCCCAGGTTGATTTGAAAGTCTTTGACCCCTACTAACTTCAGTGTGTCCACCGCCAAGGCAATTATTTCAGCATCGGCCACTGCGCTGGAGGAACCCAACAATTCCACACCTGCTTGGCGGAATTCTCGTCGCGCCGGTGCCTTTTGCAAGCGAAAAACATCAGCAGCATAACACAGTCGCAACGGGACAGGTTCATGCCGCAAACGTGTTCCCACCATCCTGGCAATCGGCGTAGTAAGTTCCGGACGCAAAGCCAAAACTCTGCCTTCCCGGTCAAAGAACTTGTATAACAGGTCTTCCTTATCCGGCTGTGGACTTATCGCCGAACCATATTCCAAGGTTGGAGTACTTACTTCTTGGTACGCCCAGGCGGCAAATAGCCCGAGAATCCCCTGTTCCAGAGTTCGACTGAAGGCTTGATTGCGGGGTAGTATATCTTCTGTCCCCACGGGAACTTGTAATCCTAAAGCACTACGTTTCATCGGCAGCCATCTCCCCATCTTTACTGTTTGGCGCCCGCTCAGCCAGACGCCGCAAGACTAATTTGTACCCGTCCGCGCCATAATTAAGACTGCGTTTCACTCGGCTGATAGTGGCTGTGCTCGCTCCGGTAAGCTCTGCAATTAGGGTATACGTACATTCTTTTTCCAGCATTTTAGCTACTTCCAGGCGTTGAGCTAAGGATTTTAGCTCACTCACAGTAGCTATATCTTCAAAAAAGCTGTAGCATTCTTCCTGGTTTTGCAACAAGAGCACTGCTTCAAATAAACGATCGACAAACGGATCGCGCAGCTTATCATTGATCAATATAACACCCCCAAACTGTACCATACCCTTATTATTCGCCAAATCACTCAGTTATCCTCTTTCTTACTTTAATTCATTAAAGTATTAACTTATGTACTAGATTTATTCCTGCTCTTTCCAAATCAGCTTGGTTTAGAGTAGAATTGTGTTTAGAGTAGAATTGTGTGTTTAGATGTTTTTGGGTTAGGGGATGATAACCATTGTCTGCTGCGCTGGCACTCGCTGTTTTCTGTTTTACTTACATACTGTTACTCTGGGATAAAATCCACCGCGCCATAGCCGCACTGCTGGGTGGGATGCTTTTAATCGTTTTGGGCGTTCTGTCGCAATCTAAGGCGGTTACCTACATCGATTGGAATACCTTGGGCTTACTCATCGGCATGATGATTATTGTAGGCATAACTCGCCGCTCCGGCGTCTTCGAATATGTGGCGCTCCAAGCGGTAAAGGCGACTAAAGGTGAACCGATTCGCATCCTGATTGCGTTGGCTACGGTTACCGCGGTGCTGTCCGCCTGTTTGGACAATGTGACAACCGTTTTGCTGATTGTCCCAATCAGCTTTAGTATTGCGGCAAGTCTTGAACTAGACCCGATTCCATTCATTATAAGCCAGATTCTCGCCAGTAACATTGGCGGTACTGCGACTTTAATTGGCGATCCTCCCAACATTATGATTGGCAGCCAGACTCATCTGGGCTTTATGGACTTTGTGTTTAATCTTGCTCCCGTAGTTATCGTCATTTACATAGTTACAATGGCCGCCCTGTATCTGATCTACCGTAAACGTCTCGAGGTGCCTGAGGCCCTAAAACTACAGGTTTGTTTGGGCGACCCGCGCGAGGAAATTAAGGATTACGCCTTATTAAACAAAAGTCTGTTGGTCTTAGGCCTGGTCATGCTTGGCTTTATTCTGCACCAGGCCTTGGGCCTGGAATCAGCTACGATTGCTTTATCCGGCGCTACGCTGTTGATGCTGCTCGCCCGCGAAGAGCCGGAAGATATCTTGCTGGCGGTGGAGTGGCCTTCTATTTTTTTCTTTATCGGCCTGTTTATCATTGTGGGCGGGTTGGTGGAAACAGGCTTGATCGCCCGTCTGGCGAGTTGGGCGCTCACCATTACCGCAGGCAATTTCCGCCTGACCGGCATGCTCATTCTGTGGTTGTCCGCAGTAGCATCTGCTTTCGTCGATAACATTCCTTTTGTTGCCACCATGATTCCGCTCATTCACCAGTTGGGCACCCTGACCGGTATGTCCCCCACTACCTTAGAACCACTCTGGTGGTCGTTGTCCTTAGGCGCCTGCTTAGGCGGCAACGGTACCATTATTGGCGCATCCGCCAATGTGATTGTAGCGGGAATCGCGGAAAAATACGGTTCTCCCATCAAGTTTGGCCAATATCTCAAGCTAGCCTTTCCCTTAATGTTGGTGTCCATCCTGATTTCGAGCTTTTACCTGTTAATTTTCTACTTGTAAAAAAACAGTTTTAAGCAGTAAAATGGTCTGTCCGTGTAGGTTTTCTACCGGACAGACCATTTTGTTGACGCCAATTAGGTTTCTTCTACAGCTTAAACTCTTGCACTATCGCATTTAAGTCGTTCGCTATACTAACCAGATTTTCGATATTGCTCGATATTACAGCCATGGAGGCTGACTCTTGTTGCACTGCAGCCGCGACCTCAGCCGTGGCCATCCCGATGGAATTGGCGCTCTTGTTCAGATTAGCCACCAGTGGCGCTACATTTTGCGAGGTTACCGCCATTTGCTCGTTGGCACCCGAAATTTCTTGCATCCGACTATTAACCTCTGTAATTACGTCTAGGATCTGTTGAAAAGCTTGTCCGGCTTCACTAGAGACATTAAGCCCATCGGTCACTTCCGCGTTGCTGGCATGCATCACTGTAACAGCCCGATCCGTTTCCGCCTGAATGCCCTGGATAAGCCCTGAAATTCTCCCGGCTGAACTGGAAGATTGTTCCGCTAATTTCCGTACTTCCTCGGCCACTACGGCAAAACCTCTGCCCTGTTCGCCCGCCCGGGCGGCTTCAATGGCGGCATTTAAGGCCAGCAAATTTGTTTGGTCCGCGATTTCATTAATAACCTCAACTATTTGCCCTATTTCACGACTTCGATCGCCTAATTCTTCAATTACTAAGGCACTCTCCTTGACCTTACTCACAATTGACTCCATTTTACTCGTGACATGTTCCATGGCTGTAGACCCGACGCGCGCGGCTTGAAAGGCACTTTGACTATTGCGCACTACACTTTGCACCCCGGTGTTACTGTGCTGCACAGCTTGATCGAGTTCGGCAAAGGTGTTGGAAACTCGTTGTACGTCTTCCACCTGAGCCTGAGCCTCTAGGTTAATGGCCTGAATAGTCTGGGACACGTTATTAGAGCCTCCTGCCGCCTGTCCCACGCTGACAGCCAATTCGCCGGAGGTAGTAGATACTGTCTCCGAGTTAGCATGGATACGACTCACAATTGTATGTAAATCTCGCGTCATTTTGCCTAGGGCCCGCTCGATTTTGCCGACTTCATCGTAGTTTCTTTGTTCAACCTCAAGATTAAGTTCCTTGTTGGCAACCCTATCTAGGAGCTTAACCACTCCGATTAATGCATTGGTCAAAATACCGGCCCAAAAATAGCCTACTACAAAAAGTAAGACAACTATTATCGCTCCGACTAAAATCTCCAGGTTCTGGGCCCATTGCCCATAACTAATGTCTCCCTTGTCGATTGCAGTGAATGACTTGGCCAACCTAGTTTGAACATCCTGAGACGTGGACAAAAGTTGGGTCATCCAGTTTTTGAATTGTGCCGTGCTGTCAGCGCTGATTTGGCCTGAGGCTACAATGCCGGCAAACTGCGCGTCGGTTTTTTGGATGATTGAATTTAACAAAGCCACCTCAGTGGTATCAACATATCCCTTCCCGTTAGCAACCATTGTCTTAACATCGGCATCGCGAACCTGCGCGGCCTCGCTGTATTGTTGGGCATAGTTCGGATCTTTGGTAGCGAAATATTGCTCCGCTTGGACATATTGCTGATAAATCGATGTATTCAGGTCGGTAGCATTTTGGGTAGCGACAGTAAGCGCGCGAAGCTGTTGATTCTTGGCGTTTAGGGTACTAAAGGTGTAGTAATCGAACACGCAAAAAACAGCGATGAGCAACGACAATAGTAAGGTAAATAAAAAGATCTTAGTTTTGATGGACTTGATAAATTTAATCTTTAGCACTATCACATCTCCCCCCTTCCCTAATAATATGACAAGCGTCAAAATTTTCATATACCCTTTTGGCCTGACGTGCAAGTTTTTTCATGCCGCATGCTTGAAACCGACGGCAGGTCTTAGCCCACCGCCGGTTATGCTGCGTTTAATTATTTAACTCGCGTGCTCAGGCCTATTCGCCCAGCATCGCTTTTAAGTCTTCCTGAGCGGTGCCGGTCAGCTTCAGACCAAAGGTTTTGACTAGTACATCCACTACGCCGGGGGTGAGGAATTCAGGTGCTTTGGGTCCGATATAAATATTTTGCACCCCTAGGCTGAACAGACCAAGTAAAATGGCAACGGCTTTTTGCTCAAACCAAGATAATACGATGCTCAACGGCAAATCGTTGACGCCACAACCAAAGGCTTCTGCTAAAGCTACCGCGATTTTTACAGCTGAACCGGAATTGTTGCATTGACCCAGATCAATCAGACGTGGAATGCCTGTGCCCGGTACATTGCCGAAGTCAATATCGTTGAACCGGAACTTGCCGCACGATGTGGTTAAGATTACGCATTCTTTGGGCAGGGATTGGGCTAGTTCACGATAGTACTCGCCACCTTTACCAGGGGCATCGCAACCGGCGATGACAAAGAAACGACGGATTTTTCCGGATTTAACTGCGTCGATGATTTCCGGTGCAATGCTCAAAACAGTGGTGTGGTGAAAACCTGTGGTTAAAGTTAAATCCGAAGCCACGTCAGCTACAGGCAAGGCCAAAGCTTTGGCAATCACAGGGCTAAAATCGTTGTCCTGAATTTTGGTTACACCCTCCAGACCGGCTATACCATAGGAGAAGAAGCGGTCTGCATAGCTGCCTTTAATCGGCATAACGCAGTTCGTGGTAGCAAGAATAGCTCCCGGGAATTGTTCGAAAACAGTGCGCTGATCATGCCATGCTTTGCCGACATTACCTTTTAAGTGGGCGTATTTTTTGAGGGCAGGATAGCCGTGCGCCGGCAGCATTTCCGAATGGGTATAGATATTAATACCTTTGCCCTCGGTTTGTTGCAGCAGTGCTTCTAGGGCAAACAGGTCATGGCCGGTAACGAGGATCGCATGTCCTTCAACTTTATTTTGACTGATTGTAGCCGGAGAAGGAACGCCCAAGCGGGTAGTGTGAGCCCGGTCCAATAAATCCATGGCTTTAACAGTACCTTGACCGACCTTCAGGGCCATGTTGATATGCTCTTGCAAATTAAAATTACTATTAGTTAAGGTAGTATACAGCGCTTCCGATACAATCGCATCCACCTCAGGGTCGGTAAAACCTAACTCTCTGGCATGCGTGAGATACGCTGCGATACCTTTTAAACCAAAAATCATCGTGTCTTGCAAACTGGCAATATTCTCATCTTTACCGCACACTCCAACGCGCGTGCAACCGCCTTTGGGAGTTTGTTCACACTGATAGCAAAACATGTAACGGCCTCCTTCGAAATTTAACAAATTACAAGCGTATTTCGCTTACATGCACATCATAACAAAAAGAGTGGGACAAGCGCTGTGAGTTTTATCACTTATCGGCATCAATTTAATCACATTTGCAAATTATCTGCCTAATTCTAAAAAAAAGCCCAGCAACATATGAATTAGTTAGTTTTATTACCTAGTACCGAGGGGGTTGACGTCATGGCGTTATGGAGTCATCGCGTGCGTGCCGGTGAAACAGTTTACCAAATTGCGCTCGATTATAATTCATCCGTGCCGGACATTGTCCGGGCTAGCGGCTTGCCCGATGCCAACTGGGTATTGCCGGGCCAAAACTTACTCGTACCAAGTCCCGATTTTGCTTATTCCGCTGCCGAACTTCACGCGTGGGCCAAGTTACTCTACGTGGCTTATGCCGCGCCATTGTCAGAATTAACGGCGATAACGCAGTACGAGTATCAACAGGTTGTGTGGGATGACCTGGAAGCAAAAAATGTACTCGCGCGCATCACCCGGGATGAACGCGAGCACCTCAATACTCTAGCCCAAATCCTCAAGAATTTGGGGTATGAACCGCGTTATTGGATTATGGATGACGCTCCGGTATATTGGGATGCCTGTCTGATCGATTACACGCCGGATCCGGCAGCCATATTGGCAGCAGACATTAGATCCGAACAACACGCCGTGAATGCGTATCAACAAGTGCTGACACAGATCCCGGAGCGTTTTATTCGCAAGCGCATTGCCCATATTCTTCACGAAGAACTGGCCCATATCAAAGAGTTCGAGCGTTTATTGGGCCGCTTAACTGCAAGCTCTAGATAAATCCCAGTACCACCTGCGCAATATTAACTGAATGTTCATCGACCACAGTCAACAAATTAGTCAAGTCAACCATGGCAAAGTGGAGTTTCTCTTCCCTTTGCATTACATCTTCTTGGCTGATGCCTTGTTTCGCCTGGGCCATGATGGTCAACTGCTGTTGGTGCTGCACTTGGCTGATGGCCAGATGCTCCTGTACAACTTGCTCAGCCATGGATTGGTCCCACGTTTTCAGCACTTCCAGGACCAAAGAAAAATTTCCGCTGATCTTCTCATACAGCACCTTAAACCGTTCCCATTCTGTAATAGCTATTTGTTCCAGGGCCAATTTCCGCTGCAAGCGTACGATATCGACGATGGTGTCACCGATGTACTCCAGTTCCTTGAGAATAAAGCGAGCGTTCACGCTGTCCCGAACCTGTTCTTCTGTCAGTCCTTTATTGCCCAATACGGTCAAAAACTCTGAGATATGGAGGTAATACCAGTCCACACTTTTTTCAGCAGCAAGTACCGCCTCTCTCGCATCCTCCGAGGTCCCGGTTACCACAACTGCAATTTGTTCCAGCATCTTGCTGCGAATCATTTGCCCCAGCGCCACAAGCTCCTTGCTCACCTGCTTTAAAGCTACTGCCGGCACTTCTGTCGCCGATTCGTCAATAAACTGCATACTGACAAAATCCCGTTGCCCTTTTTTATCAGGCAAGACACGAACTAACCACCTGGCGATGACGGCGTTAAACGGGGCAAATATCACCACCATCAACAGGGCAAACAGGAGGTGCGCGTTAGCCACCTGACGTTGCAAATCGGTTGTGGTCCACTGAACAACTTTGGCGTACTCATTTAAAAACGGCAACACCAAACAAGTCGCCACTACCTTATATCCCGTATTAGCGAGCGCAGTCCGTTTCGCGTCCATTTTCGGCGCAGCGAAACTAGACACCAGTGTGGTCATGGTTCCACCGGTATGCGCCCCCAGCACCAAGAGAATTACGGCATCAATGGGCAGCAAGTGTTGGCCGGCTAAGGACATAATTACGGCAAAAACTGCGGGGGTACTCTGAATCAGCGCAGTGAAAATCAAGCCTACCATAATGGCCAACAACGGGTTACTGCCTAAATGAGCCAGAAATTGATAAACCTGCGGAATATTTTTCAATGGCTCAGAGGCCCTGGCCATGGTATCCATACCGACAAAAATTATGCCAAAGCCAATTAAGGCCTGGCCCAGATATTTGGAGCGCCCCTGCTTAAGTATGTACAGAATGAAACCAATGAATATAATGCCTAAAGCAATAGTTGAAATTTGAAACGCAATTAGTTGGATAGTCAGGGACGTGCCGACCGCGGAGCCTAAAACGATTCCTAAGGCTTGCGCCAAATTCATTAACCCGACATTGACAAATTCCACTACCAGTACCGTTGTAGCAGCGCTGCTTTGAAAGGCAACAGTCATTACCATGCCGAATATTAACGCCAAGAGCGAGCGTTTCGTCAGGGAATGTAGAATCTGTCTCAGTCTACTTGCCGCGAATTTTTGCAGGCCTTCCGATGTCGTACTTACGCCATACATAAAAAGTCCCAGACCACCCAAAAAAATGACCAGAGTAGCAAAAGTTGAAATCTTACTTCACTCCCGGAGTGATGCAAATGTCATGGGTCTTAATGCACCTTTTTTTAACCTAGTGTAAATGTAATGTTAAATGACATTTGCGTCAAGCCTGAGTGCCTCGCTTCGGGCTTAATTTTCTTCCAGATATACCGTCCCGGAGTGTTCATCATAAGCAAACAACTCCGCATAGCGCCCCCAGTCAATCGCTGTGTTGAGTTGTTGCAGTGCCTCTTCTTCGCCAAATTGGCCGCTGAGAATATTGCTGAAGAATTCCTCCGCCATCCTGCCGTTCGACTTAGAGCGCAAAGTCGCAGTAATTTTGATGATGATAGGGACATTTTGCAGGATTTGCTCGCGAAACAGCTCTTTACGCTGCAACACTGTAGCTTGGGCAAACTTAATTCCTACAGCAGTTAATTCGATATCCCCGGCCTGGACCCTGACAAATTCCAAGAGCGAAGCTGCATCGACAATCGGCAGAAATTCTTCTAAGTCCAAGCTAAGTTGTTCACCCAACTTATACAGGTCGACTTTGACCCCGACATCTTCCAGCAATTCAATAAATCCGGTCAGCGCGCCGGAACGAACATTGGGCATTTTAATGTCCTTTTTCATTTTTTCTTCCTTGTAGCTCACGTGCTGTTCTTGGTGCAAAGTCAACACTGAATATATTTTGTCCACGACTTCGACAAAAGGTTTACTCTGCTTGTCACGCCAATGCGGCAAATTAATTGCAATATCGGCAATTATCCGAGCCGGGTCGCGGGAAAGCACAACCGCTCGGTTGGCCATATAGACCGCTTCTTCAATCCCATGCGTAACCATGATAATCGACTTGGTGGGAATGCGCTGCTCCGTCCACAATTCCAACAGGTCTCGCTTCAAGTTTTCGGCAGTGAGCACATCAAGGGCGGAAAACGGCTCATCCATGAGCAATACATCCGGTTCCATGACCAAAGCCCGACCCAAACCGACCCTTTGCTTCATCCCGCCGGATAACTCCTTGGGGTAGGCGCCTTCAAAACCGTCCAGTCCAATCATATCGATGACTTCAAGCGCTCTATTCTGTTTGCTTTGGGGACTGAGATCTTTATATTGCAAACCCAGTTTGACGTTTTCCAACACCGTAAGCCACGGAAATAAGGCAAAGGACTGAAACACCATGCCAATTCCCTCGCGAAAGCCGCTGCCTGTTTGGTTACGATAGCTCACCAGGCCTTGATTGGGCTCAATTAATCCCGCGATAATCCGCAGTAGAGTGGACTTGCCGGAACCGGAAGGACCTAAAATTGCCACAAACTCATGTTCCTTAACGGTCAAATTAATATCTGCCAGGACAATTGCGCTGTTGTTACCCGGCAAACCATAGGTTTTTTGCACTCCTTGCAATGTTATCAAGGTATCCGCCATTTTACCCGCCTTCTTTGCCTAGCCAAGGCTGTATTTTTCCTGGGCAACCGCGTACAATTTCCGCCACACCAACCTATTTGTTAACACTACAAATAAGGCCATGATGACAATACCCCAGATAATTTTGGCCCAATTCCCCTCGGAAGTGGCTAGGGTAATATATGACCCCAGCCCGGGGGCCACCAAACTATGACTTTGCCAGCTCACAATCTCAGCCACAATACTCGCATTCCAAGCGCCGCCGCTGGCGGTAACCCAACCTGTGACCAAAAAAGGGAAGATGCTCGGCAAAATAAGTTTTTTCCATTTGTCTAGGTTGCGCAAGCCCAACACCAAACTGGCTTCTTTGAGGTCATTGGGTATGGCCGAGGCTCCCGCAATTACATTAAATAAGATATACCACTGCGTTCCCAGCATCATTAAAGGAATCGAACCGACTCCCATATTGACCTGGAAGTTGAGATAAAGCAGGGTAACAAATGGAAAGATCATGTTCGCCGGAAAGGAAGCGGCTATCTGAACCACCGGTTGGGCAAGACGTGCCATTTTGGGATTGAGGCCGATGGCTACTCCGACCGGAACCGTCCACAAGGTGGCTAAGGCCGTACTGCAGAGCACCCGCAGGAAAGTTAGGGTGCCGTAGCCAAGCGGGGTTAGCAATTCGCTGCCCTTAAGCTGCAGCACCAGGTTTATCCCCACTACGACATACTTCCCCGCCACATACAGCAAACCTAAGATTAGACCCCAGGTCACTACCCGTTGTGCGTTAGCGCGATATGTACTCCGACTTTTATTAATACCTACTTGAGCACGTCGGAAGCGTGTTGCAGCGTTATTGACCTGTTTGGCTGTCAGCTTATTGATTTGCCCCACTAGCAGTGATTTTCGCAATAAATTTAGAAACCACGACTCTGCCGCTTCACCCTCCGACTGCTCCAGCTTGTATTTTTGAGACCAAGCGACTAAGGGGCGCCAAAACAGCTGATCAACGAGCAAAATCACGCCAATCATCGTAAAAATCGAGGCATAAATCGCCTGCATGTTGCCTTGCGTAATCGCCGTAGCCATATATGAACCAAGCCCAGGCAGGCGAATATTGGTCCCCAGCACGGTAATGGCTTCACTCGCGGCGAGGAAAAACCACCCGCCGCCGAAGGACATCATACTGTTCCACACCAACCCAATCATGCCGTACGGAACTTCCAGCTTAGCAAAGCGTTCCCAGGCAGAAATACGCGTCATCGCTGCTACTTCATTGAATTCTTTCGGAATCGAGCTCAACGAGTAATAAAAGCTAAAAGTCATATTCCAGGCTTGCCCAGTAAAGATGGCAAAAATCGCCGCTAGCTCAGGGCCGATGATACTGCCGGGAAAAAGCCTGATTAGCCCTGTAACACTCACCGATAAAAATCCCAGCACCGGAATTGACTGTAAAATATCCAGCATTGGCAGCATCACCAGACGCGCCTGCGGACGGTATGCCGCCACCCTGGCATAGACAAAGGTAAACAGCAGCGCTAAGCCATAGGCTAGAAACATCCGGACTAGCGATCTGCCGGCGTAGTATGGCAAGAGTGCCTGGTTTAAATCCAGCTGCATAGTCTGGCCCGGAAAAAATGGGGCGCGCATATCTTTGCCAAAGGTGAGCAGGAAGGACAATAACCCAAAGGCGAATAAGAGTACGAAAATATCCACTAAGCCAAAGCGACGTTTGCTTTGTTCTTGTACCAACACTTGTTGCAATTTTGAACCCTCCGCTTCACCACCGCTTAATTATTAAACGTTCTACTGATAGAGTATCCAACCGTCCCAATTTTCAGCCTATGCAGCCAGGGCACAAAAGGCACGTTGTACCCACTGTAACTACTCCTAGTTTATTTTCAATTTATGATGTATTATAATTAAACTACCGCTAGCGCCTTGCTCGGTTGCAGCGAAGAATAGGGAGGGAATTTAGGCATGCAACATAGTGTTTATTTTGACGGAAAGGTCCAAAGCCTGGAATTAAACTCGCAACAAGGGCGCGCCACAGTGGGAGTTATGACACCGGGAAAGTACACTTTTTCCACCGCGTCCGAGGAAAGAATGGTTATTACTTCAGGTCGCCTCAAGGTTAAGCTCCCTTGTGCCGACTGGATTGAATTTAGCGCCAAGGAAGAGTTTGTCGTGCCGGAGAAATCCTCGTTTGACGTGGCAGCGGACATGGATGTTTCTTATATTTGTTATTATAAGTGAACCTCCCCAGCCAAAAAGAGAGAGCATCGTCCCTAGGGGCGTGCTCTCTCTTTTGCTGAGTTATTAATGCTTACAATCCCTTTGCACCGATATCGGTACGGTAGAACATATCCTTAAACTGAACTTGTTCCACCAGTTCATACACGCGGGCTCGAGCTTCCGGCAAATCTTGGCCCTTGGCGACAACCCCTAAGACCCGCCCACCATTGGTAACGACCTGCCCTTGGTGTAAACTTGTGCCGGCATGCAGAATTGTCCCCCACTCCGGCAGGGTGGTCGGGAGGGTGATACTATCCCCTTTGTGGTATTTGCCGGGATATCCTCCGGCGGCCAACACCACGCAGACGGCCGAGCCCGGCGACCAAGTTAGCTCGATTTCATCCAGGCGCTGCTCGAGCGCTGCTTCGATTACATCAACTAAGTCATTTTCCAGACGCAGCATTACCACTTGGGTCTCCGGATCGCCAAAGCGCGCATTATATTCCAAGGCCTTAGGACCGTCTTGGGTCAGAATCAAACCTGTGAACAAGACCCCGGTAAATTCCCGGCCTTCTTCGGCCATGGCCTTGACGGTTGGCTCAACAATAGTCCGCATCACCTCAGCGGCCAGCTCCGGCGTAAATACAGGCGGCGGCGAATAAGTGCCCATGCCACCGGTATTGGGCCCCAAGTCTCCGTCATAAATCCGTTTATGATCCTGGACCGGCACCATAGCCAAGGCATGTTTACCGTCCACAAAAGCCAAGAGGCTTACTTCCTGGCCTACGAGAAATTCCTCAACGACAACCCGTCGCCCGGCTGCGCCAAACTGCCCTTCCATAATTTCCGTGACGGCAGTCAAAGCGGTATTTAAATCCATGGCCACAATAACCCCTTTGCCTGCCGCCAAGCCGTCTGCTTTGACTACGCATGGGGCGCCTATTTTCCGAATATAGGCTTGAGCTTCCACCGCTTCACTGAATACGGCGTATGCGGCAGTGGGAATGTGGTATTTGCGCATTAAATCCTTGGCGAATGCTTTACTGCCTTCTAGCTCGGCGGCTTGCGCAGTTGGCCCGAAGACTTTGCAGCCCGCTGCTTGGAATGCATCCACAATTCCCATGGTGAGCGGCACTTCCGGCCCGACAACAGTTAAATCAATTTCTGCTTCACGCGCCAAGGCCAGAAGTTTGTCGATATCTTCTACCGCAATAGCTACATTAGTTCCCAGTGCGGCAGTCCCGGCATTGCCCGGTGCGCAATAAATCTTACTTACTTTAGGGCTTTGGGCCAGCTTCCAAACCAGAGCATGCTCTCTGCCGCCGCTGCCAATCACCAATACCTTCAAGGTTATGTCCCCCTACAACTTTCTAATGTTTGAAATGGCGTACACCTGTGAGCACCATAATTATGCCATGCTCATCCACCGCTTGGATGGCTTCGGCATCCTTTACAGAGCCACCCGGTTGCACGATGGCTTTAATGCCGGCCTTGGCGGCCGCATCGACCGTGTCACGAAACGGGAAGAAGGCATCTGAGGCAAGATAGGCCCCGTCTGCTTTGGCCCCAGCCTGCTCTAAGGCAATACCGGCCGCGCCTACCCGATTCATTTGCCCGGCGCCCACACCCAGCGTTTGTCCCGCCTTACTCACGGTGATGGCGTTGGATTTCACGTGTTTGCAGACCTTCATGGCAAAAGCCAGTTCGCGCAAATCAGCCGGACTGGGCTGAGCCTGGCTCACCACCTGCCAGCTTTGTGGGTCTTCCACTATAGTATCTAAGTCCTGGACCAAAAAACCGCCCTCAATTTGCTTAACTTCGCGGCGCTGCTGCACTTTTTGCCCCGCACCAACCGCCATTAGACGTAAGTTGGGCTTCGCACTTAGCACCGTTAAAGCCTCGGGTGTAAAGCTCGGTGCGACTACTACTTCTGCAAATAATTTGGCTATTTCCGCAGCAGTCGCGCCGTCTACGGCCTGACTGCAGGCTACTATCCCACCAAAGGCTGACACCGGATCAGCTTCATAGGCTTTGCTATAGGCAGCAACGAGAGAATCAGCCAGACCCACGCCACAGGGGTTGGTATGTTTGACTATCACCACAGCGGGCTCGGAGAATTCTTGCACCAAGGCCCAAGCCGCATTCATATCCACTAAGTTATTGAACGAAAGTTCTTTGCCTTGCAGTTGTTGGGCATAGGCAAGCGAGCCGTCTCCCTCCCCGTGCAGACGATAGAAAGCCGCGCGCTGATGCGGGTTTTCCCCGTACCGCAGGGTCTGTACCTTTTCCCCCGCTAAAGAGAAGACCGGGTTGAAGCTACTGGCCTCAACTAAGGACTGCAGATAGGCTGAAATCATCCGATCATACAGCGCAGTATGGGTAAAAGCTTCGGCCGCCAGTTGCAAGCGCAATTCCGGCGAAGTGTGCCCGTTTGCCTGCAATTCGTTCACGACCAGGGCGTAATGAGTCGGATCGACAATAACTGTCACCCGCGCATAATTTTTTGCGGCCGCGCGCACCATGGCCGGGCCGCCAATATCAATATTTTCAACAGCTTCTGCCAGAGTGAAGTCCGGTTTGGCCATAACCTGCGCAAATGGATAAAGGTTGACCGCCACGATGTCAATCGGCGTGATGTTTTGCTGCTCTAATTGGGCCAGATGTTCCGGGGTGCCCTTGGCTAAAATACCGCCATGTACCTTGGGGTGCAGAGTTTTAACCCGACCATCGAGAATTTCCGGAAAACCGGTCACTTCCGTCACATAGGTTGCAGCTATGCCCGCCGCCTGAATGGTTTTGAACGTCCCACCGGTAGACACAATCTCATACCCTAAGTTCACCAGTTCCCGGGCAAATTCAACTAACCCGGTTTTGTCGGAAAGGCTGATCAAGGCGCGTTTACCCATAAACCTAATCCCCCTTAATATGTACTCGCTTGTTGGTCACAATCACGCGTCCGGTTGCCCAGAGTCTTACAACCTCAGGTAACAGCACATGCTCCTCGGCCAAAATTCTAGCACTCAGGCTGGCTTCGTCGTCTGCGTCTAACACCGGGACCGTACGTTGGGCGATAATCGGCCCGGAATCCATCCCGGCATCAACGAAGTGAACTGTACAACCGGAAACCTTTACCCCATAGGCCAAGGCTTGAGCCTGGGCATGCAGCCCGGGAAATGCCGGGAGCAGGGCAGGGTGAATATTAAGCACCGGCCCCGGACTTTGCGCCAAAAATTCCGCGCTTAACAAGCGCATAAACCCTGCCAAAACTACTAATTCTACCCCACTTTGCTGCAACGTTGTCAGGATAGCCTGTTCAAACTCTGTTTTAGAGCTGCTTTTCGCTTCGACGACCACAGTCGGTATTCCTGCTTTGGCTGCGCGTTTTAAGGCCAAGGACTCCGGCTTGTCCGTGATGACGATGCTGATATCCACCGCCAAATCGGCCAAATTGTCAATCAGGGCCTGCAAATTGCTGCCGCGCCCTGAGACTAGTACCCCAATTTTGGGCTTGCGATCTGAGTTATCCAACTAAATCCCTGCTTTCACAGCTCAACCGGCTCCCAATTTACCGCTGATTTATCGCTGATTTATCGCTTTTACGTCTACCGCGGTCGCAAAATCAGCCGATAAAACGTACTTCCCGGTTGCCCTGTTCAGTTCTGCCGATAATAGCGGCCTCCTGCGCTGATTCCGCCAGCATTACCCAAGCCCGCTCCACATTCTCCGGGGCTACCACTAAAATCATACCTATACCCATATTAAAGGTGCGCTGCATCTCCGGCACCGCTACATTGCCTCGCGCTTGAATCAAGTTAAACACCGCAGGTACGTCCCACGCTGAGCGGTCGATAACCGCGCCCATACCTTCCGGTAGGATGCGAGGCAGGTTTTCCACCAAACCGCCGCCGGTAATGTGCGCCATCCCTTTGATTAAACCGGCTTCGACTAGAGGAAGCACCTGTTTAACATAAATTCGGGTGGGTTCTAGGAGTTCTTCACCCAAGGTGCGGCCTAACTCAGGGATAAATTGGTCCGGCTTATAGCCGGCAACTTCCAGTAAAACTTTGCGGGCCAGGGAAAATCCGTTACTATGCAGACCGCTTGAGGGCAGGCCAATCAAAACATCATCCGGTGCTATACGCGAACCGTCAATTATGCGATCGCGGTTGACCACGCCCACGGCAAACCCGGCTACATCATACTCTCCGGCCGGATAAAAACCCGGCATCTCCGCAGTTTCGCCGCCGATAAGGGCACAGCCGGCTTGGCAGCACCCTTCGGCAATTCCCTTCACCACGTCTTCCACCTGAGCCGGTTCCAACTTGCCCACGGCCAGATAGTCGAGAAAGAACAACGGCTCTGCTCCCTGCACCAAAATATCGTTAACGCACATGGCCACGGCGTCGATGCCGATCGTATCGTGTTTGCCGGTAAGAAAAGCCAGCTTTAACTTGGTGCCTACGCCGTCCGTCCCAGACACCAAGACCGGATTGGGGTATCTTTGGGTGTCTAAATTAAACAACCCGCCAAAGCCGCCCAGACCGCCCATTACCTCGGAACGTTCCGTGCGTTTGACATGTGCCTTCATGCGTTCTACTGCCTTATTGCCCGCCGTGATGTCAACCCCGGCATCTTTATACGAAATTCCCATGATGCGTTACACCTTCCCCCCGCAGCTTTCCTGCGCAACTCCATACTGGCTGGTTTTAGGACACCCCGCCGGGTAATCACCGGTAAAGCAGGCCATACACTGGTCGCTGCGCCCGAGCGCCTTTTCCATACCTGCTTGGCTTAAATAGTGGAGGCTGTCAGCCCCGATAAAGGCGCGAATTTCTTCCACATTCTTACGTGTCGCGATTAGTTTTTCACGTTCCGCTGTATCGATACCATAATAACAAGGATGGAGTACCGGCGGAGAGCTAATCAGCAAATGCACCTCGGTCGCGCCTGCCTCGCGCAGCATTTGCACTAGTTTGGAACTGGTGGTACCGCGCACAATCGAATCGTCAATCATAATGACGCGTTTGCCGCGCAGCACGGTCTGATTCGGATTGAGCTTAAGTCTGACAGCTAAATCGCGCAGTTCTTGCGTGGGTTGAATGAAAGTCCGGCCAATATAGCGGTTTTTCATCAACCCTTCTTCAAACGCAATCCCGGATGCTGCAGCGTAGCCAAGTGCAGCCACAGTGCCGGAGTCGGGTACGGCAATGACAATGTCGGCATCAATCGGAGCCTCTTGGGCCAATTGGATACCCATCTGCCGTCTGGCCCAGGACACGTTTAAACCATCAATAGTGCTGTCCGGACGGGCAAAATAGATATACTCGAAAATACAGGAACTCCGCTTGGCGCTGGTCATTACCGGAAAAGAAGTGAGTCCGTTATGATCAATCATCACGATTTCCCCCGGCTCTACATCGCGCACAAATTGAGCGCCGATCGTATCTAGGGCGCAGGATTCTGAGGCTAGAATATAGGCATCTTTTAACTTGCCGATACATAAGGGGCGAAAGCCATGCGGATCACGTACCCCTAAAAGCTTGTCCCCCGCCATTACCAGCAAGGAGTAGGCCCCTTTGATATCAATCATACATTTCATCAAAGCCTCTTCCAGGCTGTTTTGGCTGTAACGTGCTAAAACATTAACGATAACTTCACTGTCAGTAGTCGTCTGAAATACGGAGCCGTTGCGTCCGAGCGTGTCTCGCAACTCCTCCGTGTTCGTAAGGTTGCCATTATGAGCTAAGGACAACATCCCATTAAAATATCTAAACACCAATGGTTGCGCATTGGCTACGTTGCTCGACCCTGTTGTCGAATAGCGGACATGGCCGATGGCCATTTTGCCCTTAAGATTAACTAAAACGGCTTCAGAAAAGACCTCGGAAACTAGGCCCATGTTTTTGTGCAGTTGGATATGCTCTCCGTCCGATACAGCAATACCGGCACTTTCCTGCCCCCGGTGTTGCAGGGCGTATAAACCATAATAAGTCAGCCGGGCGACATCCTGACCCGGTGCATAGATACCAAATACGCCACATTCCTCGTGCGGCTTGTCATCGAGCCAAAGTTCTTCGGACATACTATCCCCCCCTTGCGCTTTACAGCTAAAAATGAGTGCGGCTATATAGGCAGCATGTTGCCGACTTAGGCGAGTAAATCAGGCAGCGCGTTACGCCAAACTTGCTTTAATTCTTTTACGCTGCAATCTATGGCTAAGGTGCGGTTAACTTCAATCTGCACGCTCTCACCTTGCACCGTTCCGACCTGCCAGGCTTTGATGCCCAGTTCATTGGCACGGCTTAATATTGACGCGCTGTTAGCCGCCGTAGCAGACACCACAAACCGGGTAGGCGCTTCACCAAAGAGAAGCGAGGCCACGTGATCGCTAGCGGGCAAACTCAATTTTACCCCTAATTCCCCGGCAAAACAGCTCTCCGCAATCGCAACAGCCAACCCGCCTTCGGCACAATCATGCGCCGAATTAATCCGTCCCTGCTTGATTTGAGCTAAGACAAAGTCTTGTACCTTTTGTTCATAAGCCAAATCAACGGCAGCAAGATCGCCGGCCTCAACGCCGTGGAGCAAGGATAGGTATTCGCTGCCGGCCAAGCTGCCCGCCAAAGCACCGATCACCAAGATTGTGTCTCCGACTTGCTTAAAGTCTTGCGTCATACGCTGCGCCAAATCTTCCACAAGTCCTACCATACCAATCGTCGGTGTGGGTAGGATAGCAACACCGTTGGTCTCGTTGTACAAACTGACATTACCGCCGGTGACAGGAGTTTGTAAAGCTCTGCAGGCATCAGCTACACCCATACAGGCTTGCTTAAATTGCCAAAAGATATCCGGTTTTTCCGGGTTGCCGAAATTAAGGCAGTCTGTGACCCCTAAGGGTTTAGCTCCGGCGCAGACTAGATTGCGCGCCGCTTCTGCCACGGCTAAAGCGCCTCCCTTGTAGGGGTCAAGATACACATAGCGGGAGTTGCAATCAGTTGTAACTGCGATTCCTTTCGCAGTACCTCTTACTCTAATCACGGCCGCATCCGAACCGGGTAAAATCACCGTATTAGCCCCGACTTGATGGTCGTACTGGCGATAAACCCATTCCTTGCTGGCAAGGTTAGGGGAAGCAAGCAGTTGCAACAATGCCTGATTGCCATCACACCCAAGCTCAAACTGACTCAAGTCAATATTTTTGTTGCGCTGATAATATTCCGGTTCGCTGTCCGGGTTATGATAAACTGGCGCATTATCGGTCAAGGCCTTAGCCGGAATTTCCGCCACGACCACGCCATCTTCTTTCAGACGCATCATCCCGTCGGCGGTGACTTTGCCGACAACGACAGCCTCTAAACCCCATTTGTCAAAAATTTCGGTGACCTTGGCTTCCATACCAGCCTTAGGAACTACTAACATCCGCTCTTGTGACTCTGAGAGCATAATTTCGTAAGGTGTCATACCCTCTTCCCGTCTGGGTACGAGCGCAAGTTCCAACTCCATACCGCTATCACCCCGGCTGGCCATTTCACAGGCCGAACTGGTGAAACCGGCGGCACCCATGTCCTGAATACCTACCACTGCACCTGTCTTGATTAATTCCAGACAAGCCTCAAGCAAGAGTTTTTCCATGAAAGGGTCACCAACTTGTACGGCTGAGCGCTTCTCTTCCGACTCCTCGCTCAATTCCACTGAAGCAAAGGTGGCCCCGTGAATTCCGTCCCGCCCAGTGCGCGCACCGACCACCATCACCGGATTACCTTCGCCGGCCGCGATACCCTTCGCAATTCCGGTATGCTCAATCAAACCTACACACATCGCATTAACCAGCGGATTGCCTTGATAGGAGGGGTGGAAATAAATTTCACCCCCAACTGTGGGTATCCCAATTGCGTTGCCATAGCCCGCAATACCTGCCACCACACCGTGTACCAAATGTCTGGTTTTGTCGTTGTCAATTGCTCCGAAACGCAGGGAATCCAGGCAGGCTATCGGCCTGGCACCCATGGTAAATACATCGCGAATGATGCCGCCTACACCTGTAGCAGCACCCTGGTAGGGTTCTATGGCCGAGGGGTGATTGTGGCTCTCCATCTTGAAAACTACGGCTTGGCCATCGCCGATATCGATAATGCCGGCGTTTTCGCCCGGGCCCTGCAACACTGCCGGACCTTCTGTAGGAAAAAGCCGTAAGATAGGCTTAGACGTTTTATAACAGCAGTGTTCTGACCACATAACTGCAAAAATCCCTATTTCGAGATAGTTAGGTTCGCGACCGAGCAGTTCGACCACGCGTGCATATTCATTGTCTTTAAGACCCATTTCGCGCCATACATGTGCTTCCACCGGCTATCTCCTTTCAAACCACGCTACAATCGACTGAAAAATTAATTTACCATGTGCACCGCCGAGCAATTCATCCACACAACGTTCCGGATGTGGCATCATGCCGAGCACATTGCCCGTCGCATTACAGATACCGGCGATATTACCGACCGAGCCGTTAGGATTGGCTTCCGGCGTGACTTGGCCTGCTTGGTTGACATAGCGAAACAGCACCTGGCCCTGAGCTTCAAGTTGCAAGAGGCCCTCTGGTTCGATAAAGTAGTTGCCTTCACCATGGGCAATGGGCACACGTAGGACTTGACCCGCGTGCATCAGGTTGGTAAACGGAGTGGAGGTATTTTCCACCCTCAGCCAGCTGTCTTGACAGCGAAATTGGAGAATGTCGTTGCGCAGCATCGCACCCGGCAAAAGACCGCATTCCAGTAAAACTTGAAACCCATTGCAGATGCCGATTACCAAGCCGCCGTTTTGGGCAAAAGAGATTACCTGTTCCATTACCGGGGAAAAACGCGCTATGGCTCCCGTGCGCAGGTAGTCCCCGTACGAAAATCCGCCCGGCAAAATAATACAGTCCGACCCCTTCAAATCAAGGTCTTTATGCCAGATATATTCCACCGGATGACCTAAATCTTGCACCGCGTGAAAACAGTCCGCATCACAATTGGAACCGGGAAAAACCACTACCCCAAACTTCATGTTTAGTCCTCCACCAATTCAAAGCTATATTCCTCAATTACAGGGTTTGCCAAGAGTTTTTGGCACATCTCATCTACTATTGCCACAGCCTTCTCCCGTGCCATGTCGTTTAATTTAACTTCCATCATCTTACCTTGCCGTACATCGGCAACCTCCGGATAACCCATACTATTGAGGGCGCGTTTGATGGTATTGCCCTGAGGATCAAGGATACTCTTTTTCAGGGTAATTAAGACTTTGGCTGTTAACATTATTGCAATACCTCCTGCAAGCGCCGAAATACCTCAGCATAAGCTTCTTCCACTTGACCCAAGTCACGCCGGAAACGGTCCTTATCTAGCTTGTCCCCTGTTGTGGCATCCCAAAAGCGGCACGTATCAGGCGAAATTTCATCTCCCAGAATTATTTCCCCTTTGTGACGGCCAAATTCAAGTTTAAAATCAATTAGCTCAATCCCCGCCTTAGCCAGGATGTCCTGCAACACGCGGTTGATTTTCAGTCCCATATCTTGTAAAAGCAGTAACTCTTGTGGCTCAGCCAGGCCTAATACGGCAATATGCGAATCATTGACCAACGGATCTCCTAAAGCGTCGTCTTTGTAGTAAAACTCTACTACGGCAAAGGGCAATTTACGCCCTTCCTCGAAACCGAGCCGCTTAGCAAGGCTGCCCGCTGCCACATTGCGCACGACAACTTCCAACGGAATAATCTCTAAGCCCTTAACCAACATCTCCCGATCGCCCGTTAATTCGACCATATGAGTAGGAATCCCCGCCTTTTCCAGTTCTTTGAACAGCAAGGCGGAAATTTGATTGTTGTAGTACCCTTTAGCGTCAATCGTCCCCTTCTTCTCGCCATTAAATGCAGTGGCATCGTCTTTATACGTAACCCAATAATAGTCGGGATTATCTGTCTTAAACACCTTTTTGGCTTTGCCCTCATAAATTTGTGCCAATTTTTTGACCATTATCAATTCCTCCTTTAATTATGTTAGCTTTGCTCGGCTAATTAATTGAGTACCCCTGCCCGACGTAGGATATAGTCAACGTGTTTAGTATGATAGTTATAATCAAACAGACCCTCTACTTCGTCTGACGTAAGGTAGTGCATAATATTTTCATCCTTGAGCAGCAGTTCCTTAAACATTACTTTGCTGCGCCACGCTTCCAGCGCATTGCTCTGCACCCAGGCATAAGCTGTTTCTCGCGCCACTCCTTTGCCCACGAGCGTTAGCATGACTCGCTGCGAGAAAATTAGACCGAGGGTCTTGTCGAGATTAGCCTGCATGTTTTCCGGATAAACGGTAAGGTTTTGCACCACATTAATGAATTTTGCCAGCATGTAGTCGAGGGCGATAGTGCTATCCGGAATGATAACTCGCTCCACCGATGAATGGGTGATATCCCTTTCATGCCAGAGCGCCACATTTTCCAGTGCCGCTACAGCATTGCCGCGCAGCACCCTGGCCATGCCTGCGACACGTTCCACTGTGATGGGGTTTTTCTTGTGGGGCATTGCCGATGATCCCTTTTGCCCCTTGGCAAAGGACTCTTCCACTTCGTAAATATCGGTGCGCTGCAAATTGCGCAGTTCAGTCGCAAACTTGTCTAAGGACGAAGCGATAACTGCCAGCGTCGTCAGGTATTCGGCATGACGGTCACGCTGGAGAATTTGGGTTGAGACAGGTGCCGGTTCTAAGCCCAATTTCGCGCATACGTATTCTTCCACTTGGGGATCAATATTGGCAAAGGTCCCGACCGCACCCGATATCTTGCCCACGCGAATCGATTCTTTAGCATGTTCCAACCGCTTGATACTTCGCTTAACTTCATCAAACCACAGCGCCAGTTTAAGCCCAAAGGTCACCGGTTCTGCGTGGATACCGTGAGTGCGTCCCATCATCATCGTATCCTTATATTTAACCGCCTGAGCCTTGAGCACTTCAGCTAAAATACCCAGTTTCGCCATAATAATATTGGCCGCTTCCACCATCTGCAGGGACAAGGTGGTATCTAAGATGTCAGAGGAGGTCATGCCCAGATGTATGTACTTGGCAGGGTCACCCACATTTTCCGCTACATTGGTTAAAAAGGCTAACACATCATGGCGCGTGACTTCTTCAATTTCCGCAATCCGCTCGACCTGAAAAGCCGCTTTAGCCTTAATGGCGCTGACCGCTTCGGCCGGGATTTTACCCAGGTCTCCCCAGGCCTCACAGGCTAGTACCTCAATTTGTAACCACTTATGAAAACGAGACTCATCCGACCAAATTGCCCCCATTTCTGGTAGGGTATAGCGTTCAATCATTGCCTATCTCCTTCCGGTTTCGCGTTATTCGGCGTATCCCCGCCAGCCCTTAGCCTGCAATTGTTGGTTTTTGCTTGCCACTTGCTGATTTAATTTTTGCTTGTACTCAATAATTTTGTCTCTTAATTCAGGATACTTGACACTAAGAATTTGGCAGGCTAACAGCGCTGCATTTTTGGCCCCATCGATGCCTACAGTTGCCACCGGCACACCACTGGGCATTTGCACAATGGCATACAACGCGTCCACACCGCTTAAAGCACCGCTCTTTACCGGCACACCGATGACCGGCAAGGGTGTACTCGCCGCAATCACTCCGGGGAGATGAGCTGCAGCACCGGCTGCCGCGATAATAACTTCCAACCCTCGCTCCGCCGCGCTTGCCGCATACTGCGCGGTCTGCACCGGCGCCCGGTGCGCTGAACTAATCACCACTTCATACGCAACAGCAAATTCCTCTAAAACCTGCATGGTTGCTCCCATTAACTTGAGGTCAGAGTCACTGCCCATTACCACACCAACTAAAGCCAAACTTGATCCCTCCAATTTAACTAATTGACTATGGTCATAATAAACACAAAGCCCAGACGGGTAGGTTTCACTACTCCTGGGTGAGTGAAACCTACCCGTCTGGGCTTTTATCCCTCCGGTGTAACCGGCAAAACATAACCGGCCTGTGCCACTTGAACCCCATGGCATAGGTTTCCCCCATCCGGCGGGAAATACAAGCACCAAAAGACTCTAGGCACACTTTCGCTCATAGTCAGACTATTTACGGCAGTCTGGTAGAAACTCGCGGACCCTATCTCCGCTATTATATGAACCAATATTTTCTTTTACACGCTAATTGTAGCATCCGCTCCAAACCGGGTCAAGCAAAATGGTGAACAATAATTGTTAAAAACAAATTAACGTTCGATTTTTCCGGGTTTTTGCTGCTTATTAGGGCAAAAACAAAGCCAGCGAAGGTGTTTTACCCGCTGACTTCAGCATCACACTGGTTATTCCGAGGGTTATTTGACAATACCATTGGCCAAGAAACCTAAGAATACCGCAGCCACTATAAAGCGGTAAACGGCAAACGGCGTAAAGTTAATTCTCTGGACCAAGCGTAAGAACCACACGACAGCCCCCCAGGCGACTACAAACGAGACCACAAACCCAACTGCTAAAAACAGTAAATCATTTATCGTAAATATCTTGTAGTACTTAATCAGTTTAAGCCCCGATGCCCCTAACATGATGGGTACTGCTAAAATAAAGGAGAATTCAGCCGCGGTTTTGCGATCCATGCCGGCAATTAAACCAAAGGAAATAGTCGCTCCGGAGCGAGAAAATCCGGGCCACATGGCCAGGCACTGTGACAACCCCACGCCAAAGGCTTGGGCGTAGCTGATTTGATCCAAGTTAAATGTTTTAATCCTGGTTCCAATCCGCTCAGCTGCAATCATGACGAGGCCGCCGACAACTAAACCGATAATTACAGTGCGCGGTGAGAACAAATGCTTATCGATAAAGCCTTCGCCCAAAAAGCCGATAACCGCGGCAGGCACACTGGCAACGATCAGATGGGTAAGCTTAAGCCCCTTGGCTTTGCCTGGCGCAAGATGCAACATAGTCATAAATCTCTGCCAGTACAAAATTACAATCGCTAAAATTGCGCCGAGTTGGATGACCACTTCAAAAGTTTTCGCCTTTTCACCGCTAAAATTGAGCAATGACCCCACCAAAATCAGGTGACCGGTTGAAGAAACCGGCAAAAATTCGGTCAAGCCTTCCACAATACCCTGGATTACAGCCACTATGTAGTGTCCCATTATCTCCCTCCCTTATAGCCATATTAAGCCAATTATAACCGATTTATACCTACCCAACCAGTATAATCTGGCCTCAATTCCACTAACAATCCCCCTCTCTCTCAAGCTTGTTACGTTCGCATTACGGTGTTGGGCTTGAGCGCTAGAGCTAATTTAAGCTGTAAGCCAACAGGGATTTAGCCTTACAATATGGAATCTATAGCTTAATGTGAAATAATGAGGTGAATTATGCCATGAAACTATATGGGCAATTAGCGACAGTAGGGGCGGCACTAACTATCATGGTAGTTCTCACGGGATGTGCGATTAATTATAGTGCTACTGCTAATAAGTCAACTTTGCAAAATAATTCCGGTTCAATAGACGTAACCCAGTCTGTTCAACATCCAAATGATGCCCACACTACGAACACAACCACAACGAACATACCAACCACTTCACATACAGCAAGCAATAATTTCATGCTTGAACAAGCTGCAAAAATAAAATTGCAAATAAAAGCCGATTTATTTAACGATGGACAACAGGAAACAATTGCAATCGTCAATTTACCACTAACCGCAGGACAAGACTATTCTGGTTATCTGGGCATTTGGAATGCAAAAGGTCATTTACTGCAAAAGCTGCCGTTACATGGCTATGACATCATGTTTCCCGTCAAAATCTATACGAATGACTTGACTCAGGATGGAAAACCAGACCTTGTATTGGAAACCGATGAGCACGCTAATGGAGGTAATGGGGCTCATCATGTCTACGTCTATATTCAAAAAGACCATTATTTTGCCGAAACACCTCTATCCAACTCACCTGCAGCGACATTTTTCGCTACATATCAAAAGAATTCCCAGACCTTCTTAATCCAATCGCAAGAAGATCTATCCCGATCCTGGTCTGCTAAATTAAACGCAGATCAGATGCAAAATCTCAATAAGAATTTATTGCAAGGCAAGCAAGGCGTCCAAATTGACCCTGTTTCTATTCTTCAAGTGGCGAACGATTCCATTATCACAAAAAGGTGGCTTTGGTTTGGTAATCTCCAACTAAACAATCTTGGATTCTTAGTGACACATTATCAATATAGGGATGGAAAATGGCTAGTGGTTCAATTCAGCATCGAATCAAGTGGAAGTGCTCAAGTCTCGCAAAATTAACGCGAAAGCAATTACAATTACACAAAGAGCTCAATTTTTTTCTACAAACCAAGCTTAAATAGCCTTAACTTTTTACAAACTAAACTTATTAGAAATGAGGGGGATCTATGTCTATGTTTACTTCTATACTTGATTTACAATATATTACCACTCAAGTCCTGGCTCTATGTCAAATCCCCAGTCCTTCCGGCAATGTCGGCCAAGCCATGACCTACCTGGCCGGCGAACTGGACAAGCTTGGCGTAACGCATGCTTTTGGCAGTAAGGGAACGTTATTAGCCAGCTTACCCGGTGTAGACAGCTCCGTCCATCGCACAGTCACAGCCCACGTGGACACACTGGGGGCAATGGTAAAGGAAATTAAGTCCAATGGGCGACTGGTCCTTACCCAAATCGGCGGCTATAACTGGCAGTCTGTCGAGGGAGAATTATGCTTGGTCGAGACTATGGGCGGGCAAACCTATACTGGGACACTGCTTAATACGCATGCTTCGGCCCATGTCTTCGCAGACCACGCGCAGCAGGAACGCAAGGCGGAAAACATGGAGCTACGCCTGGATGAAAGGGCCGCCGATGCTGAGGCCGTACGCAGTCTTGGCATTGAGGTGGGTGATTTCGTTTCCTTTGCTGCGGGCACTAGGTTGACGTCGAGCGGGTTCATTAACAGCCGCCATTTAGATGATAAGGCTAGTGTGGCCATTCTACTCGGCGTAATCAAGGCCATCCAACGCAATGAGCTGACCTTGCCTTACCAGGTCAACTTTATCTTTAGCAATAATGAAGAGCTGGGGTATGGTGGAAATTCCAGTATTACCCCGCAGACCAAGGAGTACTTGGCGGTGGACATGGGAGCGATAGGTGAAGGTCAAGCAACTGATGAATTTTGTGTTTCGATTTGCGCCAAAGACAGTTCAGGTCCCTACAACTATGAATTACGCAAGCGCTTAGTGAATTTGGCCCAAGCACATGGCATTTACTACCGGATTGACACTTATCCGCATTACGGTTCAGATGCCGGGGCCGCTCTCCGGGCTGGACATGATATCATGCATGGCTTAATCGGCCCGGGTATCGACGCCTCCCACAGCCATGAGCGGACACATCAAGAAGCGCTTGACAATACAGCCCGCCTGCTAATGTACTATTTGCTGGCGAATTAGGCCTAAAACTAACCACCAAAGTGGGAAAGTTGAATTCCTCAGCGGGAATCTTAAAATTGGAATGAGAAAAAGGCGCATCAATTTCCTCTGCGCGCGCTTTTCCTCGTACTATCTTCCACTGGGGCCGCTTAGCCAAAGGGTGAGTTTGCTTTCTGCGCAGAGAAGCATTACGGAGGCGCCGTTAGCATACTCGGCGAGCGCCCGAACGAGAGCACGCCTGCTCGCGCCCAATTTACGGCTACGTTTGCGGAAGTGAGGCAGCGAGCCGAAAAGTATGCTAGGCGCAGTAGTCTGCGAAACGGAGCAGAAAGCAAACTCGACCCCAGCGACCCGAAGTTATTTTCAGGCTAGACCCCCCATGCAGCTTTGCAGCACCACCGGAAAATGCAACAAGGGCCGCTTAGCCAAAGGGTGCGTTTGCTTTCTGCGCAGAGAAGCATTACGGAGGCGCCGTTAGCATACTCGGCGAGCGCCCGAACGAGAGCACGTATGCTCGCGCCCCATTTATGGCTACGTTCGCGGAAGTGAGGCAGCGAGCCGATAAGTATGCCAG
>JAJXUE010000040.1 GCA_021783135.1 Bacillota bacterium | reverse complement strand
GAAGGCGCCAACCTGGCCGCTTCCAGAAGTTGTGCAATTTTGTCAGGCGCGACCGGATCTGGTTTGTACGACCGAATGCTCCGCCGTTGACGCACTGCCTCCATAAATTCCATACCTGTCTCACTCCAATCATGTTGTCTGTTTAAACTCTCTATGCCGATTCCCCGCTATAAACACTCTGGCGAATCCAGGTGATAATATCCTCGGTGGAAGTCCCTGGCGTGAATAAAGCCTTGGCATCACCAGACAAAATTAAGGCTTGGACGTCCTCCTCCGGCATCGTGCCCCCGCCGATGAGCATAATATTGTCCGCTCCGTTTTCCAGCAACAGCTGCTTCACCCGGGGAAAGATCGTCATGTGCGCGCCGGAAAGTATACTCAAACCAATAACATCCACATCTTCCTGGATGGCAGCTTCCACTACTTGCTCCGGGGTTTGGTGCAAGCCGGTATAGATAACTTCCATACCTCCATCGCGTAAAGCACGCGCAATAACCTTAGCTCCGCGATCATGCCCGTCCAGTCCGGGCTTCGCTACCAAAACCCTGATTTTACATTCTTCCATCTGTATCACCTCTTACCTACTCAAAATACAGCTTTTTCCTTATATTCCCCAAAAACCTCTCGTAGCACATTAACAATTTCACCTTGTGTCGCATAGGCCTTAACGCTGGCAAGAATCTTCGGAATCAAATTATCCGTACTTGCCGCGGCTTGACGCAAGTCCGCCAAGGTAGCTTGCACCCTGTCATTATCACGGGTCGCACGCAGCTTTTGCAAGCGCTGCACCTGCTCCCGCTCTATTTCAGGATCAATTTTTAACAAGTCTATCGTCAAATTCTCCGTTTGGACAAAGTCATTTACTCCGACAATTATTCTATCTTTTCTCTCTATTTCCTTTTGGTAGCGAAAAGCTGCATCCGCTATTTCCTGTTGGAAAAAGTTTTTATCGATAGCCGCCAAAACTCCGCCTAAAGCATCGATCTTTTGGAAATATTCCTCTGCGCCCTGCTCCATGCGATTTGTCATCGCCTCGACAAAATAAGATCCAGCCAAGGGATCAATGGTATTCGCCACACCTGTTTCATACGCAATGAGCTGCTGCGTGCGTAATGCGATTTGCACTGCCTTTTCCGTTGGCAGAGCTAAAACTTCATCCATCGAATTGGTGTGCAGCGACTGGGTCCCGCCCATGACAGCTGCTAAGGCTTGAAATGCCGTACGCACAATGTTGTTTTCCGGTTGTTGCGCAGTCAGTGAACAGCCCGCAGTTTGGGTATGAAACCGCAGCAATAAACTCTTCTCATCCTTGGCACCATATTTCTCGTGCATCCGACGCGCCCATATACGCCTAGCGGCGCGATATTTAGCAACTTCTTCAAAGAAATCAGTGTGCGAATTAAAGAAAAAGGAAAGCCGCGGTGCAAAATCATCCACGTCCAACCCGGCCGCAATTCCTGCTTCCACATAGGCAAAACCATCCGCTAAGGTAAAGGCTAGCTCCTGTAGGGCAGTAGCTCCCGCTTCACGAATATGATAGCCGCTAATACTTATCGTATTCCATTTAGGCACATGCTCTTTGGCGAATTTAAAGATATCCGTGATGATCCGCATCGAGGGGTGCGGCGGAAATATCCATGATTTCTGGGCAATGTACTCTTTCAGAATGTCATTTTGAATAGTGCCGTTAAGTTTTTCCGATGCCACGCCCTGTTTTTCTGCCGTAGCAATATACATAGCCCACAAAATGGATGCCGGCGCATTTGTCGTCATCGAGGTACTCACTTTATCCAGCGGAATGCCCTCAAATAAGGTTTCCATATCCTGTAACGAGTCGATAGCTACTCCCACTCGTCCAACCTCACCAAACGAACGGGGATAGTCTGAGTCGTATCCCATAATCGTCGGCATATCAAAAGCTACGCTTAATCCGGTTTGTCCCTTGGCCAACAGGAATTTAAAACGTTCGTTTGTTTCCTTAGCCGAGGCAAACCCGGCAAATTGCCGCATAGTCCAAAGCCGGCCACGATACATATTGGTCTGTACGCCACGAGTATAAGGATATTGGCCCGGGAAGGCCAAGTCGCGCTCAAAATCAAAATCTGCGATATCGGCGGGAGTATACAATTCCTTAATGGGTTCACTGGAAACAGTCATGAATTTTGCACCGCGCTGCTTGCTCTGATTGTACCTTTCTTGCCAAGCCTTCTGCTTTGCTTCAATCGACTTTAACCGATCGGACATCAATAAACCTCCTTCGACTAAAAAACCTCCAGGATGCGCCTGGCAATGGTATAGGGGTCAGATTTACGCTCAGACGCATCCTTTAATAATTGGGCCATCTCGGCGTTCGCGCCAACCTTGCTCCACAGCATCTTTTTCAGATAGTCTTCCACGATTTCACTGACCTCAGCTTTGAGTTGTTGGCCTCGCCGCTCAGCGAAATCGCCCGAAGCGGTGGCAAACTCTCGATGTTCAATAATAGCCCCAACCAACTCCGGTATGCCCCGGCCATCAATGGTCGAAGTCTTCTTAACCGGCGGGCGCCAATATGGGTTTTGGCCATGTCCCAAGTCAAGCATAGACTCTACCTCCGCGGCCATTTTGTCCGCACCATCGCGGTCACACTTATTAACCACAAAAATATCAGCAATTTCCATGATGCCCGCCTTGATAGTCTGAATTCCGTCACCCGTGCCCGGATTAAGCACTACCAAAGTGGTGTCTGCCGTAGCCATAATATCCAATTCCGATTGCCCGACGCCCACCGTTTCCACCAGTATGATGTCCCGACCGTACGCATCAAGCACCTTGATAGCCTCTTTGGTAGCCCGGGCCAAGCCGCCTAGGCTACCGCGCGTTCCCATACTGCGGATGAACACGCCCCGGTCCAACGCATGGTCTTGCATGCGGATGCGGTCACCCAAAATAGCACCGCCGGTAAACGGGCTGGTAGGATCGACGGCGATTACGCCGATTGTTAAACTTTGCTGACGATAGTGAGTAACCAGAGAATCTACCAAAGAACTTTTACCGGCGCCCGGCGAGCCTGTTACACCCAAAACGAAAGCCTTACCTGTATGCGGAAAAAGTTCACTCAGCAGTTGTTCCTTCTCCTGCCCATTGTTTTCGACCAGCGTAATTATTCTGGCTGCAGCCCGGCGGTCGCCTTCCAGCAGCCGACTAACTAATTCATGCATTGGCTCCTCCAGTTGTTTAAAACTCTATACCCTCTCGCGCTTTAATCCCTGCCGCAAAGTGATGTCTAACTTCTCTGATCTCGCTAACCAAATCTGCGACCGCAAGAATCTGCCGGGGTGGATACCGCCCGGTGAGCACCAGATCCACTCCGGGCGGCCTGTGTTCAATTAGGTATAGGACTTCCTCTACCGGAATTAGCTCATAGTCCAACGCTATGTTTACCTCATCTAAAATTACCAAGCCAAATTGGCCTGAACTAACGGCTGCTTGGGCCAACTCCAGTCCGCGCCGTGCCAGTCTTAGATCTTCCGGCGTCGGATTGCCTTTAACCACAAAGCTCGGCAGACCGGACTGGACTAAAGTCATTAACGGCAATTGCGCAGCCATCCGCACCTCACCATAATCTTTACTGCCCTTCATAAATTGCAGCAAGTAGACTTTTTTACCATGACCCATAGCGCGCAGGGCCTGACCAAAGGCGGCTGTGGTTTTACCTTTACCATTTCCCATATAGACCATGACCAAGCCTAGCTGTTCCATTGCTATCCTCCTTGAATTCTAACCCTAGGTACCGCACGAGCTTAGGGCAGGAAAATTCCTTCCGCATCCACCACATGATAGAGCAAATGTAATTCTTCATGCGTCGGTGGCTCGGTTTCCCCTTTGACGCGCGAAACATCTAAGTCAAAACTAACGTTGTTGCGCACATCCTCGACAGTGTGTCCCGGATGCACCGTATCAAGGTACATTAGCCCAGTGGACTCGTCAAACCTAAACACTGCCATATTGGTTATTACGGCTGAAGGCCCACCACGGAACATCTTCCCAAAAGCCTCTTGGCGCGATACCCACTCCCCGCCGGGCCACTTTTTCACCCGCCATCCGGGCGAAGTGAGATAGTCCACTTGTTCCCGAAAACGACGTTTTTCCTGTACCATCATAAATACCGTCCGCCGCGCCATAGAATTAATATCCGGATTGCCACCGCTGCCGGGAAACCTCACCTGAGGATGGGCATAATCCCCAATTACAGTTGTGTTAACATTGCCATACTTATCAATTTCAGCACCGCCTAAGTAGGCCAAATCAACCTTACCGCGTTGGAGTTGACCAAACACATCAAAAAGTCCGGAAGCAACTGCTGCCTGATAGGCACACCGGGCATCTCCTACCGAAGCCGGTAAATGTACCGATCTTCCGTCAATAGTACCGGCCTCATAGACACAGTACGCATGTGGCGCACAGGTCTTCTGCGCCAACAAAATCGCCAGCATCGGCAACCCGGTACCGGCAAAAACTACCTCACCGTCTCTAACCTCACGGGCGGCGGCGACTGCCAACAGATCGTTTACTTTGTATTCACCCGGCTTAGCGTAATTCTTATCCATTAGCGCGTCCCCCTTTTCGCACTGTCGTTATATTTGTAGGCAGAGTTAGCCCGCAGTTTTTGCAAACGGTTGAAACCCAATTTTTCCAGATATGCTTCGTAATCTGGCACGCCGAATACCCACTCATCGGCCCAGGCATCAAAGCCTTCCTGCGTTCTGGTCTTATTATAAAAATCCCGCATGAAAGGGCCATCTACCTCATGGCAGCCAAAATTGCCCGTAGGATGAGCACCCCAGGGTTGTTCCACGATTACATCGACCAAATAGGGTGGAATGAGATTGCGCTCCGGTTCCCGACGCAAGTACTCCTCCGGCACGACTTCTTCCGCAATCACAATTACCTTATCCGCCGCCTTAATCGCTTCCTCGTCGGCAAATTTCTGACCCCATACCCGCACCGTGCCATCCTCTCCCACCTGCTGCACATGCGCGATGCAGACATTAGGCCGAACCGCCGGAACGTGGATTAAGGTTCCTTCCTCATAAAATTGATCTTCCACAATGGCAAATTTGTGCCGCGGAATTTTAGGATTACTTCCGTCCCTTAGGCCAGCTTTCGCCAGCATGTCATAATCCGGATTAAGAATGTCTGTACCCCGCGAGGCCCAAGTCGGTAAATATGGCACACCTTGAGCTCCTGCCATCATCCTCAGTAACATTTGGTAGTGGCTGTAATCCTCCACGAGAATTGAGCCTTCCCTGAGTTTACGATCAAGATTGCCACCAAGTTTGCCGAACAACTCCTGACCAATCCAACATGATTCCCATACCTTTACACAACCTGCACCGATTAACATATCCCCGTGCGTACCGGAATTTACCTCCACCAAATGAAGATTTTGTTTACGCTGTCGAATCAGCTCATAAACTAGTGCCATCGGTCGGCGCCAAATAGTGAAGCCACTAAAGGTTATCATATCCCCATCATTTATTAAGCTTGCGGCTTCCGGAATGCTCATGCGTTTACTCAATGCCTTTTACCTCCTTCTCCAACTAACCCCTTGTTTATTTAGAATATTCTGACTAATTTGGTTAATTCCTGCTAAATTATTCACAATTCTATTTGCTCAAGTGTCGGGCAATAACTATACGTTGAATCTGATTGGTTCCTTCGTAAATCTGAGTAATCTTGGCGTCACGCATATAACGTTCAACCGGATATTCACTACTATAACCGTACCCGCCAAAAATTTGCACGGCATCCGTGGTAACCTTCATGGCGGTATCTGTAGCGAACATTTTAGCGATTGACGCTTCCTTGGCATAGGGCAACCCGTGCATCCGCAAATTTGCCGCCCGATACACCAACAGTCTTGCCGCATCCACTTGCGCCGCCATATCGGCCAACATAAATTGAATACCTTGAAACTCGATAATAGCATGACCGAACTGTTTACGGTCCTTAGCATAGGCAACCGCTGCATCCAAAGCCGCCTGAGCAATACCGACACCTTGAGCGCCAATTCCAATCCTGCCGCCGTCAAGCAAAGACATCGCGACTTTAAACCCTTGCCCTTCTTGCCCCAAGACATTTTCCGCCGGCACTTTGGCGTCCTCAAAGATCAATTCTGTCGTGGAAGAAGCATTTAACCCCATCTTTCTCTCCACTTTGCCTACTTTAAAACCAGGCGTGTCCTTATCCACTAAAAAGGCCGTAATACCCTTGGAACCCTTGCTTTTGTCCGTAACCGCCATGACGGTATAGACATCAGCATAACCGCCGTTAGTAATAAAGCGCTTGGTGCCGTTTAAAACGTAGTAATCCCCTTGTCGCACAGCTGTAGTTGCGATACCTGTAGCATCTGAACCGGCATTCGGCTCAGTTAAAGCAAAGGCGCCAAGGTATTCGCCGGCAGCCAGGCGAGGGATATATTTTTGTTTTTGCGCCTCCGTGCCAAAGTAGAGAATGGGGAAAGTACCGACTGAGGTGTGGACAGCAAGAATCACCCCATGCGAAGCATCCGCCCGAGCAATTTCCTCGATAGCAATAATATAGGAAAGAAAGTCAGCTCCCGCACCACCATACTCTTCCGGAATAGGGATACCCATCAGCCCATTTTGCCCCATTTTTTTGATGTTTTCCAGCGGAAACTCATGTTTCTCGTCATAATACGCGGCAGTAGGCGCAATTTCGGTCTGGGCAAAACTGCGCACCATTGTTCGCAGCATTTGTTGATCTTCAGTAGGTAGAAAATCCACTTTAACTCCTCCTGACTCTTTTCCCTCCACTCGGCTTTATCTCTGCTTAGCTTTAATTGACTCTGCTTTACTGGGCTCTGGGCCAATTGGGGCCTTATTTACCAGTGAAGTTTGGTTTGCGTTTTTCGACAAATGCAGTCATGCCTTCTGTCTGTTCTTGTGAAGCGAAGCAAAGCGCGAAAACTTCCGCTTCGTACTGCAACGCATTCGCCAAATCCATGTCCATACCCTTATTCACGGCCGCCTTACTCAATCGCACAGCCACAGGCCCTTTCGCTAAGATTTTCCGGGCCAAATTCAGCGCGTAATCCTGCAGCTCAGCGCTAGTTACAACCCTATCCACCAAACCAATGCTCAAGGCCTCCTCGGCACCAAACACATCCCCGGTAAATAAAATTTCCTTAGCTTTGCCCTTCCCTACCAAGCGCGGCAACCGCTGGGTGCCGCCGAAACCGGCAGTTACCCCCAAACCGACTTCCGGCTGGCCAAACTTAGCATTTTCAGCCGCAATTCTAATATCGCAAGCCATGGCCAACTCACATCCGCCACCAAGCGCAAATCCGTTCACAGCAGCAATTACCGGCTGCGGCAGATTCTCGATCAAACTGGTGACCTTCTGCCCCAGCATAGCAAATTCACGCGCCTGGAGTGGAGTCATATCCTTCATTTGAGTGATATCAGCACCGGCCACGAATGACTTTTCACCGGCACCCGTCAAAATTACAACACCTGTTTCAGACTCGGTAGCTAAAGCCCTAAAGGCCGCGCTCAAATCTTCCAGCACCTGCGAATTAAGTGCATTTAGGGCCTGCGGACGATTAATAGTAAGCTTTGTGACAGCGCCATTACGCTCCAACAATAATGTTGTGTATTCCATGCTCAACCCCCCAACTCTAGTTATAGGTGTAGAAACCACGTCCTGTTTTGCGTCCCAACCAACCCGCTTTAACATACTTGCGTAACAACGGGCACGGCCGATATTTGGAATCACTAAACCCGCTATGCAAAACTTCCATGATTGACAGGCAAGTATCAAGCCCGATCAAATCCGCCAATGCCAAAGGTCCCATCGGATGATTCATGCCTAATTGCATCACCTTGTCCACCGCTTCCGGGGTAGCTACACCTTCATACACCGCATAAATGGCCTCATTAATCATCGGCAACAGTACGCGATTTGAGACAAAACCCGGTGCATCGTTAACCTCAACCGGAGTCTTCTCCATTTGCAACGTCATAGCTTCAATTTCCCGATACACCTCATCCGTGGTAGCCAAGCCGCGAATTATCTCTACCAATTTCATTATCGGTACCGGGTTCATAAAATGCATCCCGATTACCTGTTCCGGTCGTTTAGTGCAGGCGGCTATTTCCGTAATGGGCAGAGATGACGTATTGCTGGCCAATATGGTGTGTTCCGGGCATACCGCATCAAGTTCTGTAAAAATCTTACGTTTAATTTCCATATTTTCGACCGCGGCCTCGATTACCACATCAGCCTTTAACGCATCCTGCAGACTCAAGGACGGTTGGATACGAGCCAAAATCTGTTCTCTAATCTCAGCGCTTATTTTGCCCTTTTCCACACTACGGCTTAAATTTTTACCAATAACTCCTAAGCCCTTTTCAACAAATTCCGTCTTAATATCATTGAGTAGGACGTCATACCCGGCTTGGGCCGCTACTTGTGCTATACCTCCGCCCATTTGACCTGCGCCGATTACCATAATAGTCTTAATTGCCAAACCAATAACCCCCATAATATTTTACTAAAATTCTTTACTCTACCCTAATCAAAATGGCATCCCCTTGGGCGGCGCCGCTGCAGATAGCCGCTACTCCCAATCCCCCGCCACGACGCTGCAATTCGTAAATCAAGTGGAGCAAGATTCTGGCGCCGCTGGCACCGATCGGATGCCCCAGCGCTATTGCACCACCATCAACATTGACCTTTGCAAAATCCCATCCGGTTATTTTACCGCTGACCAGAGCAACTGCAGCAAATGCCTCATTAGCCTCTATCAAGTCAATATCGGCCATCCGCAAACCCTTTTGGGCCAATAGTTTCAGTGTAGCCAGACCGGGCGTAGTTGCAATATAAGCAGGCTCCGCGGCAACCGAAGCATGCCCAAGTATTGTCGCCAAGGGTTTTTTACCCAATTCCTGGGCCTTTGTTGCGGACATTACTAGGCATGCCCCTGCTCCGTCATTAACGCTAGGAGCATTACCGGCGGTAACAGTGCCATCTTGCACAAATATAGACGGCAATTGCGCTAAAATCTCCGGCGTGGTATTAGGACGGGGTCCTTCGTCCGTATCCACCACCTTAGCTTCGCCTTTTTTCTGAGGGATTGCTACCGGTACAATCTCATGCTTGAACCTGCCCGCAGCGATAGCCGCGACAGCCTTCATCTGAGATTGGTAGGCAAATTCGTCCTGTTCCTGTCGAGTGATACCGTACTCCTTGGCCACCGTGGACCCATGCACTGCCATATGCACATTATGATGGGCACACCACAGACCGTCATTAACCATCAAGTCTACTAGTTCACCGTTACCCATGCGGTAGCCCCACCGGGCCTTGGGCAATGCAAATGGGGCATTGGACATAGATTCCATGCCACCGGCCACCATAATCTCTGCGTCACCCGCACGGATAATCTGATCAGCTAATGTAACCGCGCGCAGCCCTGACGCACACACCTTATTAATAGTTTCCGAGGTGACCTCATACGGCAAGCCCGCCTTTATACTGGCCTGGCGTGAAGGAACCTGTCCGGCTCCGGCTTGTATCACCATGCCCATAATTACATTATCGACCGTATCACCGGCAATCCCCGCCCGGTTGATTGTTTCTCTAATTACAGCCGCACCCAAATCCGTAGCACACACATCCCGGAGTGAACCGCCAAAGGTGCCAAAAGGTGTACGCGCCCCACTTACTATTACGCTTTCTCGCAAAAACAATTCCTCCCTCAAAAACCGAATTTTCAGATTGTACTGACTTCTCCGCGCAAGCGCAAATTCCTGCTATTTATTGCTGTTATTTTTAGAAAACGTTTTAAACATTCTAATTTGTATAATTAACGCTCTATTCTTGCCCACAAAATAACATTTTTGACTGCTACTTATTATAATGTTCTAATTATTATAAGTACGCGCGCGTTTTAGATGTAAAAAACGCCCAAGGCCTTGCAGCCCGGGGCGCTGTTATCCTAACCTCATGCGCGGGGAAAGTAGTCATCATATTCATCTTCACTCGGCTGTGTTGAACGGGTTGGCCCTTTGCGCCAAGTGGAACTCTGCTTACTGAGCTTATAGTTAAAACCGATGACTCCGCCCAAACCGCCTAAACCAACGGCCATCAACACAGTTTGCAGCGCGCCGAACCAGTTAATCGGCAGCAATACTGCCAAGAGCAATATTCCGGTCACACTGTAGACAAGACCAATTAGTGCACCATGGGCCAAACCCATTGTTTTGACTCGCATACATCCGCGCCAAGAGCCAATCAGCACCGCAACAACCAAAGTTATGTCGACCAAAAAGGAAAAGTCAAGTACCGCGCTGCCTACTGCTTGAGTCCAAAGTGCTGCCATTACGAGGCAAATTAGCGTAATTACCAGGGCCGTTCCCGCACCGAAAATAACTGCGGCATAATCAATTTTGGCCTCGGGCATCCATTTCGCATTATCGCGGTAGGATGGGTTATCCTCAAAATATTCATCCAAATAATTATCGCCATAAAAATTACGCTTTTTTTCCCCTTCCATACTGCCACCTCCTGTTATTTTTTACCTATTTAATTTCTATGACGTTTTACGGGTTTTATGACAACTAGTCCACCTGCCTCTGCCGAATATTCTCTTGTTAACAAGCAGCCTTTCCCGTTATACTTTACATTGATGCTAACTCCCAGGTGAAACTTGGATGGAGGAAAAAATGGAGCCTATTCGCAGCCACCAACTTAAGGCCGACCTGGCCCTGCTGGCAGTAGCCGGAATTTGGGGCGCGACATTTGTTGCCGTCAAAAATGCAGTCACCGATATGCCTCCCTTTACTTTTATCGCGCTCCGCTTCGCCGCTGCCTGCATCTTTCTCATGCTGATTGCACCACATAAACTTCGCGGTTTAAATCGCAAAACCTTAGTCATCGGCAGCCTAATCGGCTTACTGCTATTTTGCGGGTATGCCTTTCAAACAATTGGCCTGCAATATACTACAGCCGCTAATGCCGGTTTTATCACCGGATTGTCAGTTGTGCTTGTTCCGCTGTTCACCGGCATAGCCAATCGACGCTTGCCCGGATTATTTACTCTCTTAGGCATTGGCTGTGCAGCCATAGGCCTAGCTTTCTTATCGTTGGGCGCTGCCTTAAGCTTTAACCGCGGCGATTTGCTCGTCCTATTCTGTGCCGTATGCTTCGCCGTGCAAATTCTAGCAGTCGGAAAATATGCACCTGAGCTTGATGCCTTCCTCTTGGCCGTTATACAAATAGGTACTGTAGCCGTAATTTCCGGGTTAATAGCTTGCCTGCTTCCTACCCAACCTGCTATCTTTAGCCGTGATGTCTGGCTTGGTCTCTTGCTCACCGCCATACCCGCCACCTCACTGGCCTTCTTATTGCAATCTACCATGCAAAAATTCACTACCCCCACTAGAACTGCCATCATCTTCACGTGCGAGCCCGTCTTTTCTGCAGTTTTTGCCTACCTGTTGGCCGGTGAATTATTGGGTATGCGTGGGCTCGTCGGGGCGACTTTAGTGCTCGCAGGCATGCTCTTAAGCGAACTGAAACCTGCCATTACGCATTAACGGCTCGGCTATTTATTCCTTATCCTGCTTTTGCTACTACATATTAAATTTCACAAAATATCACAAAATATCTTCCTTTTATCGCCAGAAAGTATATAATCTTCCTCAAAGGGTTTTTTTCTTTCTGTTTTAGTAAAAGTGAGGGATCCAGTTTGTTTACGATTGACTTAGGTGAAATTTTTTACTCCTTTTCCAAGTCGCTTGACCTCTCCTTAGACGGGGTTACTTACCACCATCAAAGTGTGGCTTTAATTACCGCCGCGATTGCTGAAAATCTTGATTTGTCCGATTTCGACCGCCAAACCATTTTTTACAGCGCCTTGGTGCATGATGCCGGCATGAATCCCCGCGACGAGTTGAAATACCTCTTACCGTATGAGGACACGCACGGGTCAGTACATTGCAAAAAAGGGTATGAAATATTTCGCCATAGCAAATTAACTGAAGATGTGGCACGCATTATTTTGCATCATCATGACCGCTGGCAAGACACCATAGCTTGGCAAAATGTTGCTAGCATTGTTCCGCTGGGCAGCAACATTGTGTATTTGGCTGATAGAGTAGCCGTGCTCTGCGAAGCAGAAAGCACGTGTCTTTTGCATCGTAGTCAAGCCATAATTCAAGCCATTGTGGCCAACTCAGGCACGAAGTTCAATCCGGTTATCGTGGCGGCATTTCTCAAAGCAGCGGCCAAAGAAGCTTTCTGGCTTGATTTGCGCTCTGATTTCATCTCGGAAATTGTCCAAGCCAGAAAACCTAAGCAAACAATGCAAGTTTCGCCTAAAATATTGACCAATATTGCCAAGTGTTTTTCCCAAGTAATCGACAACAAGAGTCCCTATACCCGTGACCACTCCACCAAGGTAGCCTTAGGCGCCGAATATCTGGGTCGCAAATTAGGCTTTATTGGTTATGATTTAACCTTTCTTCGGCTGGCCGGTTATCTGCATGATCTCGGCAAACTGGCCATTCCTAATGAAATCCTCGACAAACCCGGCCAATTAAGCGAAGCAGAATTTGCGATCATCAAAAACCACACTTATCACTCCTATTACCTGTTGCGCAATATTCCCGGATTTGAGTCAGTGTCAATTTGGGGTTCCCAGCACCATGAGAAACTGGATGGTTCCGGTTATCCCCATAACTTAACCGGCGAGCACCTTTCCCTCGGTTCCCGCATCATGGCCGTAAGCGACATTTTTGCTGCCCTGACCGAAGACCGACCCTATCGGGATGGACTTAATAAAGCGCAATGTTTAGCAATTCTTCTCGACCTCAGCGCGAACAACAAGATTGACAGCACGGTTGTCGCCTTAGTCGAGGAGAATTACGAAGAAATGATCAAACTCACCCAAAAAAAGGAACCTCACAGCGCGCAAGTCGCGCTGTGAGGTTCCTTCTTCGTTAAGTCACTTAATGCCAAACTATAACTGCTGCCAGGAAAACAAGATAAAATACCCCGCCCACCAGCAGTTGACTCGGTTTAATCACGCCCCTGGCGCGCACGTACAGGTAGGGAGTCAGAGCAGCTAATATTGCCAGCACCGCGCTGACCAAGGCTAAGGGCTCTAACTGCCACGGTGTTAACAAAATCCCAATGGCAGGGATGATTGAACTCTGAAACACCATCGCACCCGTAATATTACCGATGGCCAAGGTATCCTTGCCCTTACTAATCCAGATCACGCTATTAAACTTCTCCGGCAACTCCGTGGCCACCGGCGTAATAATCATCGACAAGATAAAGGCGGGGATTCCCCATGTTAAAGAGAGGTTTTCCACCGAGGTGACGAAGTTGCGCGCCCCAAATACAATGAGCAGGAGTGCCCCCGCCAACTGAGCCACTATCAGCTTAGTGGAAGGATCCTTTGATCTGGGGGCAAAATACAGTGCCGCCAGGTCTCCTTCGTCAACCCCTTGCCCGTCGCGAATTGTTTGCCAGGCATAAAAGATATACGCTCCGATCAAAAGAAAGGCTGCGACTTCCTTAACGCCGTGGGCAGGCAGAAATGATACCAAAATAGCTGCCGTGTACGAAAGTAGGAAAAACCTAAGATCTCGTTCAATAATAGATCTGTCCACTCGCATATATTCCCGCTTAAGTCCCCCTACCCGCGTAAGGCTAGCCGCTACGCCTGAAATAAAAAAAGCTAACGTAGCGAGCATAAACGGGGCGCCAAGTATCGCCCCAATACCGACTTCACTGGCATTGACCGTACCATGCCCAAAGACAATCGCAATAATCGGCACCATGGTCTCCGGCAAAGCTGTGCCGATAGCAGCCAAAATACTGCCCACCGCTCCGGCGCCAAGCCCCAATCGCTTACCTAACCATTCTACACTGTTAGTAAACGCTTCCGCGCCTAGCAGGATTACGCCCAGACTTATCAGCAAAAATGCAACGTCTCTCATCTTTTCACCTTATACTCGGTTCATACTCCCGGCTAGATAGGTACCACCCTTTACTATATGCACATACCCAAGCCAATCATACCTGTACAGCACTGTCTGGTGTTTGCCCGGTTATTTCCGCCACCAAATTATGCAATTCCTCTCGCCCCAGCCCGGTTTGAGCGGAAAAGGGCAGAATGACATCTGCTCCGGGCAAGCCCAGAACTTCCTTAATAATTTTGAGATGTTTTGGCAGCTGCCCACGCGCAACCTTATCCGCCTTCGTAGCCACAATTAGACAAGGCAGATTCTTAGCAGTCAACCAATTGTACATGGTTTGATCGTCCTTACTGGGCGGATGGCGCATATCGACGAGCTGAATAACAGCCCTGATTTCACGTCTGGCATTCAGATAGGCTTCAATCATTTTGCCCCATTGCGCTTTCGTGTCTTTTGAAACGCTAGCCCAGCCATAACCCGGCAGGTCCACGAAATAAAAGGCTTTATTAATCAAGTAATAGTTTAGAGTCGCGGTCTTCCCAGGCTTGGAGCTAGTCCGCGCATAATTATTGCGGTTGACAAAACAATTAATCAAGGACGATTTCCCGACATTGGAGCGGCCTACCATCGCAATCTCAGGTAGGCCTGTTTCCGGATACTGTTTAGGTCCGACGGCGCTTATTACAAATTCACTTGAGGTTATTTTCATCATGCACCAACTTATAAATCTGCTGTGGGTCGAATCCCGGACATATCGCCTAAGGGCAACTGCACCTCAGAAAACTCCGGCTGATATTCCGCGGCTGTAGGTACCAAAGCATTGGCCAAAACTTCGTCCATATGTTCAACAAAAATAAACTTTAAATCTTGCCTGGCATTTGACGGAATGTCATCGATGTCTTTTTGATTATCCCGCGGCAAAATTATCGTGGTCAGGCCGGAGCGTCTTGCTGCCAGCACCTTTTCCTTGATACCGCCCACAGGCAGAACCTTACCCCGCAGGGTTATTTCCCCGGTCATAGCCACATCTCCCCGTACTGCGCGGAAAGATAGAGCTGAGGCCAAAGCGGTCGCCATGGTAATACCGGCCGAAGGACCGTCCTTCGGAATAGCGCCCTCCGGCACATGAATATGGATATCATTCTTTTGGTAAAAATCCGGTGCAATACCCAGTGTCTTAGCAACGGAACGGATATAACTAAACCCGGCTTGAGCCGATTCCTTCATTACATCCCCCAATTTACCGGTTAGGTGCAATTTACCGTTACCCGCCAATACCGTAACCTCGATGCTCAAGACATCGCCGCCCACTTCCGTCCAGGCCAGACCTGTTGCCGCACCGACTTCCGGCACCTTAGTGGCCATCGCAAACCTATACCTGGAAGTACCGAGGTATTCTGTCAGACCGTCGGGCTGAACTTCGATGTTAGCGGCATTTTCGCGCACCACTCGCGTAGCAACTTTACGACACAAAGTTGCAATCTCACGCTCTAAATTACGCACACCGGATTCGCGCGTATAATCGCGTACTAACCGCAACAGGGTTTCTGGCCCCAGCATCAGTTGTTCTTGTTTGAGACCATGGTTTTTTAACTGTTTCGGGAAAAGGTAATTTTCGGCGATTTTTACCTTTTCTTCCTCAGTATAACCGACAAGATTGATTACCTCCATCCTGTCCAGTAAGGGGCGAGGAATATTGTGCAAACTATTTGCCGTGGTAATAAACATGACCTGAGACAGGTCAAAAGTAGCCTCAATGAAGTGGTCACTAAAATTACTGTTTTGTTCCGGATCAAGTATTTCCAATAGAGCCGAAGCCGGGTCCCCCCTGAAATCAGCATTCATTTTATCAATCTCATCCAAGAGGAACACCGGGTTTTTAGTACCGGCCTGCCGCATGCCTTGAATGATTCTGCCCGGCATAGCTCCAACATAAGTGCGGCGGTGACCTCGGATTTCAGCTTCATCCCGTACCCCGCCCAAGGAAACCCGGATAAATTTACGTTCCAAGGCTCGAGCAATGGATTTCGCTAAGGAAGTCTTGCCCACCCCGGGCGGCCCGACAAAGCAAATTATCGGCCCCTTAATTTTAGGTGCCAGTTTGCGGATGGCGAGGTATTCGATAATTCTCTCTTTTACTTTACGCAACCCATAATGATCAGCATCAAGTATTTCTTCAGCTACCGCGATGTTGATGCGGTCTTTCGTAGCCTTATGCCAGGGCAAGGCCAAAAGCCACTCCAAGTAGTTACGCACAACCGTAGCCTCAGCAACCATCGGTGGCATTTTCTCGAGGCGTTCTACCTCATGCAGGGCTCTTTCCTCAACATCTTTAGGAAACTTAGCCTTGATGACCTTTTCGCGCAATTCGTCGGCTTCGGCCTGACGTTCGTCTTTTTCACCCAATTCCTTCTGAATGGCTTTCATTTGCTCGCGTAAGTAGTATTCCTTTTGAGTCTTTTCCATCTGTTTGCGTACTCTAATACTGATTTTACGTTCGAGTTCCAGTATTTCCATTTCACGCGCCAAGATTTCACAAATGGTTTCCAACCGGTCCACCAGACCGGTGGCATTTAAGATTGCCTGCTTGTCTTCGATTTTAAGACTTAAATGCGAGGCCACGATATCCGCCAAACGGCCGGGGTCTTCCACTGCCAGCACCGTTCCTACTGTTTCAGGCGGAATCTTCTTGCTAACTTTTACGTACTGTTCAAACTGATTAGTCAAATTACGGTTTAAGGCCTCAACCTCTGGCGTATGCAGCTTTTCCTCTTCATACTCCAACACCAGAACCTTCATGTATTGGTCCTGACTCACAAACTTATCGATTTTGGCTCTGGTAATACCTTCAACCAAAACACGAATCGTACCACCGGGCAATTTCAGTAATTGTTTAATTTCTGCGACAGTCCCCACACTATATAAGTCATCCTCAGTTGGGTCTTCTGTGACTGCATCCTTTTGCGTGGCCAAAAAAATGGCACGCTCCTGTACCATTGCCTCTTCAATGGCCTTAATGGACTTTTCACGCCCAACATCGAGATGAATCACCATATAGGGAAAAACTAAAATGCCCCTTAACGGCAGCAGGGGTATTTGGCGCAGAACCTTTGGTTTATCGGTCATAACTTCCACCTCCAAGGGATAAAGCCAATCCATCATCCATCCCTTAGTTTGCAATAACAAGGGTAAATCTATTCTAGCATAATTTACCTTTGCCTGCCACCCTAAGCGGCCCGCCCAGCAAGCAAAAGCGGTTCACCACCGCCACATTGGCAAGTAATGAACCGCACCGAGTTCTCACACGGTTAGATATGTGATGCAGTTAATAAATCAATACTCGGCAGCACTTCCGGTGCTTTGCTCAGGCGATCCTCCAGCAGACAATGCTGCAAGACCTCTTCCATGCTGTCTACTGCGACAACCTCTATATCGTCAAATTGACTAAAAATTTCCTGCCAATTTTCCCTGGGCACGATAACCTTCCGGCAACCCGCCCGCCGCGCTGCCTCGACCTTAGCCACTACCCCGCCGATCGGTTTAACATTGCCGCGGATAGAGACTTCTCCGGTCATGGCTACCCTATTGTCTACCTTGAACCGCATGATAGCCGAATACACCGCACTGGCAATCGCCACACCTGCCGACGGCCCATCAATGGGCACCCCGCCCGGAAAGTTCAGATGAATATCAAAATTACTGGGTTCTACCCCAAACTGACGCCGCAACACTGTCAAAACATTTTCCACCGAGCCCCGAACCATCGACTTGCGACGGATAGTCTTACCGTCCCGCCCACCCTGTTCTTCTTCTTCCACAATTCCGGTCACCGTGATCTGCCCTTTGCCCTTCTTGGCAGGCAGTACGCCCGCCTCAAGCTCGATCAGCGTTCCCATATTGGGTCCATAAACAGCCAAGCCGTTTACTACCCCTATCTGAGGGTGGGGGGGAATAGTTTTTTCCATGCGCGGCGTATACTGACCTGAGTTGACAACCCATTCCACGTCAGCCGTGCGGATGATCTCAACGCTGTCCCCGATAGCTATTCCGGCAGCAATCTGTACGATATTCACAGCTTCCCTACCATTGGTCGCATAGCGTTTTGCCACGTCGAGCGCTTTGGGTTCGATGCTAAGCTTCACCTTTTTGGCGGCATTAGTGGTGATTACCCCTATTTCCTCCGGATTAAGCGAGCGGAAAAATACCTCAAGGCAACGGGAACGAATCGCCGGTGGAATTTCTTCCGGCATCCTGGTAGTTGCCCCAACCAAGCGAAAATCAGCCGGCAAACCATTTTGAAAAATATCATGAATATGCGAAGGGATATTCCGGTCCTCTGAGCTGTAGTAAGCACTCTCTAGCATCACCTTGCGGTCCTCAAGGACCTTAAGCAATTTATTGATTTGAATTGGGTGCAACTCGCCAATTTCATCAATGAACAAAACTCCGCCATGCGCCTTGGTTACCGCACCTGCCTTGGGTTGAGGAATCCCGGCCATGCCCAGGGCACCTGCTCCCTGATAAATCGGATCGTGCACCGAGCCAATCAGCGGGTCGGCAATGCCCCTTTCGTCAAAACGAGCTGTCGCGCCGTCAATCTCCACAAACTTTGCATTTTCCTTAAACGGCGACATCGGGTTACGTTTCGCTTCTTCTAAAACCAAGCGCGCCGCAGCCGTCTTACCAATGCCCGGCGGACCATACACTATCACATGTTGTGGATTTGCGCCACAAAGAGCAGCCCGCAACGCTTTTATCCCTTCCGTCTGACCAATTACTTCCGTAAAATTACTCGGTCGAGTTTTCTCAGCCAACGGCTCCGTCAAGGCTATCTTGCGCATCTTCTGCAGTTTTTCCAACTCTTTGCGTGATTCCTTCTCCACTGCAACCTTGTTGCCTTGCTGACTCTTTAACAAGTTCCAAAAATACAGACCTATGACAATCGCAAAGAAGATCTGAATTAGGCCGATTACACTGCCTATGCCGGATGAAAAGCTCATAGCTCGGATCATACGCTCCTTTCGGGCTCACAGAGAATATAAATCTAACACCTACTAGTATTGCCAGAGTTGAGCAATTTAGCCATTGTCAGTGATCTTTCCCCTTTATTAGCGCTATAAGAAAAAGCGCGCATCTGTTTCCTGTGCGCGCGCTTTTCCTCGTACTAGCCTGAAACTAGCTTCGGGTCGCTGGGGTCGAGTTTATTTTCCGCTCCGTTTCGCAGACTACATCGCCTAGCCTACTTTTCGGTTCGCTGCCTCACTGCCGCAAACGTAGCCTTAAATTGGGCGCGAGCATGCGTGCTCTCGTTCGGGCGCTCGCCGAGTATGCTAACGGCGCCTCCGTAATGCTTCTCTGCACAGAAAGTAAACTCACCCTTTAGCTAAGCGGCCCTTGTTCCATTTTTCAGCGGTGCTGCAAAGCAGCATGGTGGTCTATCTTCTGTTGCTTCGCCTAGTTGGCGAGGCTATGCTTTCTGAAGAAAAAAACCGACTGACGCGAGGCCAGCCGGTTTTACTTTAAGCAGTTTCTTCTTTTTTCTTCTTCTTGTCGACAGTTACCAAAAGTGGCTCTTCTTTCTTGAGCACTACATCCTTGGTAATTATACACTTAGTAACATCGTTGCGAGACGGAATATCGTACATCACATTGAGCATAATCTCTTCAACAATAGACCTTAGTCCCCTCGCGCCGGTATTGCGCTTAATAGCCTCTTCCGCTATGCCCTTGAGCGCATCATCTTTAAATTCAAGACTTACGCCGTCCAATTCACACAGCTTTTGATACTGTTTGACCAGCGCATTTTTGGGTTCAGTCAGAATCTGTACCAACGCCGGTTCATCCAGCGCATCCAAGGTAACGGTTACCGGCAAACGACCTACGAACTCGGGAATCAAGCCAAACTTCAGCAAATCAGAAGGCAAAATCTGCTTTAAGACCTCACCAATCTTGATTTCTTGCTTGCTCTTAATCTCCGCGCCGAATCCCATTACTTTCTGCCCAATCCGACCCTGAATTAGTTTTTCAATGCCGTCAAACGCACCACCGCAGATAAACAAGATATTGGTGGTATCCAATTGAATAAATTCCTGATGGGGGTGCTTACGTCCACCTTGCGGCGGTACACTCGCTACCGTTCCTTCTAAGATTTTTAACAGGGCCTGCTGTACGCCCTCGCCGGAAACATCACGCGTAATCGATGGGTTCTCCGATTTACGAGCAATTTTGTCGACTTCATCAATGTAAACAATACCTTTTTCTGCTTTTTCGACATCATAATCTGCCGCTTGAATAAGTTTAAGCAGAATGTTTTCCACATCCTCGCCCACATATCCCGCTTCAGTTAAAGAGGTCGCGTCAGCAATCGCAAATGGCACATTGAGCAGCTTAGCTAAGGTTGACGCCAAAAGGGTCTTACCGGAGCCAGTCGGACCAATCATTAAGATGTTAGACTTTTGCAACTCCACATCATCAATTTTCATGCCCATGTTAATCCGCTTGTAGTGGTTATAAACCGCTACTGACAGCGACTTCTTCGCGCCGTCCTGGCAGATCACATATTGATCGAGAATTTCCCGAATCTCGCGCGGTTTGGGAATATCGCTCATCTCAAACCCGAGATCCTCACTCAGTTCCTCTTCGATTATTTCGTTGCAGAGTTCAATACACTCATCACAAATATAAACTCCGGGACCGGCTACCAGTTTCTTAACCTGATCCTGTAACTTGCCACAGAAAGAACATTTAAGTTGGCTCTTCTCGTCGGTACTCTTGTACATTACATCACCTCTTTACCGGCTACTTACCCTTTTTCTGCGGCTTAACCATTACCTCGTCCACAATCCCATACTCTTTGGCTTCTTGGGCCGACATAAAGTGGTCGCGATCGGTATCTTTCTGAATACGTTCCAGCGGTTGGCCGGTTCGCTCAGCGAGAATCTCATTTAGGTGTTCACGTGTTTTAATAATATGCTTGGCATGAATTTCAATTTCAGTTGCCTGTCCGCCCAACCCGCTCATTAACGGTTGGTGTATCATAATCTCACTGTTAGGTAACGCAGACCGCTTGCCGATCGTCCCAGCTGTCAACAGGAACGCGCCCATGCTGGCTGCCATACCCACGCAGATTGTTTGAACATCAGGCTTAACATGTTGCATAGTATCGTAAATCGCCATGCCTGCTGTAATGGAACCGCCCGGACTGTTAATGTACAAGTAAATGTCCTTGTCAGGATCCTCAGCTTCGAGAAAAAGCATCTGGGCGATGACCAGATTGGCAACCATATCATCAATAGGCCCGCCAAGAAAAATAATTCTGTCCTTCAACAGCCGGGAATAGATATCATAGGCCCGCTCTCCCCGATTGCTTTGTTCGACTACCATTGGTACTAGGGTAGACACAATACATACACCTCTCTTCCACAAACCTTGCTTTTAACTATTAGTTGTTCGCTACCAGAAACTTAACTGCCTTATCAATTACAACCCCACGGACAAACATCTTCAACTCGCCCCGTTGTTCCAATAGCTTGCGGAATTGTCCCGGATCCTGCCGATACTTTGTGGCATAATTTACAATTGCCTCTTCTACTTCGGCATCGCTCACATCAATACCTTCCGCATTAGCTACTGCTTCTAAAACTAAATCGGTTCTTACACCATGTTCCGCCTGAGGGCGATATTGCTCTTGCAATTGAGCCACATTTGAGCCCGTATACTCTAAGTATTGATTAAATTCTAGACCTTGGGCTTGCAGTCTTTGGGCCATTTCGTTAACCATTTCGGACACACGCTGGTCAATCATGGCCGGCGGAAGGTCGATAACAGCACCTTCTACGGCCTTATCAACTATGGCATTTTCCCAGTCTCGTTCTGCTTTATCTTCTGCTGCTTTTAGCAATTTATTCCTAATGTCAGTTTTTAATTCCTCGAGCGTAGCGAATTCACTTACATCTTTGGCAAATTCATCGTCCAGCGGTGTCAGCTCTTTACGCTTAATGCCTTTAATACTGACTTTAAAAACTGCCGCTTTGCCGGCTAAGTCAGTCGCATGATACTCCTCTGGAAAAGTTACATTGACGTCAAGCTCCGCCCCGAGCGCAATTCCAACCAGTTGTTCTTCGAAACCTGGAATAAAGGAACCTGAACCAATTACTAATGGATAGTCAGTTCCCTTGCCACCAGGAAAGGCCTTTCCGTCTACAAAACCTTCAAAATCAATGGTGGCGGTGTCGCCGTCAACAATAGTGCCCTCCTCCAAATTGCTTACTTTGGCATAACGTTGCTGTAAGGAGTTTAATTGCTCTTCCATTTGTTCATCGGTTACGGTAGCGGCATTTCTTTCCACGCCAAGTTCCTTATATTGACCTAGTTCTACCTCAGGTTTAACGACTACGGTAGCTTTAAAGACGAATTCGGTGCCTGGTTCAGCACTGACAATTTCTACTTGCGGGCGATCCACCGGTTCTATCCCGCTTTCTTCAACTGCCTTTGAATATGCTTCCGACAAAATGAAGTCATATGACTCCTCAACGATGGCTTCCTTACCCACGCGGCTTTCAATCAAAGCCCTAGGCGCTTTACCTTTGCGAAACCCCGGTAGGTTAATCTTCCCTGCCACTTTTTTCAAAGCCTTATCATAAGCTTTTTGATAATCTTCAGCTTGAACGGTTACCTCCATGGCCACGCGATTTTTCTCTATTTTGTCCACTTTAACTGTCATTAATGCTCCTCCTTAAGGTTATGTATATGTAGGGTGTAATGGTGCGTACCTATCTATTATAACCAAAAATCCTCGTAATAGTGTGGTCGCTTGAACACCGCAATTCAAATATAATTCTACGGCAGCTAGGTATTTCCTGCCAAACAATTTGTAAAACAATCCTGCCTTACAGATAGACAAAAAATCCCCCGGGAAACAATCCCGAGGTCTTATAGCTCATATTTAATGGAGCGGGTGACGAGATTCGAACTCGCGACTTTCACCTTGGCAAGGTGACACTCTACCACTGAGTTACACCCGCAGGCCGTAGTACAGTAATTATAGGAAATAAATCTTGCTAAGTCAAGTAAAAACACCACTGTTCTCAATTATTAATAGTTAATTCATACAATATCTTGAGTAATCGCATCTATTGACAACTGCCCGTCAAACAAACCCAGACAAGCATCAACAACTGCCTGATCGTAATATTTCCCCGCATTTTTAGTGATTTCCTGTAAAGCAGCATTTAGGCCAATCGCCGGACGATAAGGCCGGTGCGAGGCCATCGCTTCCACCACATCCGCCACCCCCAGGATTTTAGCTTCTAACATAATTTCCTGATCCTTTAACCCTTTGGGATAGCCTGAACCATCTAATCTTTCATGATGCTGAATTACCATGTTAGCTACAGCGTATTCAAATGGAATTGCCTTAATTATTTCATACCCTACTTCCGGGTGCGAGCGGATTAGGCCCATCTCAATCTCGGTTAAGCGTCCCGGCTTGTTGAGAATATCAGTAGGAACATATATTTTGCCAATGTCGTGCAGTTTACCGGCCACTTCAATACCTTCAATTTGTTTGTCACTTAACCCCATTTGTCTGGCCAAAGCGCACGCCAATTTGGCTACTCGGTGTTGATGCCCCGCAGTATATGGATCGCGTATCTCCGAGACGTTCACTAAAGCATTAACAGTTTCGTTCAAGGTTAACTTCAAGTTCTGATAACTTTGCTTTAAAGATTCTTCACTTTGTTTTAGCTCAGTTACATCATACATTGCCCCTACATATCCGGCGAACTTACCGTCTAACCCATGAAAGGGAATTCCATGATCCACAATCCAGCGATACTCCCCGTCATGCCGAAGGGCACGGTATTCGGAATTAAAAGGGACACGTTTTTCAATCGCTGCATGATAGAGCGCCACAAACGCCTCTACATCATCAGGGTGTAGCATGGCCTGCCATCCATCACCGATTTCTTGTTCCAGCGTTTTACCACCGAATTGAAGCCGCATTTTATTAAAGTAATCTGCTTTACCATGCACATCTGCCCGCCAAATCGGCTCCGGGAATTCTTCAAATAGGCCAAGGTAGAAATTACGCGAATTAATAATTACTTGCTCCGCTTCGCGCCGGTCAGTAATATCCGTTACCATGCCCAAGGTGCCGCTAAACCTACCTGCATCATCAAACAAGGGATTAGTTGTAACAATAGCCCACATGATACCGCCATCTTGACGGAGAAACCTCGCTTCTACCCGTTGACTCAACCCAGGCTGTTGCACATCTAAGCTACCTAATACGTCCGCTTGTTGCACCTCGACAAAATCACTGATTGACTGATTAAGTAAATCCTCGTCGTCATAACCGAGCATTTGTGCCATTTTATGGTTAATAAACGTGATTTTGGTGTTTTGATCTGTAATCCAGATGCCCTCATTGGCCGTCTCGATAATGTTACGATACCGCTTTTCGCTCTTGCGCAGCGCCAATTGCGTTTGTTCCAGTTCATAGATGCGTTGCTCCAATTGAACGTGTGTCGCCAGCAACTGCGCTTTTCCCGCTTGCACATCCAGTTCCAGTTCACGGTTCAACTTTTGGGTCCGCTCCTCGACGCGGATGGTTTCGGTCACATCCTCGACAAGCAGTGTAGCGACATCCAACTTACCGTAGGCATCCTGCGCCGGCGAAACAACTACACGGAAGTTTCTTGTTTCACCGTTAACTTGCTGGTGCAGTAACATTTCTCGGATCTTGCCATCCGCAAAAGTCTGTGACGCTGGACAATCAACACAACCCGGTGGACAGATATTCAAAATCTCATGACATTTTGCGCCACTTTTTCGATCTATCCCAGGGAACCAACTGACCAGTTGCTGGTTTACGGTAATTAACGACATATCATGACCAATTAAGGCTACTCCTACCCCAAGTCCGTCCACAACGCTCTTATATTTTTCTTCCGACAGGCGCAGCGATTCAATATATTCCTCCTGCAGCAACTGATTTAACTGTTCTAGTTCTGCCGTCCGTTCCAACACCCGCAGTTCTAGTTTACTATTAATCTCTTGCAACTCGCTTTCAGCCGCTTGCATTTTTGCCAAATACAAGCGCATCGGGCGATATAAAAACAGATACAACGCCGGAATAAACAGCACCGTAAAAATTATCGTATCTAAAAGTTCATTTTTGCTCATGCTGTTCTCAAACACCAAGAGTAAGCTAAACGCTATAAATATCGATGCTATAGTTAAGGTTAAAAAACCCATAGGTGATAAAAAAATCTTTGGCACGCCTTTGACCGAGGTTTTGTTCATATGCTACTTGTCTCACTTCCATAAAAAAATAAGCCTACGCTACTGC
>JAJXUE010000061.1 GCA_021783135.1 Bacillota bacterium | reverse complement strand
AAGCGGTCCGCCGAAGTTATTTCAAAATTAGTAGTTCCAGAAGGATTAACCTTATATTTGTCGAAATTACTAGTTCTGGGATTGTGGACAAAGGGGGCAAGTCCTATTCTGACCTACAGATTGGCCGTATTGATCGGGACCGTTCCTTTTTTTCTATTTTTGCGGTGGCGTTCCCAATGGTTAGGAATAAATAAACGCCAGGCATTTTTTTTAAGTGTGCTGGTTTGTTGTGTTGGGTGGATGTTGCCTTGGACCATCAGATCTGGCTTAGTACAAATTTGGCTGCTTGGCGGGATTGCAGTGTTAATTGCTGTTGCCGTATTAATGACGCGATCATCCTTGCGAAGTGTCAGGGGCGTAAGAGAGCGTACTAAATATGGTGAAGCAGTGGAAGTGCAGGAACCGGTAGAGTTGTTGACTGACACTTTGCCTTTTGATAGTTTACTCTGGCTTGCATCGCGGGGAGACCGAGACTTAGCAGATATCGGCGCAACAGCTGTAACAGCAACTACGGCTGACCTGGCGGAAACGGAAACTACGCCTGACAGCCTGACTAAAGTACCCAGCCCGACACAGGCGGATAGCGAGGTTGAAGGTGAAGCTGATAGCGGGGCTGAAAGTGAAGCTGATACCGAAGTTGAAAGTGAAGCTGATAGCGGGGCTGAAAGTGTAGCTGAAAGTGTAGCTGATGCTGAGGTTGATAGTGTGGCTGTTACCGAAGTTGAAAGTGAAGCTAATACCGAGATTGTTTATGAAGTTGTTAGTGAGGTCGAATCCGAGGTTGAAGCCAAGGTTGATACTAGGTGCGAAAATGGGGAAGATACTAATGAGGAGACCGAGCTGGAATCAATTGGTGGGGATAACTCGGAAATTACCCTCGAGCTATGTTTGGACAAAGGTTTTGCAGCTAAGCTCGCAGGTGATTTTAAGGTGGCAGCAGAATGGTTTACGCAAGCTTTAAACTTAAATCCTGATCCCGATCTTGCGTTTTACTTCATTTCAGATGCTTTTTGGCTGTGGTCTAGTGCTACCAACCGGGAGGGTGCGATTGAAAAGCTTCAGCAGCATTGGGTTTATTACCTTGACCACGCCTCACCTAGCTTGCGCTCGAAATTTGTTGATTGGTTACAAAATGAAAATCTTGATGGTTAAGTCATGGATTATGTAAACCATGAATTATAAGGAAGGATGTTAGGCATGAAGACAACGCAGGAGATTATGGGTTTACGCATTATTAGTATCGCTGACGGTACGGAGTTAGGCATGGTAAAAGACATTGTCCTTAATTCCACCAGCGGTACCCTGGATTACGTTATTGCTAGTCAGGTTAGTGATTATTTGGGCGCAAGGATTATTGCGTTTCAAGACGTCCTCGGCGTAGGTGAGTTTGCGATGACAGTGCCAAATTTAGAAGTGGTACAGGATGTTGCTCATAATTCCGCAGCACAGGAACTTATTAAACTAAATGTGCGCGTAATTGGCAGCAAAGTATTGACCAAAAAGGGTCAATTGATCGGCGAAGTTAAGGAACTGTTGATTGATGAAGAGAGTAGTAAGATTAGTGGTTGCTTCTTCGAAAATACTAATGGGGATCGCTTACAAGTCACCGCTTCGTCGGTCATAACCTATGGTAAGGATTTGTTAATCATCGACGGGCTTCCTAATGGTGCAAAATCCATTGAAACAACCAAAAAGCCAAATGTGAGCAGCGCGGTCGAGCCAACGCCAGAAAACGAGGGAGAATTTAACGCCTTTGAGAAACGTCAGCTGCAGTACTTCGTCGGCAAGGCGGTAGAGATTGAAGTTACATTGGACAATGGTGATGTCCTGCCTGCAGGCCAAACTATTACGGCCGATGATGTCAGTAAAATGACCTCCAGAAATACGTTAATGAACATTACTGCTCAATTGCAAAAACAATAAACAAAGAATGGTTTCATATGAAAAAAACTTTATTTTTAGCTGTTATTCTAGCGTGTCAATTGCTGTTTGGGGTGACAATAGGGGCTACGGCGAATTATGTTGTGCATTGGGACAAGGCACCTCGGGACACGAAGGTATGGGGAGTTTCACTCAATACCTTAACTGAAGCGCAAGCCTATCAACAACTAGATGGAAAACTACCTCATGCAGTTTCCTTTGCCAAGGCTGTCTTCCCTCTTGCTACTAAAATATCCCAAAATAACTTAGCCAATTGGCTGCAAAGAGAATATTCGCCGTTTGGTTTGAGTTTACAGAACCTGTATCGGTTTATGGCGGGTGAAGCTGTTCCGGCACAGCAGACTTTCCTAGATAGAGGGGAAATTTGGCCGCAACTGGAACAACTGGCGCATACCCTTAACCACCCGGCGACTGCTTCCCAGATCGCATATATAAATAATAAGCTGGTTAAAAAACAGGGCCGCTCCGGTGTAGTTGTGAATGTGCAGGCCAGCTGGCAAAGCCTTGCAGCTAGTCGTGGTCAGACTACTGTGCCCTTGATAGTCGAATCAACGTCCAGCTCCCCTTCCTACCAGCAGATTGCTGCAATCAAGGATAAATTGGCAGACTATACTACTTACTTCGACCCTAAGGATAAGGATAGAACTAATAATGTGCGACTTGCAGCTAATGCGCTCAACAACACCTTAATTGCGCCTAATGCAGATTTTTCATTTAATTCCGTGGTGGGAGATCGCACAGCTGCTGGTGGTTATCTGCCGGCGTATATTTTCAGTGGCAAGCAGGTGATTCAAGCTGACGGTGGCGGTATATGCCAAGATGCGACGACAATCTATTTGGCGTTGCGCCAGACGCACTTGCCGATAATAGAACGGCATACTCATTCACTGCCGGTTTATTATGCTCCGCCCGGTCAGGATGCTACGGTGTATTACGGCACTTTGGATTTAAAGTTTCACAATGATACAGGCAACTATTTATTGTTAAGTGCTCAAACCGGCCCAAACTGGCTAAGAATTAGACTGTTTGGGGTAGCAAACGCCCTTTATCCTGTGCTGGAAAAACCCGAGCAATATTGGCATCAGCAAGATGGTCTAAAATAAGCCATGCGTGAACCATGGCAAACTTAAGTGGCTTAGATTGTACCTAATCGGTACGATCTAAGCCACCATTTTTCGCTACTTTGGACGGCAGGAATGGGCAAAGTGCCGTTTGGAGTAATTCGCCGTTAGTATGCTTTCCTCTGTGGTGTGGGATATTATCTAAATGTAATAACCTGCATATTGAGAAGGGGGAAGTCAGATGCATGGGACAATCTGGTCTTTGTTACCTTTTATTGTTGTGATTCCGTTGGCACTTTTTACCCGACAAGTGTTACCTGGCTTGGTAATGGGGTTGCTAATCGGTTCCTACATGCTGACGCCATCGTTGCTGGGAGGCGTCGATACAGCATTACAATATGTGTTGAAAGAACTCGCAATACCAGACAATTTACGTTTAATAGTTTTCATGTACGGCTTTGGCGCTTTTGTCGGTCTAGTGCGGATTACAGGCGGTGTGAGCGGATTTGCGCAGTGGATGGAAGCTAGAGTCACATCAGGTGGCAGGGCCTTTATGATAACCTGGCTTTCGGCATTACTTACCTTTATGGCCCCTGACTTTCGCATCATTACAGTAGGTCCGGTCATGAAACAGGTTTTTACGAGGTTAAAGGTTGCTACCTCAAAGGTTGCTTTTGTGATTGATGCCACGGCCACACCGCTTTGTGCAATCATGCCCTTGGGCACCGTATTTATTGGCTATATTATTGGCCTTATCAGCACGGTAAGCCGGCATCAAGGCATCACTACGCCGGCCTATACTATGTTTTTGCACAGCATACCGTTTAATTTTTTTTCGCTGGCAATGTTGGCGTTTGCGCTCGTGTATTCCTTCCGTAAATCGGATGCTCCAAGCGAAAAAACAGCCTCAACGGGGCAGATCATGTCAGTTGCTCAGCTAAGGAGCTTAGGTTCAGCACAATTGGCATATAATGAAACTGCCGGGGAAATCGCATTACCGCTGCCTAAGCAGCGGGGCACCGGAAAGAAGATTGACGAACACGAGCGTGCTGATTCTTTCCCGGATAGTGTAGATTTGGTTGCCCGTAAAGTTACCCCTCATGCACTCAATTTGATTGTGCCTTTAGCAGTATTATTGAGCTTCACCTTATTTTATACCTGGTTAGATGGACATATGCGAGCCCCGGGACTTTTAAACGCGTTCATCCAAGCTAATGCGGCCAAAGCAATGTTGGAAGCACTACTTACAACATTACTTTTGGCTTTTGGATGGTACACCGTGCAAAAACAGCCGTTAGCTAGGACCATTTACGGTTTCTTGCAAGGTGGCAATGAGATGATGGCGGTAAATGTTCTTCTGGTACTTGTATGGGCAGTTTCAGCTATTTCGACTGATCTTGGGTTTGTAGCCTATACGGCGCATACAGCAGGCAGTCTAATTCCTCCCGCGATTATTGCCCCCGCTTTTTTTGTCTTTGGTTGTTTACTGTCTTATGTTATCGGGTCGAGTTTCGGTACATGGGGTATTTTGCTGCCGTTGGGATTTTCACTGGCGGGCACCGAACATGCATCATTGCCGTTGATTGCCGGGGCCGTGTTTGCCAGCGGCACTTTTGGTGGTTTCGTTTCGCCTTTAAGCGACAATACCGTAGCCATGGCGACTGTAATGAAAATCCCACTGATGGAATATGCGAAGTTGAAGTTGCGTTATGGTCTGATGGTGGCAGGTGTTTGCACGATAATGTACGGCATAGCCGGCTGGCTGTATCGTTAAGTTGTGCCCATTGTTTGCAGGGGAAAGGCGGTGCTTGACCTGACTGGGGGTATGACTTAAACTAACCTTGCACTTATAATTACCGCTAGTATCTGGGATAATGGGAGGGTGGGCCTTTTGCCGGCACAAATGTATAGTTTGTTTAGCAGTTACTATTTTATTTTTTTTGCCGCCTTTGGTGTTATGACCACGTTATTCCCGATCTATTTAGGTGACCTGGGCTTAAGTAATGAATCTATTGGACAAATAATGGCGATAGGTATGCTTGCTTCAATTGCGGGGCCGCCGATTTGGGGCTTTGTGAGTGACTATTTGCACAATCGTCCCCAGGTTATTCTTGTTTGCCAGTTGGGGGCGGTTGGTGCGAGCTTTCTGCTTAGCTGTTCTTATTGGTATGGATTACTGGTCCTTTTTTATTTCGGCTTTAATTTTTTTCAGGCTGCAATTAGCCCTCTATCAGATACATTGGTTTTACATAATTTGGCAACAAGTAGCTATGGTAGAGTACGTTTATGGGGATCGATAGGATTTGCGGCAGGTGCCCTGCTCTGTGGGCAAATGTTAACAAATTTGCTTTCGGCGCGCATATTCTCAGCTAACATCCTACTTGGCTTAGCAACTTTGGTGTGCGTGAGTTTCTTTCCTAAAACCAAATTGGTGACAACGCTCACCACAGTTAAAGAGACGGTGAATAATGTACGAAGGCTGGTCAGTCGTAAACCGTTTCGTCGCTTGATGTTGATCCTGTTGCTGGTGAATAGTGCCTATGGCGCTTACTCGAGTTTTCTGGGTTTATATCTTAACCAATTGGGCGCAAGCCGTTTAGAAATCGGCTTTGCCTGGACTATTGCTGCGTTGGTCGAAGTTCCGGTGTTTGCGCTGGGCGACAAAATATATCGCAGTACCCGGGCCTGGAATTTGCTGGCGTTAGCTGCGTTGTTATTCGGTGTGCGCTGGGTAATTTACGGTTACATGACGAATCCGACCGGTATTTTGCTCCTCCAAGTGAGCCAGAGTGTATCGTTTGCGCTGTTTTACTTGGTGTCAGTACAGCTTGTCAATGCTTATAGCCCAAATGATCTAAAGGCAATCGGCCAAACTGTGTTCGGTAGCGTCGGATTTGGTTTGAGTTTTGCTCTGGGCAGTTTGTATGGAGGATACTATGCGGAGTATTTTGGTCTGCATGCGATGTTTACGCTGAGTGGAATAGTGGCAGTTGCAGCTAGCATAATTGCCGTCAACTCCAAATTTAGTGAAGCCGAGAGCAGTGCGTCACTTATATGAAAACTTAAAGTGAAGAAAGGGGCAAACTAGGATAGATCGGAA
>JAJXUE010000060.1 GCA_021783135.1 Bacillota bacterium | reverse complement strand
GAGGTTCGATGTGTGAAGTTCGAGGTTCGAAGTTCGAACGTCGGGCGCGGCTTCAAACGTAAGTTTACCTAGCTTGTGGGCTCAAAACCTTAATTGATAGAGAAATGCTTAGTGTGCAGTTTTGAGAGAACAACTCTCAAACATCTGGTGATGATTCCGGAGGGGTTCCACCCGTTCCCATCCCGAACACGGCAGTTAAGCCCTCCAGGGCCGATAATACTTGGACCGCAGGGTCCTGGGAAGGTAGGTCGTTGCCAGGTAGAAAGTCCAATATCCAGATCGATATTGGACTTTCTTTTTTGTTTACATATTTTAAGTGAGCTAAATTTATAGAATTCACAGGCTTCCAAAAAAAAGGTTGCGGATCTTGTCGAATAGTTTTAATATAGAAATAATTAAGTGGTCTGACCTTTTGTTATATAATAGGTATAGATGATTAGAATAACCAACTACGAAGTTTATAGAGAAGTTTATATGCAGGGTGGAAAGGTAACTATTAAATGAGTGATATTATGAGTACAATGACATTGAATAAGGCAGTAGCTGAACATGTTGTTGATTTTATAAATCAACAAACCGGGTTTTCAGTAATTGTGTGTGATATAACCGGGAGTATTATTGCTGACTCTGATCGGACAAGACTTGGCAAGATTCATCGTGGTAGCAAATTGATTCTTTCCTCGGCAAATGACAGCTATGCCGTGACTAAAGCGGAGGCCGACGAATCAAATGGTGCACTTAAAGAAGGCTACAATCAAGTCATTAGAGTAGACGAGCAGAAGATAGGCACCTTTGGTATCGCGGGTAGACTTGAAGTAGTAACGCCTGTGGCCCAAATAGCGTCAGCTTTAGTGGCGAATATTTTACGCGATGATAGTATTAAGGCGGAAATTAAGGTCCAGTCTCAAACGGTTATCGATACTATTCACGAAGCATCAGCTTTTTTAACTAACCTAGCTAAAGGGTCGCAAGAGTTGACAGAGTCAGGTGAGGCTTTAGCCCATGTGGCCAAGACTGCGATGGATCAGGTCAAGGATACTACCCAGATTCTCGACTTTATTCGTAGAGTTGCCGATCAAACAAAGCTTCTTGGCTTAAATGCAGCGATTGAGGCTGCAAGAGCGGGAGAACATGGTTTAGGCTTTGCTGTCGTCGCCGGTGAAGTGAGAAAACTCGCCGATGATAGTGATCGTTCGGCAAAAGAAATCCGCCAAATATTAACACATTTCCAAGGTTCAATTGAAAAGATTTCGGCAGGGGTATTAAGTAGTAATAATGTTAACTTGGAACAAGTAAATGCGACAAAAGAATTTTTAATGATGTTAAATAATCTGGATCAAATTGGTACACGTCTTGCCCGAATCGCTAATGAATTCTAAGTGTAGGTAAATTATCTCGTATAATTTAGATAGGATGCAACTGCAAATGATATAATTATGAAGTCCCGATATAAAATAGCGGGACTTCATAATTTTAGCTGTAAAATACCTGCCAGAGCCATTACGGTTCAGTGAAAAAGGGGAGGCAGCCTTTGATTGTTTTAGACCGAGTATCATTATCACGCAAGCAAGGTGGAGTGGAAAAAAAAGTCCTGAGTTTAGTGTCGATGTGTGTAACGAAGGGAGAAATATATACAATTATTGGGCCGTCTGGTTCCGGCAAAAGTACGTTATTACGCGTTATAAATAGGCTGATTACTGCAAGTGCAGGGACAGTAATGTATGAAGGTAAGAATATATGTGATATCCCTGTGACTGAACTGCGTCGTAAGGTTGGCATGGTCTTTCAACAACCGGTGTTATTTCCCGGTACTGTAGAAAGCAACATACTCTACGGACCTAAGCTCAACCACAGTGAAGTGGTGCCCTTGGAATATCTTAGAATGGTAGGTTTGCCAGAAGAACTCTTACACAGAGATGTGAACAAGCTTTCAGGTGGGCAACAGCAGAGAGTTTCATTAGCGAGGTCACTTGCTAATAAGCCAGACGTCTTGTTGCTAGATGAACCTACTTCGGCTTTGGATATTCGTTCTACAGAGCAGTTAGAGGAAATGATAAATAAGCTGGTTCAGGAGTTACAGCTTACTGTTGTTTGGGTTACACACAATTTGGAGCAGGCGCAACGAGTCGGGAAAACGACGCTGCTTTTGGTAAACGGGCAAGTGGTGGAAGAGCAGAATACTAATGAGTTCTTTTTGAGCCCCCAATCCAATACAACTGTAGAATTTCTCGCCGGCAAATTGTTGACCGGAGGAATTGAATAATGAGTTTTACTTCACTGATGTTATCACTAGTTTTGGTACTTATCGCTGTAGTAGTGTCCGCACAACAAAAGCTGGCCTTGGAAAAGGATATTGTAATTGGCACAATCCGAGCCGTAATTCAGCTTCTGGTCGTAGGATATGTATTAAAGTTTGTCTTTCACATTTCCGATTGGCGATTAACGGTTACAATGTTGGTCGTAATGATCTTGGCTGCTAGTCAAAATGCCAGTAAGAGGGGACAAGGCATGCCAGGGGCCTTCCTTGTCGTTTGCATGGCCATAGGGGGGTCAGCGTTGGCAACGATTGCTGTTATGGTCATTCTTGGGGTAATATCGTTTGTACCGGCCCAGGTAATTCCGATCGGAGGCATGGTCATCGGCAATGCAATGGTGGGGGCCGGCCTGGTGCTTAATCGGTTAAATGCGGAAATCAGAACGAGAAGATTAGAGGTAGAAGCAGCACTGGCCTTAGGAGCTACCTCGAGGCAAGCAGTTGAGGATGTTTTGCGTTTTTCAGTTAAAGCAGGACTAATTCCAACTATTGATTCACTGAAAACATTAGGCCTAGTGCAATTACCGGGGATGATGACAGGTTTGATTTTGGCCGGCGCAGACCCCCTACAGGCGGTGCGATACCAAATGCTGGTCGCATTTATGCTCTCGTCAACGGTAACCCTTTCATGCGTAATCGTCGGCTTACTTGCTTATCGCCGATTTTTCAACAAGGAACATCAATTAATTGACATCTCATAGAACAAAAGGGTATCCTAAAAGCTATCAGGAAAACAATATAGTATCTATTTGCAAGGAGTTGACAGGCTTTTGTTTGACGTCTTAATTGTCGGTGCAGGTGCGGGCGGGCTTTCGGCAGCATTACAGCTTGCGCGATCAAATCGTTCGGTTTTAGTATTTGACCGCGGTAAGCAAAGAACTTTATGGGCTCATAAGTTTGAAAATTATTTAGGCTTTCTTGATGGCATTTCAGGTAAAGATTTACTTGAGATTGGGAGAAAGCAGGCACAGGCATTTGGAGCAACAATCATTCAGGCTGAAGTAAGCAGTGTGGCGAAAACAGGTGACGGAAACTTTAAAGTTGCGGCCGGAGATCAATCTTACTTTGGGAAGCGTATAATTCTGGCAACCGGAGTCAAAGACAATATGCCGCAAATTACTGGAGTTATGAACTTTATGGGGATAACTGTGGCGCATTGTCTTGATTGTGATGGTTATGAATTTATCAATAAGCGGGCTGTCGTATTTGGTGCCGGCAATGGCGCAGCTGATGGCGCCCTGCGAATTTTGAGTTTCACCCAGCAGGTATTTATAGCTACAAATGGCGAAGCCTTAAGCATGAACGAAAAATATCGCCAAAAGTTGCAGGAAAATGGTATCGAGATTATTGAAAATAACATCGCAGAGCTGCAAGGCACAAACCATCGGCTGGAAAAAGTAACTTTTGTCGACGGCTCAGAGCGTGAGGCTGATTTTGGCTATTCTACGTCCGGATCAAAACCACATAATGAGCTAGCTTTAAGTCTTGGTGTTGAAACCTTACCAAACGGCCATATTCTAGTTAATAAGGATATGGAGACTAGCGAGCCTAATGTTTACGCTGTGGGAGATATTATAAATTCCTCACAGCAAGTTTCGCTGGCTGTGGCCCAAGGTGTTCGAGCCGCAATAATGTTGAATAAGACATTGTTGGCAGAAAACCAGACCATTAAACGTTAAGGTGTCCAAACGATAAGGTGTGTAGTCTGCCCATAATTTAGCGAAGCTGACCGTGCTAAAAGTCCAGCTTCGTTTTTTATTGCACTCAGGAAGCGCAAAAAACCGTTTTAACCTAAATAGGCTAAAACGGTTAAATCTTTGCATTTTTGGAGCGGGTGATGGGAATCGAACCCACGTAGCCAGCTTGGAAGGCTGGTGCTCTACCATTGAGCTACACCCGCATTGGTAGCAGGGGAGAGATTCGAACTCTCGCATGAGCGGGTATGAACCGCTTGCCTTAACCGCTTGGCTACCCTGCCGTATGGCTCCCCGAGTAGGACTCGAACCTACAACCTACCGGTTAACAGCCGGTTGCTCCACCATTGAGCTATCGAGGAATGGTTTTTGGATGGCGGAGAAGGCGGGATTTGAACCCGCGCGGCAGTTACCCACCCTAACGGTTTAGCAAACCGTCCTCTTCAGCCACTTGAGTACTTCTCCGTAAACTATTTAATTGGTGCGGATGGTGGGACTTGAACCCACATGGAGTTACCCACACGCCCCTCAAACGTGCGCGTCTGCCAGTTCCGCCACATCCGCGTGGAGCCGTTAACCGGATTTGAACCGGTGACCTTATCCTTACCAAGGATACGCTCTACCTACTGAGCTATAACGGCAACGAGAACAAAAATAATAAGGATTAGAAAGCTAATGGAGCGGGTGACGAGATTCGAACTCGCGACTTTCACCTTGGCAAGGTGACACTCTACCGCTGAGTTACACCCGCATGTTATTATTGGTGAGCCATGTTGGACTCGAACCAACGACACCCTGATTAAAAGTCAGGTGCTCTACCAACTGAGCTAATGGCTCTAATGAGTGTGGTGCGCCCGAAGGGATTCGAACCCCTGGCCTTCTGATTCGTAGTCAGACGCTCTATCCAGCTGAGCTACGGGCGCATATTTGGCTGGGGTGGCTGGATTCGAACCAACGAATGCCAGAGTCAAAGTCTGGTGCCTTACCGCTTGGCGACACCCCAATTTGGTTGCGGAGGTCGGATTTGAACCGACGACCTTCGGGTTATGAGCCCGACGAGCTGCCACTGCTCCACCCCGCGAAGTAATGAAATGGTGGGCAGGGATGGATTCGAACCACCGATGTTTCCCCGTACCTGATTTACAGTCAGGCGCCTTCGACCAACTCGGCCACCTACCCACAATATTAACTTTTAAATGGCGACCCCGATCGGACTTGAACCGACGATCTCCTGCGTGACAGGCAGGCATGTTAACCACTACACCACGGGGCCAAATTTGGTGGGCGATGACGGGATCGAACCGCCGACATCCTGCTTGTAAGGCAGGCGCTCTCCCAGCTGAGCTAATCGCCCGAAAATGGTGACCCGTACGGGATTCGAACCCGTGTAACCGCCGTGAAAGGGCGGTGTCTTAGACCGCTTGACCAACGGGCCATGTCAGAAATTGTGTTATCGCTTTTTGCGAGAACATTTAGTAGTTTAACTCAAACTCTGCGAAATGTCAAAGAAAAAATTGTTGGCTTAATAAGATTGGCTCTCTGGCACTTCACCATAACTTTAAAAGCTGTTGTTTACTCTCGCGTTCATTGTTTTTAACGTGAAGTAACTATAATAAGCACCCACGAAAATATTGGTTTGAGTTACTAAAATTAAAGATGATTTGCTTCTATAAATAGACTTTAAATAGACTTTAAATAGACGTTGAAAGTAAATAAGATGCATAACTGCCTAACTCATAGATGAACTGGTTCGTTTATTGTATCCTACTTTAGGTGAAGAACATAGATGAAAATGATGGATGAATGGAGTAGAGAGAAATAGTTTGTAAATAAAGTTACCCATAGAAAAGCATTAGCCTTTAATTTCCTGGCCTTTTGGCTAGGTTTATTCGGTGTCATCTAGTTATTATGTTAGGTTGAATTTACATTATACATGTTATCACAAGTGTTTGAGTACACGCACACATTGGCAATTGAGTCGGTTTTCTACTTTTGCTACTATTGAAGTATCGCCCTAGATTTTCGCTAAGCCTTAAGTAATTTATAGCTAAACAAGTAGTTGATAAGTAGTTTGATAAGTAGTTTGATAAGTAGTTGATAAGTAGGGTGCATAGTTGGGTAAAAGTTGTAGTTGACCGTAATTGGGCTTTGTGATAATCTAAGTGAGCTGCTGAAACAGGCAGTAACATATAAAGTTTAAGCGACTGACTAAAAACCTTTAGATTCCAGTTGACTTACAGAGCTGAATATGATAAATTATTAAACGTCGCTGATGGCGATAAACGCAAAATGTTCTTTGAAAACTAAACAGCAGTGAGCAAAATACAAGCCTGAAAAAACTCGTCAAGAGTTTCT
>JAJXUE010000039.1 GCA_021783135.1 Bacillota bacterium | reverse complement strand
TCAGCAGACTACTGCGCCTAGCATACTTTTCGGCTCGCTGCCTCACTTCCGCAAACGTAGCCGTAAATTGGGCGCGAGCGTGCTCTCGTTCGGGCGCTCACCGAGTATGCTAACGGCGCCTCCGTAATGCTTCTCTGCGCAGAAAGTAAACTCACCCTTTGGTTAAGCGGCCCTTGTTGCATTTTCCAGTGGTGCTGCGAAGGTTCTCTGCCAGGTTCTATTGCGTAAATTCTGCGAGTATAATTTTAGCAGGATTTACCAAAGGAGCGGGTAGAGATGAAAAAAATCGCACGCATTTTAGTGGGCGTTGTATTGGCAATCGCCCTTGTCGTGGTTTTAAGCTGGGGAGTTATGCAGTTAGGGCGGCTTTACTGGAGTCTGCTGGGTAAAGCCCAGCTTCAGACTACGCAGACCCAACTTCAAACGCAAACAACGCGGCAAACCTTGGAACTGAGCGGGTTCGCCGTTTGTTATGTGCAATTGGGTCAATTTAACAATCAGGCGAATGCGACAAAAATGGTTCAGCAAATGGCAGCAAAGGGAATAAAGGCTGTAGCGTTACGGGGTCAACCTTATCGGGTAGCGGTTGGTTATTACGGTCAGACTGACGCGGCAAAAGATGCGAAGCTTTTGTTAGTACTAAAAGGGGTTAACTCACTTGTCAGGCAAGAAGAGGTAAATGGGATCAGCGGTAGTATAATTTCCGGGGATGGTGTGCAGGTTAAAGCTGTTCTGGTTAATTACGGCGCAATCCTGGCCAAAATTGCCAAGGAGTTTAATGTGGAGAATTCTGTCGATTTAAATGAGAATGGTTTAGCTAATTTGGTGGAAGAGATTACAAAACTACAGCAGGCAACTTCTGTTCCTGTGCAGACGTTGGCTGACAATTCGCAGCGAATTATCGTCAAGGAAATGACCTTAAGTCTTGACCAACAGGGTCGGGAACTAATTGGCGATTTACGCAGTCTGGCCGGACATAAAACCGGGGATAATTATAATAAGGCGCAATATACAGCGTTACAATTACTGAACACCTATTGGCAATACATTGATTTGCTACAAGTAAAGGGCAATTGAAATGGCAAGTTTTTACAAATAATATTTAAATTTATTGTTTTAAAAAACTTGTTTGTGATATAATTAACTTTGGAATTTAAGGGGGGATTTTGTTGAAGACTTTAAAAATTCCCGAGGCTACAATCATTAGATTGTCAGTCTACTCACGCTTTCTTTACACCGCGGATAAGCGTGGTATTATTACTACTTCTTCCGGCGATATAGCGGAAGGAGTAGGAGTCAGCCCGGCGCAAGTGCGCAAGGATTTTGCCTACTTTGGTGAATTCGGCACGCGCGGTGTGGGGTATAATGTAAAAGATTTACACAGACATATCCTGAAAATTTTAGGTCTTAGCAACATATGGTACGTGGCGTTGGTCGGGGTAGGAAATCTAGGCCTGGCCCTTACATCTTATAAGGGATTTCGAGAGCGCGGTTTTCATATTTGTGCTATCTTCGATAGTGATCAGGGGAAAATTGGCACCAAAATAGGCGAAGTTGCAGTGCAAAGCATTGACGAGTTGGAAAAGGGAGTCAGAGAATGTCATGCCCAAATTGGCATTATTGCCGTTCCCGCGGAGTTTGCGCAGCAGGTAGCGGATAGACTGATCGCCTCCGGTGTGAAAGCGATTCTGAACTTTGCGCCGGTTGTGCTCAATGTACCGCCTGAAATCGAATTGCGTAATGTTGATTTGGCGGTGCATCTGGAAGTTTTAACCTTTAACTTGGGAATGCAAAAAGCTTAGACTGTTAAAAACGTCTTTTCTGTACGGAAAGACGTTTTTTTGCCTGTGGATTTGTGGTGCGTGAGGATAAGGCCAACCCTTGCTGAATAATAGTATATGAGAGCAAGGGGGGGTATGTGGTGATGGAACGTCAAAGTGAGGACAAGGTCTTAGCCGGAATAGCCCATTTGGGCATTGTAGTCGGGTGGGTCGGAGTTTTGGTTGCCTTAATTATTTACCTTTTGCGTAAGGAACAGTCAATTTTCATCAGGCGCAGTGTGACGCAGGCACTGGGGTATCAAGTGTGCGCGCTCGTGATTATGCAGGTACTGGTTATGCTGTTTGGCGGTGGGCTGGCACTCGGAATTATGAGCACTGCGGCACCAGTAGCGGGTATGCTAGGTCTGTTCATCGTCAAAACTATTAATTTAGGTTTAATCTTACTGGGCTTATGGGGTGCAGTACGGGCATTCCTAGGTACAACTTTTCGCTATCCGATTATCGGTGATTTCATTGCGAGACTGTAATTTGTCTAGTAGGTTAATGCACATGGGGGCATACTAAGCATGACTTTGGGAGGTGATTAATGTGCCCCATATCGAGCAAACGTGTCTGACCTGCGGCGTCAGCAGTGATAATCGCCCTGTAATAGCATATATTCACCAAGGAGAAGAGCGTTGGTGTTGTGTCCGGTGCCTGCCACAGTTGATTCATGGGTAATTCTTGTTCCGGTTGAATACCGGAATTTTTTTCTTACCCCGTTTCTGGCTATGTAAAAATTGAGCAGGAAATACAATTATTATGAAGAATATGCTCAATGTATATTGCATACACGAAGGGGAGTTAGATGAAGGTGCGCAAAGAAAAAGACTTATTAGGCGTGAGAGAAATTCCCGAAGATGTCTATTATGGTATTCAAACAGTACGTGCGCGGGAGAATTTCCCAATTACCGGTTATGCGCCGCATCAGGCCATGATTAAGGCTATGGCTATTGTCAAGAAGGCGGCAGCTTTGGCTAATAAAGAAATTAGAAAGCTTAATGTGCGCATAGCAGATGCGATTGTACAAGCTTGCGATGAAATAATTGGTGGTGGGCTGCACGAGCAGTTTATAACTGATGTTATTCAAGGTGGAGCAGGCACATCCCAAAACATGAATGCCAATGAGGTTATTGCCAATAGAGCTGCCGAAATATTAGGTGGTACGAAGGGCGACTATGCTCTAGTCCATCCGAACAATCACGTGAATATGGCACAAAGCACTAATGACGTGTTTCCTACGGCCATTCGCATCGCCAGTTTACATTTGGCGCAAGATCTGTTACAAGAGCTAAATGCTTTGCACCTGGCGTTTGCCGCAAAGGCAGGGGAGTTTGACCATGTTATCAAAATGGGACGAACTCACCTCCAGGATGCAGTGCCAATTCGCTTGGGTCAAGAATTTGCTGCTTACGCCGCAGTACTCAAGCGTGACTTTAGGCGGATAACTTGTGCCTGCCAATCCTTACGGAGCATCAATATGGGTGCTACCGCAGTGGGTACAGGCTTAAATGCTGATCCTGACTATATTGTGGCGGTCTGCAGACACTTAGACGAGTTGACGCAGCTGGACTTAGTGCGAGCTGATGACCTGGTTGATGCAACCCAAAATACGGACGCTTTCATTGAAATGTCCGGGGCATTAAAAACCTTGGCCGTGAATTTGTCGAAGATAGCTAATGACATTCGCTTGATGGCTTCAGGACCGCGTACCGGACTGGGTGAAATAACCTTACCGGCAATGCAACCCGGTTCTTCGATTATGCCTGGTAAAGTTAATCCGGTCATGGCGGAGGTGGTCAATCAAGTTGCGTTTCAGGTACAGGGTAATGACTTCACGATTGCGCTGGCTTGCGGTGCAGGGCAGTTGGAACTCAATGTAATGGAACCGGTAATCGTGTTTAATTTGCTGCAGTCTTTGGATATCTTGCGCAATGTGATGAGCGTATTTAGAGAAAAGTGCGTGCAAGGTATTAAGGCAAGGGTTGACCACTGCCGGGAAATGGTGGAAAACAGCGTCGGTACAGTCACCGCTATCAATCCGCATGTCGGATATGAAGTAGCCTCGCGCGTGGCCAAAGAGGCCTTGGAATCAAATCGGCCGGTACGGGAAATCGTATTGGAACGCGGGATATTAAGTGAAGAAGAGTTGGATTTAATTCTTAATCCATATGAGATGACCAAACCCGGAATAGCCGGGGGGGAGTTGTTCGATAAATAAGGTTGTAAAGGACTTTGTGAGATGCTAAACTAATTACTAAGTCCATGCTAGCCAGGTTGCGCCTGGCTAGTTTTCCTGTGAGTATGAACATGGAGGGAAAATTGTGGCCTTAGGCAAAAATAGCAGCGTTTCTAAAACAGGCAGGACGATAGTTTTGATTCTTGCCGGCGCAGCATTGGGAACCTTGATGGGGTTTGGCGTGTCCAAATACAGTGAATTACTTAAGCCTTTGGTCCAACCCTTGATAAAACTTGATTTCCCCTTAAATACTTATTTAGATTTCTTTTTCCTTTCCTTTTCGTTTGGCTTTACGCTGAATATTTCGGCTTCGACACTGATAGGTGGATTTTTTGGCTACTGGATAGCCAGCCGGTGGTAGGTGAGTAAGGGTTTGGAATTAGTATTAGCATCCGCTTCGCCGCGCCGGGCGGAGCTCATGGCCCAGGTTGGCTGGACTTGTGACATCATGCCGGTGGATATTGCGGAGGATTTGCGCAGCGATATACCTATAAAGGCAGCAATTATGGAGCTTGCCCTACGCAAAGCGCAAGCCGGTGCAGCGAACGTAGCGAATGCGGGAGCAGGGCTTGTTATCGCGGCAGATACCGTTGTAGTCATTGACAATAGGGTTTTGGGTAAGCCTGCTTCAGAACAAGAAGCCTCCGCTATGCTTCAGACGCTTAGCGGTAGGGAACACCGGGTAATAACCGGGGTGGCGGTAATTAGTCTGGCGCAGGGCGAATATATGGTCGAGGCGGAGGAAACCGGTGTTGTCTTCAAGGCACTGACCGATGCCGAGATTGCACGCTATGTAGCTAGTGGCGAACCTATGGATAAGGCCGGTGCGTACGGCATTCAGGGTAAAGGCGCGATTCTGGTTAAGTCCATTAATGGTTGCTACTTTAATGTTGTCGGCTTGCCGCTGACAAGATTGGCGGGAATGTTACAAGCTTTCGGTTATACCAAAGCGTATAGTTTTTCCGACTAGACAGGAGCTAGACAGTAGCCAGACAGTAGCCTAGAACGCAATGTAGTTAAAAAGATGCTATCTTGACAGCAAGTGGATTCAGCTCAGGCAAAGATTGAGTTGGAGGGTATTATGGCTGTCGATTATAAGGTTAGAATTAAAGATTTGCCAACTGACTTGATGCCGCGGGAGCGTATGGCGACCTTGGGCACAACGGCTTTATCTAACTCGGAACTACTGGCATTGGTGTTGGGTAGCGGAAATCGACGTGAGAATGCGTTAGATATGAGTGCCAGGATTTTAGCGGATGCGGGTGGTTGGCGAGGGCTGGCCGGCTTGTCGCTGGGTGAACTCGAAAATATTGTGGGGATTGGCAGGGCTAAGGCGTGCCAAATCCAAGCCTTGTTGGAAATTGGCCGGCGGATGGCTACTGCCGTGCCAGAGACTCGTCCCACGGTGCGCTGCCCGGATGATGCCGCAAATCTCGTGATGGAGGATATGCGTTACCTTGATCGCGAGCACTTTCGCTTGATGGCGCTGAATTCTAAGAACCAAGTTTTAGGTGTCGTTCCGGTTGCTGTTGGCTCGTTAAATGCTGCACCGGTACATCCGCGTGAGGTGTTTAAAGAAGCGATTCGGCGCAGCGCAGCTGCAATAATTTTGTTGCACAACCATCCGAGTGGTGATCCAACTCCGAGTCGCGAAGATGTGGAGGTTACCAAACGCTTGGCGGAAGCAGGTCACTTGTTGGGGATCGAGGTATTTGACCATTTGGTTATCGGGGATAAACGGTATGTTAGCTTAAAAGAAAAAGGCATACTTTAGAACTTAATGCGATTTTTTGTAACTTATTAAACTAGGTGGTAGAATAAACAAGATACTAATTATATTTTTGGTTTGTTCAGGGAAGGAGCATCATTCAATGTTGTTAGCAAAAGACCTTGGGATAGATTTAGGTACTGCCAATACGCTGGTGCATTTAAAGGGCAAGGGCATAATTCTGCGTGAACCTTCAGTTGTAGCGATCGATTCTGAGAAGAAGCAAGTTCTTGCTGTAGGGGAAGAAGCTAAGCAAATGATCGGCCGAACTCCCGGAAATATTGTGGCCATCAGGCCATTAAAGGACGGAGTTATCTCCGATTATCAAACGACGCAGGCCATGCTTAAACATCTGATTAGCAAGGCACTGGGCAGTAATTCACCTTTTATCAGACCTAGGGTTGTAATTTGTGTTCCTTCGGGGGTCACTCCGGTTGAGGAACGGGCAGTGCGCGAGGCAGCGCACCAGTCCGGAGCTAAGGAAGTCATAATTATTGAAGAGCCTATGGCCGCGGCAATTGGCGCAGGACTGCCGGTGCATGAGCCAACGGGAAATATGATTGTTGACATCGGCGGAGGTACGACGGAGGTTGCGGTTATATCCCTGGGGGGAATTGTTACAAGCCGCTCGATTCGTGTCGCCGGGGATGAAATGAATGACGCGATCATGGCCTATATCAAAAAGGTGTACAACTTGATGATTGGAGAGCGCACGGCTGAAGATATCAAGATGAAGATTGGTTCCGCTTATATGCCGCCGCAGGATGTTGCTTATTCTGTGCGTGGACGTGATTTAGTCAGTGGTCTGCCTAAGACGATTGAAGTGACAGCAGTGGAAATTCAAACCGCGTTGGCTGAGCCCGTTGCTTCAATTGTCGATGCCGTTAAAGTTTGTCTAGAAAAAACACCGCCTGAGTTAGCTGCGGACATCATGGACCGGGGTATAATGATGGCCGGGGGAGGATCGTTATTGCTTAATCTGGACAAGCTCATTAGCGATGAGACTGGGATACCGGTTCACCTGGCTGAGGATCCGTTGGATTGTGTTGTTTTAGGTACGGGAAAAGTGCTAGAGGATACATATACGCTCAAAAAACTGTTGGCAATGCAAAAAAGCTAAGGTAGAGTGGAGGGAAAAGAGTGGCCAGGAGAAGAGTCAGCTTTACCTTGGCTGCCGTAATTGTTTTCTTTATTATACTTCTGTCTTTAGTTAGCATAAGACTGACGGGTATCGGCAATAATTTTCCCAATCCTGTCGGCAGCTTTATTAGGCAGGCTCTGGCCCCGCTGCAAAGCGGGGTTACGTCAGTTACCACCGGTATAAGAGACAGAGTGGTCAGCATTTGGAACCTCAACCAACTGGCTGCGGAGAACCAAACGCTTGTAACTAAAGTCGATGAACTGACCAAAGAAAACAATCAACTTAAGCAGAAAGTTTTAGCGGGAATGCGTTATGAAGCAATGGCAAATAAGTTTACTGCCCCCGATGTTTGGACTAAAGCGACATTGGGCGCTAGTGTCATCGATCGTAATCCGTCCAATTGGTACCATACCCTGGTCATTAACCGGGGCAGCCAAGCTGGGGTGAAGGTTAATGATGCGATCATTACGAGCTTGGGGTTAGTCGGCAAGGTAATTTCGGTGACCAATAATACGGCTGAAGTCATTTTGATCTTAGACACTGAAGGTCAGGTAAGCGGGCTGGTGCGGCAAAGTGATGGGTCGGCAGTGTTCGGTATAGTTGCGGGAAGTTATCAGCAAGGCTCTGAAGGCATGCAGAGTGACTTAACTATGTCCGTACCTAAAGACGACAAAGTGAATCAGGGAGACTTAGTGCTGACCTCAGGGTTAGGTGGAGTCTACCCGAAAAACATCCCGATTGGCACGATTTCAGACGTTAGACTGGAAACAGGCGGCCTGCTGAAGAAAGCCACGATCATCCCGATGGTTCAATTTGATCGCCTTGAGGAAGTTTTTGTTGTGCTTAATGGAGGCAAATAGATGATTCGCTACATCGGTTTAGCCCTCACATTTTTGGTGTCGATAGCCCTGCAATCGACGGTATTTGATTCCTTGCAAATTGCCGGGGCCAAGCCTGATTTGGTACTTCTTTTAGTAGTGTTTTTTGCCTTTACCACCGGACCGGTCAAAGGAGCTTTTTTCGGACTTTTACTGGGGCTATTGGAAGATTTTATTATCGGTTACAATATTGGGCTTAATGCTTTGGTTTTACTGTGCGTAGGCTTCATTGCCGGTTGGTTTGCGACGAAGATTTATGAAGAGAACTTGGTGATGGCACTACTGGTAACTTTGGTTGCCACTTTTGCCGGGGAACTGATGACGGTTTTTGCCGGTTTTTTTGCCGGGCTTAACTGGCAACTGGGGGAAAACTTGCGCTTGATCATAGCTGTTACCCTGTATAACACTTGTCTTGTGCCGTTTACTTATCCTTGGTTGCACCGGTCTCTGACTAAGGGTATTTTGCGGTATCGGCCTAAGCATGAGAAGTAGATGATGCCTGAACAATGTAAATAAGATGCCAAAATGGTGGGTAAAATGGAAGAACAAGAAAGAGACGCGCTAAAAATTAAATTGGTTTTCGTTAGTTTGGTTGTGTTTCTTATATTTGCAATCTTGGTGATGCAATTATGGAAAATTCAGATTGTCCAGGGTAGTGTCTATGCAGCGGATTCTAAAGGTAATATTCTACGCACTATTGTCATGCCCGCTCCACGCGGCGATATTGTCGACAGTAGGGGCAAGGTATTAGCTACCAGTGAGCCAAGGTTTGCTGTAACGCTGGACTGGTTGGACCTGCAGCAAGCGCAGGGCTATAACCTTAAAGATGTAGTGAGTAAATTGGCGCACTATGTCAAACCGTTTTGGAGTGATTCTACCGAAAGTGAAAGTCAAATAACTGAAGATATTTTAGCTAAGGTTCAGATGCAGCAATTTGCCAGATACGAAAATGTAGTTGTTATGCAGAATATCTCGCCGCAACTGCAGGCTATTTTGGCAGAGCATCAAGATGAGTTGCCAGGTATTAATGTGGAGGCTCTGCCCTATCGCACTTATCCCCTGCAAACTATGGCGGGTCATGAACTGGGGTATGTGCGTGAGGTCTCAGCCAGCCAATTGCCACAATTCCAGGCGAAGGCCAAGGCTGCGGGCTTGAGTTCGGATACGTACCAGCAAGGGGATTTGGTTGGACAAATGGGAGTTGAAAATTCCTATGATTTATATCTGCGCGGCAAGAATGGGTCGCAGGTGGTCGAAGTAGATAATACAGCCCGCCCCGTGCAACTAGTCCAAGACAACAAGCCTGTGGTCGGAGATACGGTTCAGCTCAATATTGATTCCGACTTGCAAGGCGTTATCAGCAATGCCATGGATAGTGTAATCAGCGGGTTGCAGAAAAACGGCCATCCGCTGGCCGGGGCCGGTGCTGCGGTCGTGATAGACGTGAAGACCGGCAAAATTATCGCCATGGTTTCTAAGCCCAGTATGAATCCAAACGCCCTGGTCGGAGATATTTCGCAGGCTACGTTTAATCAGTATTTTGGGGATTCTTCCAGCTCCAGCCCCAGGTTGGGTTGGAGCAGGGCATTCCAATCTACCTATGCGCCAGGTTCAACTTTTAAGATGATCGTGGGGATGGCCGCTTTGCAGGCCGGGGTAATTACACCCAATTCTCTGTTTGGCGATACGGTTGCAAGCTTAAGCCATCCGAATGCCGGGGTAGGCAACGATTATTCCGGTTCAAGGGGAAAGGTCGATTTGGGTGAGGGCTTAGCCTTATCTATTAACGTTTACTTTGAGCATCTAGGCGAGCTGGTAATGAATAGCAACCCGGAAAGATTGGCCCAAGTTGCACATGAGTTTGGCTTGGGTAAACTCACCGGAGTGGATATTCCCGGCGAGAGCAGCGGGGTAGCCCCGTCCCCGGCCTGGAAAGAACAGCTTAATGGGCCGTTGCTTAAGCAAATTTTGCAAAATGCGTTGGCATTGTTGCAAAAGCAATATAAGGCAGATTTGGCTAAGGCCACTACGGACACACAGCGCAAACAAATCGAGGCACAATACAACCTGAATAAGCAGAATGCTATCTATACCTATAACCAAAATTTCAAATGGGAAGCCGGCTGGCAATGGTTTGACACTTACAATACTTCAATTGGCCAAGGGGATAACAAGTATACAATTTTGCAATTGGCTGATTATGTGGCCACGATTGCTAATGGTGGCCATCACATGCAGCCTTATTTAGTCAATAAGGTTATTGCGCCTGATGGTAAGGTCGTACTGCAGAATGAACCTAAGCAACTTAACGGCGTAGATATTTCGCAACAAACGTTGGATGAAATAAAACAGGCTATGCAGGGCGTGGTCACGCGCAATATTGGTACGGCCTACGGAGTTTTTAATAATATCCCTAATTTCACTGGCGGGGCTAAAACAGGGACGGCCCAGCTAGGCTCAAAAGGCACGGCCGGCGCCAATGAATACAACGGTACATTTGTTGCCTTTACCCCCTATAACAACCCACAGATTGCCTTTGCGGGGGTAATTGAGCATGCGGAATGGGGTAGTAATTCTGCCGGAGTAGTGGCGGATGCTGCATTTTATCAGTATTATAAGGAAAAGGGCATGCTGCCGAAGAATTAGGTGCTTGATATGCTAAATTTGCCAGGTGCAACGGGGAAAAAATGCCCCGTTTTTTCTTTTGCTGGGAGGGATTTAATCTCTCTCTGTAGAATTTATATACCGTTTAAGCATAAGTCTGAGTCGAAGGGACTAAGAAATTTTGATAAAGCAAGATTCTGTATCAATTAAGGGTAGTCGGGAAGGTATTTTCCTGCATCTGGACCCTGGATTAGACTTTCAAATTCTCAAACAGGAGATTGCACAAAAGCTTTCTGACTCGCAGAGTTTTCTGGCAGGGGCTCAAGTTATATGCGATTTTGGCACGCGCGAGGTGGCGCCGGAAGAAATCGGCGAGCTGGAAAATTTGCTTAAGTCGTTTAAGCTTGAATTAAAACGTGTAAGTAACAGTAGCCCCACTCTGAAAGCGGCTACCGGCATAAGGGAGAACAGTATGAGTTCCGAAGCAGCAAGTAGTGGACACAAGATTCACCCCTATGCGGATGAACATACCTTATTAATTAATAAAACCTTGCGTTCCGGTCAAAGTGTGAACTATGATGGCAATGTGGTTGTGATGGGGGATGTAAATGCGGGCGCAGAGATAATTGCCGGAGGTAATGTGCTGGTTATGGGAGCCTTGCGCGGGGTCGTACATGCAGGTGCGGCGGGTGACCCTGATGCGGTAGTAACGGCACTTAGACTAAAACCGATGCAATTGCGCATTGCCGATCAAATCACCCGTGCGCCGGACGAGGCCATGGAAGAGCCTGATGTACCGGAAATAGCCAGAATCAGAGACGGTGTCGTAACGATTGAAAGATATGTACCTAGTGAGCGGCAAGCGCGTACCCGATAGGGTAGATTAAAAGGGGGTAAATTTTCTAATGGGTGAAGTAATAGTAATTACATCCGGTAAAGGAGGGGTAGGTAAAACTACCACTACCGCTAATATAAGTACAGGTTTGGCGGCACTAAACTATAAGGTTGTAATGATTGACACTGATATCGGCCTGCGGAATCTGGATGTTGTTATGGGTTTGGAAAATCGGATTGTGTATGATATTGTTGACGTGGTCCAGGGTAATTGCCGCTTAAAACAGGCTCTAATCAAGGATAAGCGTTTTGAAAATCTATTTCTTTTGCCTGCTGCGCAAACTAAAGATAAAAACTCAGTGAACACGGACCAGATGAAGGAATTGGTGGGTAACTTGAAGCCGGAATTTGACTACATAGTTATCGATTGCCCGGCCGGAATTGAACAAGGTTTTAAGAATGCAATTGCGGCTGCGGAAAGAGCTATTGTCGTTACTAATCCGGAAATAAGCGCGGTGCGTGACGCGGACAGAATTATCGGTTTGCTGGAGGCCGCGGAGTTGCACGATCCAATGCTGATTATTAACAGGTTGCGACCAGCCATGGTTAAAAAGGGCGATATGATGAATATCGTGGATGTGGAAGATATTTTGGCAATTAAGATTCTTGGAGTTGTACCGGAAGACGAAGCTATTGTCATTTCTACCAATAGAGGAGAGCCTGCTGTGTTAGAGCAAACCTCCAAGGCCGGTCAGGCCTATCGCAATATAGTTAAGCGGATTACAGGTGAAGATGTAGCCTTGATGAACTTGGAGGAAGCTGACGGTCTGGTTTCTAAGCTGAAAAAACTTATGGGGATTAAGTAGAATTCTGGTTAACCGTTGGGAGGTATGTATATGGCAATGTTCGATTTTATTAGTCGCATGTTTGGTAAGGAAAGCAGTTCAAAGAATGTGGCCACGGAGAGACTGCGCTTGGTATTAGTGCATGATCGGGCCAACGTTTCACCCGAAATGTTAAATGCGCTGAAAGAGGACTTAATCAGAGTGATTTCCGAATATATGGACATCGATCAAGCCGGCTTAGAGGTAGCTCTAAATCAGGAAGATAATACGGTGGCCTTGGTAGCTAATATTCCGGTTCTTAGGATGAAGCGTAACTACGCCTCAAATGCTTCTTAAAAGTTAGAAAATAAAAGGCAGTGAAAACGCCATTTAGGCGTTTTTTCCTGTTTACGCAGCTTTTCCTCGGGGCGTATAATTAAGCGATAGAAATTTTTGTCGAAACAGCTGCCTGGAGGTCTAATAATGATAGATAAGCGTATGATGCGCAATTTGGACTACTTATTTATTCTTGTAGCCATGATGATACTGGGCGTTAGTTTGCTCGTAATGAGCACGGCTTCGATTACATTGAATAATATCCATCCATACTATTATCTTAAACTGCAGCTCGTGTGGATTGCATCCGGTATTGGGCTGGTGCTTTTGCTGTCCTTGCTTGATTATCAGGTGCTGCGCAAATTGGCGTGGTGGTTATATGGTATTAATGTCGCCCTGCTGCTCGCGGTATTGCTGTTTGGTGAACAGGCCAAGGGAGCTTCGCGCTGGATCGCGATTACGTCGAGTGTTAGTATTCAGCCGTCAGAATTTGCCAAAGTGTTAATTATTATCTGCTTTGCCGACTTTATCGCGCAGCGTAAGGGTAAGCTTAACACCTTTAAGGACTTTTTGCCGGCCTTTTTGTACATCGGACTACCAATGGTTCTGATCATGCTACAGCCTGACTTGGGGACAGGATTGGTCTTTGTGGCAATTATGATCGGCATTATGTTGGTGGGGGGCGCCAATCCAATTAAACTTTTTACTATCTTTGTGCTCATTTTTGCCCTTGCGGCCGGAGCTGTGTTTGCCCATACCCAGTTTGGCCTGCCCATTCCTTTAAAAGATTACCAGGTGCAAAGAATAACCACCTTTTTGAGCCCGGCACCGAAAACTATGAACGTTAGCGGCGACTCCTATCAAGTCATGCAGTCCATGGTTGCGATCGGCTCCGGTGGCATGTGGGGCAAAGGCTATCGTGATGGGACGCAGGGCCAGCTTAACTTTTTGCCGGAGCATCATACAGATTTCATTTTTTCCATTGTGGGCGAGGAATTTGGGTTTATTGGATCCGTTACCTTATTGTTTTTGTACTTGATACTGCTCTTGCGAGCGATAGGCGTAGCTATGAACGCGCATGATCAGTTCGGAGCGTTGATTGTTACCGGTGTGGTGGCAATGTTATCCTTCCATGTTCTGGTTAACGTCGGGATGACGTCAGGGATTATGCCTGTGACCGGCATTCCTTTGCCGCTCGTTAGCTATGGCGGGAGTGCGATGTGGAGTAACCTCTTGGCGATTGGCTTGGTAATCAATGTGAGCTTACGGCGTGAACGACTGATGTTTTGAGCATGTTTGACGGCCTGTCCCCATATATATCTAGGAGGGGGGAGAGCCGTGCAACGTAATGATAAATGGGAACAGGACTGGGACGACGAGCTGCGGCGGGGCCGCGGTAGATCGGGCCGAAAGCGGCGGAATTTCTCGTTTGATTTTTTAAGCAAGGTGCAAAAACAGACTGTGCTGGCAGTATTGCTGCTATTTGTCGTGTTATCGGCTAAATACAGTCATGATGCAGCTTCCGTGTTGATTTTTAAGACTTTTCAAGTCGCTCTCGCGCCAACTAATGACTATAGTGTCGCTTTAAATCAACTAACGAGGGGCATAATGGGAGTAGAAAAGACAGTGCCGGCGGCCCAAACCGGTCCTGACGCAATTATGCCAGTGCAAGGCACAGTAGTTGTTAAGTTCGGTATAGGCAGCAGTCGGGGAGTTGACTTGGCTGCTCCACTTGGTACGGTGGTCGTTGCACCAATGGCCGGCACAGTGACCGTGGTAGGAAATGATGCTGACCGGGGACTCTATGTCAAAATAGATCACGGTGCCGGGTTGGTGTCTCTCTTGGCCAACTTCGCCCAACTTGAGGTGCGGCAAGGCCAAAAGGTGGACAAAGGGAGCGCGCTGGGTATGCTGGGTTTGACGGCAAGCTACAAGCGGCCATGGGTGCACTGGGAGGTTTGGCGCGCCAACACGCCGATTGACCCTCAGTCACTTAATATCTTGCCACTGTCAAGGCTTTAGCCGAGGTAGCTAGATGAAAATATTACGCATTTTCGGAGTACAACTTTGGCTTAGTCCCTTTTTCCTGCTGGTACTGGCAATGTATGTCGGCTTGGGAGTGTGGCTGCAGGCAGTCGCGGTCTTCGCCTTGGTTTTTTGCCATGAATGGGCGCATATCCTCGTTGCTAAAGGCTATGGTATCGAGGTGAAGTCGGTAGAGCTGCTTCCTTTTGGCGGGGTTGCGCGCGTGGAAGGCTTATTTGAAATTGACCCTGTAATTGAAACTTGGGTCGCTGTGGCCGGACCGGCCAGCAACTTGCTTTTGGCTTTAGCCGGCATTGTACTTGGACAAACCGGCTGGTTGGGGCGTGAGCTATGCGATTTTTTTATCAAGGCTAATCTTACGGTAGCCTTGTTTAACTTTATTCCCATCTTGCCTTTAGATGGAGGCAGGGTGCTGCGAGCTTGGTTGACACGTAAAATAGGTTATCGCAAAGCAACCCGTAACGCTGCTTGGGCCGGACAGATAGGGGGGATAGTCCTATCTCTAGGCGGAGTGGTTGGTTTGTTGCTCCAATATAACGATTTTAGTCCTGTTTTGATCGGTATCTTGGTGTACTTGGCTGCGCGCAAGGAGGAAAATTCCGCCCAATTCGTGTTTTTGCGTTATCTACGTCACAAGCAAAACGAATTGTTGAAAAAGGGAGTTTTGCCTACTCATGCGCTGGCGGTGCGGTCGGACTACCCGGTTAAAGAGGTTATTAAACGTATTTTGCCGCAGCAGTTTACGATTGTGCATGTGGTCAACTCAGAGTTTAAACTTGCGGCCATCTTGACTGAGACCCAGCTCATCCAGGCTATGTTTGAGCAGGGCATTGATTACCCGGTGGGTGAGGTGGATCGCCGGACATAGCAGGAGTTCGGGCAACTTATGTAGAAGACTGTGCAGTATCTGGAATATTCTTTCTGTATCTGCTACAATAATATCTTTATAATAAGCTCTGGGAGGATTCATATGGCGGAACTGACACATGCACAAATATGGCAGGTTATGGAAAGTAGGATTTTGCCGAAAGTAATCAAACCTGCTCGCTATATTGGTAACGAGTGGAATGCTGTACACAAGGATTGGCAGCAAGCCGAGGTCAAAATGGCCTTTGCTTTTCCTGATGTCTATGAAGTGGGTATGTCCCACTTAGGTACGCGGATACTCTATCACTTGGTAAATAGTTATGACAACTATGTAATGGAACGCGTGTTTGCGCCATGGATTGACATGGAGGAGCAAATGCGTCGCTATGAAATTCCGCTGTTGAGCCTGGAATCAGGCCGTCCGCTGCGGGATTTTGATGTGGTTGGTTTTACTTTGCAGTATGAGATGAGCTATAGCAACATTTTGAATATGCTTGATTTAAGCGGTATACCACTGTATAGTGCCGAGCGCAGTGAGCAAGATCCCTTAATTATAGCCGGTGGACCTTGTGCCTATAACCCCGAACCATTAGCTGATTTTATTGACATGTTTCTCATTGGAGAGAGCGAAGAACAATTGCCGGAACTGTTGGCTTTAATTAGCCAAGGCAAGCAACAGGGTTGGGATAAAGCTACTCTTTTGGCTCGGGCTGCCGCAATAGGCGGGATCTATGTACCGTCGTTTTATAGTGTGGAATATCAGGCAGACGGACGGATTAAGGCGTTTAAACCGGTACGAGATGATGTTCCCGCGACAATCAGCAAACGAATTGTGCGCGATTTGGATCAGGCTTATTTTCCGGAGGCGGCGATTGTACCAGCGATGGAAATTGTGCACGATCGGGTCATGCTTGAGGTTTTGCGCGGGTGCTCGCGCGGCTGCAGGTTTTGTCAGGCTGGAATGTTGTACCGGCCGGTGCGCGAACGCACTCCGGAGACTTTATTGCGCCAAGCTCAAGCCCAATTGGCAGCAACGGGATACGATGAAGTCGCGTTGACAAGTCTGTCTACAGGCGATTATACGTGCGTGCAGCCTGTTGTCACCACTCTCGTACAAGAATACGGTGCCAAAGGAGTAGGGGTATCACTCCCCTCGCTACGCATCGATTCTTTCGATGTGGGTTTAGCGGAAGAGGTGCAAAAGGTGCGCAAAACGGGACTCACTTTTGCGCCCGAAGCGGGCACGCAGCGTTTGCGCGATGTAATTAATAAGAACGTCAGTGAAGAAGATTTAATTAGAACTGCGCGGTCCGCTTTCAGCAAGGGCTGGTCCAGCATTAAACTTTATTTTATGATTGGGTTGCCGACAGAGGAACAGGCAGATATAGAAGGAATTGCCGCCTTGGCCAAAAAGGTAGCAGATATCGGAATTGAGGCCGGTCGCCGGAACGTTACTGTAACGGTAAGCACCTCTTCCTTCGTGCCAAAACCGCACACACCGTTTCAGTGGGAACCACAGGAAAATATCCCCTCCCTACGGGCTAAGCAAGAGTACCTGCGCGGGAAATTGCGCGATCGCAGAATACGGTATAAGTGGCATGACTCCGAGACTAGTTTTTTGGAAGCAGTTTTTGCCAAAGGAGATCGCAGATTAGGTAAGGCTCTGGCAATTGCGCATAGCAAAGGGTGTAAATTTGATGGATGGTCGGAGCAATTTAAGAACGCTGCCTGGCTGGAAGCGCTGCAGGAGGCGGGTCTTGACCCTCATTTTTATGCCAACCGAGTTTTGGAGTATGATGAACTACTGCCTTGGGACCACATTGACAGCGGGGTCAGCAAACGCTTTTTAGCCGCCGAACACCAAAAGGCTATTAAGGGCACCACTACCAGTGACTGTCGTCACAATGATTGTTATGTTTGCGGTGTGTGTCAGGAACTGGACGTGAAGATTGATTTAAAAGGCGGTGGCACGGTTGCGAATTAGAGCGGCTTTTGCCAAACAAGATGCGGCTAAATTTATCGGTCACTTAGACTTAACTAAGGTTTTCGAGCGAGCGATGCGCCGCGCCGAGTTACCCATGGCTTTTTCGGAAGGGTTTAATCCGCATCCTAAGATGTCTTTTGGCTCGGCCTTAGCGTTAGGGGCAACTAGCGTACGTGAATACGTCGATATTGACTTGGCGGAGGAGATGCCGCCGCAGGAATTCGGGACTAGGCTCACGGAACAGCTGCCGCCCGGCATTGCCTTGCTTGAGGTGAAGGAAATACCCATGTACACCAAAGCGCTGATGGCTGTATTGAATTGTACCTGCTATCAGATCAAGGTTCCGCTCTTGCTGCCACTGACCCAAGCCAAGTTTACCGAGGTACTGCAACGCTTTGTTGGGCAGGACTCAATCCCTTATGTGCGCTACGCCAAAAATAAGGGACGACAGGACAAGGATCTAAAACCATACTTGCGGAAGCTGAGTGGTCAGGTGAGTGCGGAATGGCTGGAGCTTGAATTGGAAGTTGTGCTCGGCAACCAAGGTAGTGTCAAACCAGTGGAAGTGGTAGCTGTACTGCGCGAATTCGGTGATTTGCCACTAGATGTAGATGGCATCCGCGTGCACAGAAACGGTATCTTTATTTGTGACGGTCAGGGGATGAAGTCCCCAATGGATTTATAGTTGGGGGTAGCCGTATGAAGGAAATCCTGGTCCAATCAAGTGAAGAACAAAACAGAGTGGCAGTAGTGGATGATGGGGTGTTAAGTGAACTCTATATTGAGCGTTCGCTTAGCCAGCGTTTGGCCGGCAATATCTATAAGGGCCGCGTGGAAAATGTCTTGCCCGGGATGCAGGCTGCTTTCGTCACTATCGGTTTGGAAAAAAACGCTTTCTTGTATGTAGGCGATGCGATACCGCCGCGGGGATTAAGTGAAGAAGGGGAACCCTTAATCGAAGAGAGCGATCTACATGTTCAGGACATCCTAAAAACAGGGCAAGAGGTTTTAGTTCAAATCATGAAGGAACCGGTGGGTACCAAGGGCGCCAGAATAACCACTAATATTACGTTGCCCGGTCGATATTTAGTGCTGATGCCTACGGTAGATTATATTGGTATCTCGCGGCGGATTGAGCACGAGGATGAACGGGAGAGACTTAAGGCTCTGGCGGCCAGCTTGAAGCCGCCCGGCATGGGACTAATAGTGCGGACGGTCGCGGAAAATCTGCATGCGGATGATATAGCCCAAGATGTGCAAAGTCTGGTGGGAGTGTGGCAAAAAATCAAAGCTAAGGCAATGAACTATGCTCCTCCAGCTTTGATTCACCAAGACCTGGAGCTTGTGCAGCGAATTGCACGCGATATGTTTACGGAAGATGTGGCGCAAATTCTAGTTAATAATCGTTTTGTGTATGAGAAACTGCTGGACACAGTCGAGACTCTCACCCCAGATTTGCGGGGCAAGATTGCCCTGCGCGAACAAGCGGATTTGTTTGGGGATTATGGCATTGAGCAGGAAATTCAACGTGCCATGCGCAAAAAGGTTTGGTTAAAATCCGGTGGATATCTGGTTATCGACCAGACGGAGGCCTTGACAGTAATCGACGTTAATACCGGCAAATATGTCGGCACCACTAACCTTGAAGATACGGTGTTAGCCACAAATTTAGAGGCGGCACTGGAAATTGCGCGTCAATTGCGCGTACGTAACATTGGCGGAATCATCGTGATTGATTTCATCGATATGCAAGTTGCGGAGAATCAGGCGCAGGTCTTAGAAGCTTTGGAGCATGAGTGCAAAAAGGACAAAGTCAAAACAAATGTGCTCGGCTTAACTCAGTTGGGTTTGGTTGAAATGACCCGCAAAAAAGTGCGCAAAAGCTTGGAGAGTGTCATGTCGCGGTGCTGCCCGAATTGTGACGGTTCAGGTAAAGTGCTATCGGAGGAGACGATCGGGTTAAGGATTAAAGATGAACTGCTACAGGTTGTGCAGCGGACCAAGGCACCTGGATTTAAGGTGGAGTCACACCCACTCGTGGCCAGTTACCTCATTGGCAGTGGCGGACATGGTCTGGCCGAATTAGAAAGAAAACTTGATACCCGTTTGTCGGTGCGGGGGGTGGATTGTTTGCAAATTGATCAATATGCTATCGAGGCCTTGCATTCCCTGATAGAACTGGAACAGGCCAAGGGGCCGCTTAGTGTTGGACAGGAGTTGGAGGTACGGATAGAAGAACCCCACGCCTTATACCCGGAAGCAGGGATTGCTAGGGTCAACGGGTTTGTAATTAATGTTGACGGCGGGGGCTGCCTGGTTGGACAAAAGGTTAAAGTTAAAATTACCAAGCTGCAGCGCACTTCTGCCCGTGCTAAACAGGTATAAGGGTAAAAAATTTAAAATTGACAGGGCTAACTTGAGTGTGATATAATTTTTAAATGTAGGCAGTCTCATGCCTCAACCGCACGAAACAGGTTTTTGAAAAGCAAATTTGCGTTTGCTTACCTGGCATAGGCGAGTCTAGGATTGTGGGGAGGTGCATGTATAGATGTACGCAGTAATTGAAACCGGTGGCAAACAGTACCGTGTTCAGCAGGGTGACGTGCTCAAAGTTGAAAAACTGGAAGCAAATGTCGGTGACTCGGTTGCCATTGACAAGGTTCTCTTGGTGGAGAAGGACGGTAGTGTACAAGTTGGTACGCCTGTTGTGGCGGGTGCTAAGGCGGTACTTAAGGTTATGGAGCATGGTAAAGGAACTAAGCTGATAATTTTTAAGTACAAAGCTAAGAAAAACTATCGCCGTAAACAAGGTCATCGTCAACCGTTCAGCAAAGTAGTAGTGGAAAGTATTGAGGCCTAATGGTTAAAGTAATCACTTACCTCGACGAACGGAGCGAAATCCGAGCCTTTCAGGTAGAGGGGCATGCGGGGTTTGCACGAGCGGGCGAGGATATTGTTTGCGCTGCTATTTCTGCGCTGACGATTAGTGCGGTCAACGGACTTGAGGCGTATTTAAGTGAAAAACCGGACAGCGATGAAACCGACGGTAAGTTGGTGTGCAGGTTGCCGGGTGAGCTCGCGCCGGAGTCGCAGTTGATAGCCAAGGTGATCTTAGGTACGATGCTACTGGGGTTAAAAGAGATTCGTAGTAGTTACGGCTCTCGGTATATAAGCTTTGAACAAAGGAGGTGGACTCCATGTTAAACATGAATTTACAACTTTTTGCCCATAAAAAGGGTGTTGGTAGCTCGCGTAACGGTCGTGACAGTAACGCCCAACGTTTGGGTGTAAAACGTGGCGACGGCCAGTACGTTAATGCCGGGTGCATAATCGTACGCCAGCGCGGTACCAAGTTCCATCCCGGTGTCAATTGCGGCAGGGGTGGAGATGATACCTTGTTTGCTGTTGCAAATGGGTATGTTAGGTTTGAACGTAAAGGTAAGGACCGCAAGCAAGTCAGCATTTACCCGGAGCGGGTAACTGTCAGCGCGAAGTAATTAATGCTTAATGGAAGACCTCCGGGAGAATCCCGGAGGTCTTTGTCCGATTTAGCACAGTGTTAATTAAGGCCGGCGGATGAAAGAGGGCGGTGTGGTGGAAACTAACCAAGGGGAAAATTTGGCGCAATTATTAGATCTGTATCGATTGCAAAGACATGATTTTCTTAACCACTTTCAAGTGGCCATGGGTTATATCCAGTTAGGGAAAGGTCAGGCGGCGTTGGATTATTTGCGTCAGGCGGCAGAACAGGCGGTGCAGATGGCTCCGTTGGCACAGGCGAGGCCGCCGGAAATGGCCCTGGAACTGCTGGAATTGGCTCGTCGATGTGCTGAGCATGACGTAGTGTTTGCGGTTAACCTGCCACAGTCAAGCCTATGTCCGCCTTGGACGCTGGAACAAAGTAAGAGCATGGAAATCGTCCGCGACCTAATCACCGCTGCGGCAGGGGTTGAATTGGGCTTACAGTCAGCAGGGGGTCATAATCGTTTGACCTTAAGGGTGCGTGGGGTAAACCAGGAACTCTTGGAGCATGCTGCGGCAAATTTGCGTCAACTGGGAGCAGAGGTTGAAAATCTTGGCAGAGGTAAAGATGCGTCAGACAGTATGAATGTGGATGGAAGTATAATTTTAGGGTGATGTAACAGTGTTTTATGATGAGGCAAAGGTATATGTCAAAGGGGGCGACGGAGGCTCAGGGGCCGTTGCTTTTCGACGCGAAAAATATGTACCCGAAGGCGGGCCGAGCGGTGGCGACGGCGGTCGTGGCGGTGATGTAGAATTTGTTGGTGACGAGGGGCTGTGGACTCTCGCTGACTTTCGCTATCAACGGCATTACAAGGCTGAGCGGGGCGAACATGGTCAAGGAAAAAACATGCACGGCAAACGCGGCGAGCGCTTGAGCATCCGGGTACCTGTGGGTACGGTGATACGCGATAGTGAAACAAAGGAAATACTTGCCGATATTGTTTATGATGGGCAAGCAATTATTGTAGCCCAAGGCGGCCGGGGCGGACGAGGGAATGCGCGCTTTATGAGTAATACGAACAAAGCGCCAACTACGTCCGAAAAAGGAGAACCGGGGCAAGAAAGATGGTTGGTCTTGGAGCTCAAGGTATTGGCAGATGTGGGTCTAGTCGGATTTCCAAATGTCGGCAAGTCGACGTTGATTGCCCAAGTTTCGGCGGCCAGACCGAAGATTGCGGATTATCATTTTACGACTTTAGTTCCTAACTTGGGCGTTGTTGATTTGGCAGACGGGATAAGTTTTGTTATTGCCGACATTCCCGGTATTATTGAAGGGGCGCATACAGGGGCAGGATTAGGTCATGATTTTCTGCGTCATACGGAACGCACTCGGTTACTTATCCACGTGTTGGACGTTGCGGGCAGCGAGTCACGTAATCCTGTCGAGGATTATCACATAATCATGCGGGAATTGGCACTGTATAATCCGCAGCTGGCCCAACGTCCGCAAATTATTGCAGCGAATAAGATGGACTTGACTGGAGCCGAGGAAAGCTTAGGGCAGCTACGGGCGGAATTAGGTGATGAGCCGGAGATTTTTCCAATCTCGGCTGCTACGGGTCAAGGGGTTCAGGCGCTAATGCAGCGAGTCGGGCAGTTGTTGGAATATATTAAGGTTTCGGCACCGGAACCTGTGCAGGCAGAAGCGGCGAGGCTGGTCAAGGTTGAACCTGAACAACGCTTCAGCATTAAGGTTGAGGATGGAGTTTTTGTCGTGAAAAGCCGGGAACTGGAACGGCACGTGGCAATGACTAACTTTGAAACCGAAGGTGGTATAAACCGTTTTCAAAACATCTTGCGGGCGATGGGAGTGGAAGCCGCTTTGCGCGAGGCAGGTGCTAAGGACGGCAGTAAGGTTCGCCTAGCGGATTTAGAATTTGATTTTATCGATTAGTTGTTGCAAAAAGAATAACCTCGCCAACCAGGCGAGGACAGCGGAAGATAGTACGAGGAAAAGCGCGCGCAGAGGAAACAGATGCGCGCTTTTTTTTGCCTAATTTGGGCCGCTGGCATCAAGCATATCTAAATATTTTGCCATAGCCCTAAGCGCAGCCATAGCTTCGGACAAGGGTTCTTCATAGTAGAGACGGCTGGCGTAGAAGCCGCTGTAGGAGGGGTAGAAAGATCCGTCAGTTTTTTGGATACTGCGCAGATAGCGCAGTCCGGACTGGATTGTGGCACTATGCGGCGGTTCGCCGGCCTTCAAGAGGGTGTACAAGGCCAGCCCCGCTTCGCCGGCGGACCGCATATCCCAATGTCCATCACACTGCTTGGCACGCAAGAAGGCAACGCCTTTTTGCACGGGCGCACTATCGGGTATCAGCTCTACCAGGGTATCTAAGACCTGTGCTGTGGCATAGGTCTTACCCAGGAACCAAGTTGAATTCCAGGTTCCGTCAGGCTGCTGTCGCTTAACTAACCAGGTTACTGCTTTAGTAATAGCGGGGTTGGCTTTGGGTAATCCTATTTGCAACAAAGCTTGAATGACATGTACTGTGACATCTTCACTCTTGATGTAGACCGGAAAGTCACAGGTGCACTCGGGTGGAGTTCCGGTAAATGAGGGAAAAGTACCCCAACTACCATCCCAGTTTTGCAGTTTAAGCAACAGCCGACTAGTTTTATCAAGGGTAGTTGAGTTTAGCTTGGGGTTTTGGGCAAGGCCTAACAGGGATATGGCAGTATCATCAAGGTCAGGATACGAGTGAGGTGCTGCAGTCCCGAAACTACCATCCTGGTTGGCCGCCGCTTGGAGAAAGGCGGTTGCTGCCTGGCGCAAATTATGATCTTGTGGCCCGAGAATTACAGCAGCCCAAGCAACGGACCAGTTGGTCAATTGGTTAAATGATGGCCACCCGCCATTATCATATTGGCTGGCGCACAACCATGCGGCGGCATTTACAGCAGCCGTAGCGTTGCCGGTCAAATGCAGAGCCATTATGGCAAGAGAGGTTACGACAATATCCTCACACCAGGAGCCGTTGGGAGAGATCCACTCTAGCAACTCACCACTGGCCCGGGCTACCTCGCGGCTTAGTCCTTGGCGATAAAACTCTTTGATTAGGGTTACGGCCAAGATGGTGGGCCGGCCGTAGGGTGGCATAAAATGCGAAATCGATGCCAAATCTTTCAGGCCCAAGTTTTCTAGGCTGGGAACGAGCTGTTTGCCGGTGAAGGCCTCGAGAAATTTAATGAGTGCAGAGCCTTGTTTGGGCAGCCAGCCAGGGGCTAAGCGGTCAAAGTCCTGGGTCCAGGTTCGGGCGATAAGATAAGCCGCATCATAGATTAAACCGTTAACGGTTGAGGGAGATTCCGCTGCTGCTAAGCCTTTGTGGCAAATGGCGGTTGCCAGCTCACAGTTTGGCTCGGCCGGTGTATTGCCCCAACCGTCCTCGTGTTGGGTACTCAACAGATAACTTTGCCCTTGGGCAATATTGGCGGTATATACTGGGCCTGAGGCAGTCAGTGCCAGCATGGCTAACGCAGTTGGGACAGGGGCAGATGACACCAAGAAACGCGAGGGACAGCCAGCTTGTTGGCCGGTTATGTGGGCTATCCCTTCCCGGACAAATTCACGGGCGTTGGCTAAAGCAGCCTCGGTCAACTGATCTGGCAAGTCGATTACCTCCCCGAATTCCACTAATGTGCTACTAGCAATTTATTCCATACGCGCGAAAATGGTCACGCTAAGGAGGATTTATGCTTAAATTTCGGTTTTGGTAAATAATGTGCTAAGATTAATTAAAGAACAGTTGATACTAAATAATTGGAGTAGCGCATGAAAAAATGGGTAGTACTAGGGAGCGTAATTTTAATAATTGCTGCAGCGGTGGGATTTTACGTTTATCGGCAGCAACAGGCTAACATACCTTCGCTCAAGGTTATTAAGGTAGGACGCCACAGCATAGCGTCTATGGTTTATGCAACGGGTACGGTAGATACTTTGCACAAGCAGATAGTAGGTGTAGTGGCACCCACCCTGGTCAAAAGTGTGGGGGTTGCCGTAGGGCAAAAGGTTGCTAAAGGCGATTTGCTGCTGCAAATGGATTCTACGGCAATCGATTTGCAGGTACAACAGGCGCAAGCTGCGGTGAATGTGGCGACAGCTAATGCCGCTGCGGCAAATTCACGGCTTGACGAACTGGCAAAGCTTACTGCCGGCTCTGCCGTACCTCCTAATCTCATCCCCGGCTTAGGGAATTTGCAGGGTGCGATAACGCCGGATTTGTTGGCTTCCGTGGTGACTGACGCCAAGAATGCACAATATCAGGCGCAAAGCATGGTCAAACAGGCGCAGAGTGCATTGGCAGTACTCCAGAATCAACAAAAGGCTACACGCATTACGGCGGCAATTGCCGGAACAGTTCTGGCGGTAAACGTGCAAGCCAATCAAGCGGCGTTACCGCAAAGCCAACTGGTTGTGGTGGGCGATTTGTCCAGCCTCAGTATTAAAGCTAATATCAATGAGGTTGATGCAGGGAAACTTGCGATAGGACAACCGGTAGTGATTACCGGAGTTACGCTGGGTAACAAGAAATTTGCGGGTACGGTCAGTTCCGTGGCGCCTATGGCTCAGTCCGAGCCTACAACGCAGGGAATTCAAACCACGGTACCGATTGTCGTAAGCGTTACCAAAGGTGACCCCGCGCTTAAGCCGGGGTTTACGGTGAGCTTGGCGATAACTACGGTTGCTAAACCAGCAGTTTTACAGGTGCCGCTCGAAGCGATTTTTAGTCTGGACAACAAAAGTTATGTATATGTTGTTAAAAATAATGTTATTCAGCAGGTTGCGGTTACGACAGGTATTATGGGTGATGTGAATGCAGAAATTACTTCAGGCCTGCATGAGGGGGATTTAGTAGTGCTTGATCCTACTAATGATCTTTATACCGGGTTAAAAGTTAGGGTGGATTAAGTGGATTTAGGGGAAAGTATCAGGGTTGCCGTGGAGGGGATCTGGGCTAATAAATTGCGGGCTGTGCTAACCATGCTCGGTATCGTAATTGGGATTGCTGCGGTGATTGCCGTGGTTGCGATTGGACAAGGTGGCAAAGCGGCCATTAATCGCGAAATGGAAAAGAGCGGCTCAAACTTGTTTATATTGTATGTGCGCAGTGTAGGTACAGAAAGTATTGCGCCGAACGAGCGGTTAACGTTGCAAGATGCAACTGCCCTCCAGAATGCGCTAAGTACCATTAAACTTATTGCCCCTTCCAGTGTAGAGTATGCGGATGCGGAGTCAAACGAGCGTAAGACTGAGGCGGTGGTGGTGGGGACAACCCCTCCTTTTGTAACGTTGCATAATCGTACGGTCAGTCCCGGTCAATTCTTCAGCACCGATGATATCGAGGGCAGACGGCGCGTGGCAGTTATCGATGCAGGGCTGGCGAATGCCTTGTTTGGCGGCATTAATCCACTAGGCAATCAAATTCTGATTAACAATACACCTGTGCGGGTTATTGGCGTGATTCAGCGCGAAAAATCCGTTTTTGCCCAATTCAATGTGGGCCCCCAACGTAATTATATGTATATACCCTGGACAACTTGGTCGGACATCTTTGCCACGCAACGGATTGACCAGTTGGAAGCCTCCGCAATCAGCAAGGATACGGTGCAACCTACGATCGATAAAGCCAAGGCGATTTTAAATCGCCGGCATAGCACGGTTGATCGTTACGAAGCCTTTAATGTGGCACAGATGGTCAGTGCGGCAGATAAGATTGCCAGTATTTTAACCTATATTGTCGGTGCTGTGGCCGGAATTTCGCTTGGTGTCGGGGGTATTGGCATTATGAATATTATGCTGGTATCAGTTACGGAGCGGACGCGTGAAATTGGGATTCGTAAAGCTTTAGGTGCCCAAAGATCGG
>JAJXUE010000038.1 GCA_021783135.1 Bacillota bacterium | reverse complement strand
AAGCTAAACGCTATAAATATCGATGCTATAGTTAAGGTTAAAAAACCCATAGGTGATAAAAAAATCTTTGGCACGCCTTTGACCGAGGTTTTGTTCATATGCTACTTGTCTCACTTCCATAAAAAATAAGCCTACACTGCTGCCCGTCAAGGCCAAAAAAGCAAATAAAAAGTCGCCACGCACAAATCCTGCCCGGCGACACCGACATTAAATTTCGGCAGCCCAGCCGTCATGATGAAAAATCACCTTAGACCCGAAGCTTTGCGTCCTCGCCTTTAGGCGAGTTTGCCATTGTCAGAAAATTCACAATGCTCTATGCAATTATGTTTATGTACATATTACCTGCATATTCGACAAATGTCCAGCGTTTTAAGGCAGGTTGATCCTGAAAAAACTTCTTACAAAATTCACAACTATTTTATATGAAACATACCTTTATTGGCATATTTTACGTTATTATTATGGCATGGAGAACAAGGCTAAATCGCATAGCTACTTGGAGGTGCACCATGAACATTATATCAGCCAGCACTATTGCCCCATCTAGTATTGGAGCGGGATCCCTTAATTCCGTCTCTAACTTCCGCCACAATGCGCAATCACGTCGCACAGCTGCACCGCGACATCAGTCGCAAGCGCCTGGGGTTATCGCTAATTCAGATGGCGATACATTTCAACCCAGTTCTGCAACTGCTACCAACAATTACAAGGTATATCAGGCGTCCGGCCAAATGCAAGCAAATTCCCGAATGGCACGCAGTCGCGCCTCTTAAAACTCAAATTTCCAACAGACGCCGCTCGGCATGATGCCGAAGCGGCGTTTTTACACATCCAAAATAATAGCCAAAAAGCAGCCTACTCGATTGCTCGAATAAGCTGCTTAAAATTCCGTATAGCTTAAAATATAGCTTGTAACCCTGTATAAATGGTGCGGGAGAAGGGACTTGAACCCCCACGGTGTTACCCGCCAGAACCTAAATCTGGTGCGTCTGCCAGTTCCGCCACTCCCGCAAAATATTTAGTTTGTTAAATGGCTGGGGTGGCTGGATTCGAACCAACGCATGCCAGAGTCAAAGTCTGGTGCCTTACCGCTTGGCGACACCCCAATATAGAGACGGCAGGAAACCGTTGGTACACAAATGGGGTGGATGATGGGTCTCGAACCCACGAATGCCGGAACCACAATCCGGTGCGTTAACCACTTCGCCACATCCACCATGTTTTGATCAGCCAGACTAGGATTTGCGACAAACACGATTTTAACTCAAAAACCTTAAAAAAGCAAGTCCTTATTTCGAACAGGTCGGCACAAAAATCAATGTTATATCTTAACCCTAAATAAGTGTCAACAAATAGTATATACTAATTGAACTAGTTTAGTCAAATGCTAAATTCTATCCCCTAAAAATGAAAACTCCTCCTACGTTTACCTTAATTCCAACGAGGAGGCGGATAACAATTTATTTAACTCATTCTATGCTCCAGAGGTCATACGGACTGGTATCAAGTAGCGTCGCCAGTTTAAGTCCGGTCTTTACATTCGGTAAGTAGCCTTGCGTTGATTCTATCTTTTGATACGTGCGCACTGAAATATTCAGTTGGCGGGCCAAATATTCTTGGGAAAACCCCTTACGTATCCGAGCCTCTTTAATCAATCTTTTCATGCTACTCCTCATCATTGTCGAATTATTACTACTAGTATATCAACTATTGTAAATTTAAATCACTGAATGAATATTGACGTACCTTAATTCGCGACATATAATTCGTAGTGATTATAAGTTTTTACTTCTTTAATGAGTTTGTGCATAAGCTTATGGTCACCTATGCAGCAGAGTTTAAGGGAGCGGATATAATTGGGGCATATACTAGTTGTAGAGGACAACCTTGCCGTGTCATGCCTGATTAATGAGGTACTAACTCTATCCGGCTACAGCGTACAATTAGCATCTAACTGCACGGCCGCCCTGCAGCTGATTCAAGCCAATCCACCTTGCCTCGTACTACTCGATCTTAAACTCCCGAGTGTTTACGGTATAAAAGTATTGAATATCATCAAACACGCAGTACCGGATATACCCGTAATAGCCATGTCAGCCTATGCAGAATTATTGGATATCCAGGCAGAGCTGGAAACTGGCCGCATCAGTTATATCCTAATCAAACCATTTAATCTGCACGAGCTAATAAATGCTGTTGCTCGTTATATACCACTCAAAGTATAACAAAATACCTGTTTACGCGTATTTTGCTAATACGCGAAACAGGTAATATACTGCCAGTACATTGTTTAGTACCATTATTTAATTGCAAATGAATAAATGGTGCGCCTGGAGAGATTCGAACTCCCGACAACCTGCTTAGAAGGCAGATGCTCTATCCAACTGAGCTACAGGCGCTTCTCAGGCGGGTAAATTCCGGTTAGTTCCAACCCGCGTTGTAATTTTTTTGTTGGTCGGGGTAGCAGGATTCGAACCTGCGGCCTCCTGCTCCCAAGGCAGGCGCGCTACCAAACTGCGCTATACCCCGATTAGCGACAAGCACAAGTATAACCCAAAAATAACTGCTAGTCAATAGTTAAGTCGTGCCAAAAATATCACATCAAATCAATTACCATATCATAGAGTTAAAATAATAATGAAACTAATTTTATTAACAAAAAGAACTAGTCTTAGTGTGGTTCTTTCGGGTAAAATAATTGCAGGTCAAGTAATTCGTAGAAGGGAGAATGTCCGATGTTTAACGCGCGTAAACCGGATCACTTTCCCGGCAACCCGGGCAAGATGGGCATAATTGTAGCCACCTTAGTTATTTTTCTGCTAGTGGGTTCCGTACTTTCTTTTCCTACAGCGCCATTACTCATTGCAACAGGCCTGGTCCTCTTTGCTCTGTGGTGGCTCTACGATAAGTACCTGCGCAAACCCACCGCTGCCCATGATGAACAGCTTAAGTACCACAAAGCAGTATCGCAGCAAAAGAAAGCTAAGTCAACCGGCACTGCCCCCGGGCGAGGCAAAGTAGTATATCTTTCTAATTTTAAACGCAAGTAAAGCAGCAGGCGCAAGTACCTGCTGCTTTACTTTTTATTTATCCCTTTTGTTGCAGCTGATCTAAAATGTCTGCCGCCGCCCGCAAGGCTTTGCCGCGGTGGCTTACCGTGTTTTTTTGGGCCAGATTCAGTTCCGCGAACGTCTTAGCATAAGCTGAAACATAAAATAGTGGGTCATAGCCAAAGCCGCCTGTGCCCTTGGGTTCCAAGCCAATTGCCCCTTCGCACACTCCTTCAGCGGTAAATTCCTCCCCTTGCGGCGTAACGATGGCAATTACAGATTTAAACCTCGCCCCCCTGCTCTCTGTGGGTATCTCCTGCAAAGCAGCTAAAAGCTTAGCGTTATTCCGGCTGTCGTCCTTGGGCTCACCGGCATAACGCGCGGAATGCACCCCAGGTTGCCCGTTAAGCGCATCTACCTCCAAGCCCGAATCATCCGCCAGCGTCAATAAGCCGGTCTCTTGACAGGCCGCCCTGGCTTTGATCAGCGCATTCTCCCGAAAAGTCGTACCAGTTTCCTCAATCTCGCCGATTTGCGGAAAGTCCGCCAAGGATTTAATGGTAAAAGCCGCCGGACTTAAAAGATGTACTAGTTCCTGAACCTTACCTTGATTTGTCGTGGCCAAAAGAATCTGCAATTCTCTCACCTAGCCTTGTTGCGGCTGCCAGCCTAAGACCGCTGCCTGCTGTTGCGCTAATTCTTTGATGCCCTTTTCCGCCAAATTTAATAACTCATCCATCTCTTGGCGCGAAAAAGGATGTTCCTCTGCCGTACCTTGCACCTCAACCAGTTTACCACTGCCCGTCATAACTACATTCATATCCACTTGGGCCTGCGAATCTTCATGGTAGCACAAGTCAAGCAATACACGCCCACTGACGATACCCACACTTACCGCGGCTAAACTATCAATGAGGGGTAAGTTTTCAAATAAGCCGCGCCGTTTTAACCCCTGTAACGCTTCAACCAGCGCCACGTACGCACCGGTTATTGACGCCGTCCGCGTACCACCGTCCGCTTGAATCACATCACAATCCAGCAAAATTGTTCTTTCTCCTAGCGCCTTCAAGTCCACAACTGAGCGCAGAGCACGCCCAATCAGGCGTTGTATTTCCATAGTACGCCCGCCTAATTTGCCCTTAGTCGCTTCCCGCACTGTACGGGAGGCCGTAGCTCTAGGCAGCATGGAATATTCCGCAGTTACCCAGCCCTCCCCACAGCCCTTGCGAAAAGGTGGCACCTTCTCTTCTACTGTGGCATTACAAATGACCTTAGTCTTACCCATTTCAATTAAAACCGACCCCTCGGGATGCTCCAAATAACGTGTGGTAAGCTTAACTTTACGCAGTTCGTCCGCGCTACGCCCATCAACTCTTTGCATCGTGCACCATCCTATTCGTATTCATTATGATTTTCGTCCGCACCGGAAAATTCGGCATGATTTCCCACCACTCCGGCCAACGTAAATAGCTTTTGACTCGGATCCCAACGAAATTCCTTGATTAGGTTAAACCCTTTAATCTCACCGGTTCGTTTCAGGTGAATTCGCGGTCCGGTGCATTCGTAAAGCTGTTCGCCAACCTTAATGTGTTCATCATCGCTATAACAGATGAGTAAGTCCTGCTTGATAATGTCGTTTACACGTTGTTGTACGATATCCAGATCGATATCCGGTTTTTCCGTAAATTCCAAGACAAACCCATGCTTAATATCACTGTGAATATCGGGTTTTTCCAGTCCCATTTCCTCTAAAATCATACTGGTAATATCCTCAGCGCTGTGGGCCATGCGTCGGTACTGAATTGAATTAAACACAATATCCACAATCACCTGCGGTTCAGGACCGTAGATCGTAGGCCTGGTGACAATTACCTCTTCGCCCACGCCAATCATTACCTCCGCATTGCGTTGCAAGTGAGGATATATTAAGTCAAAATGTTCAATTATCACCCGTCTATTTTTTGCCAAGGCCTGGCGCACTGCATCTGCAACTGCCCAGGGCTGACTGAAGGCTAGTTCGAAGCGGGCATCTAGATGATAAGTATGGGTACGAAAATGTCCTTGCTCGGCATCACTCATCAACGGCAGCGGCCGAACATTGATTCCGTCATCATCATTCGTAAGTTCCAAACCCGGGAACATCCCCCGAATCAACAATGACTTGCCCGCACCGGCCTCCCCTATAAAACCGATCAGATTATCCTCCGGACTTAAATACCGCTGCGCCAAATTATGTCCCAGCGTCAGCAACCGCTTTTTACCACGCGGCGCAAAATATACCGCTTGCATAAGATACTCATGCACAACGTTCTGCAACACCGGTTTCACCTCGCCATAGCTTTACCTAAAGAAAAAGTCTCTATTCATTGTAGCCCTTTTACCATATATACACAACAGGAAGGGAGCCCCCGGCTCCCCTTTTATTGTCGTTTACTATTTAATTTTGCTGGTAGCGCGCCTTGCCTTCGGCATAAATACTTTTGCCCGAAGCATCAATCGCTACGATTGCCGGTAGGTTTTCCACCCGCAACTTACGTACTGCTTCCGGCCCCAATTCAGGATAAGCAATAACTTCGGCCTCCTTGATACAGCGAGCAATATACGCGCCCGCCCCGCCTATCGCCGCAAAATAGATGGCACCGTGGGCCTGCATGGCCTCAATTACCTCCGGTGAACGCCACCCCTTACCCAACATTCCAGAAAGTCCGAGCTCAATCAATTTGGGCGCATAGGCATCCATGCGATAACTAGTCGTAGGGCCGGCAGAACCAATAACCTGACCCGGCTTGGCAGGACTAGGCCCAACATAATAAATAATCTGGTCCTTAACATCAAAGGGGAGCTCCTGCCCTTGGGCTAAAGCATCCACCATCTTCTTATGCGCAGCATCGCGGCCGGTATAAATAGTTCCACTGATTAAAACTGCATCACCCGCCTTTAGTTGTGCTACTTTAGCCTGAGTGAGCGGCGTTTGCAACAAGATTTCTGCGGCCATCACGCATCCCTCCCCGTGAGCACTACCTCTTTATGCCGCGCGGCATGGCAGTTTATATTAACCGCAACCGGCATACCGGCTATATGAGTAGGAAATGTTTCAATATGCACAGCTAGCGCTGTCTGAGTGCCGCCAAAACCTTGCGGGCCAATCCCCAGTTGATTAACCCGACGCAAAATTTCCGCCTCAACCTTTTGCCATTCCGGGTCCGCATTGTGTTCCCCCGCCTCACGCAATAGCGAGTGCTTCGCCAAAATAGCGGCCTTCTCCATATCGCCTCCGACCCCTACCCCAACGATAATGGGCGGACAGGGATTAGCCCCGGCTTTGTCCACCGTCTCAACCACAAAATTAATGACCCCCTCCAATCCATCGGAAGGTTTGCACATCTTGAGTGCTCCCATATTTTCACTGCCAAAGCCTTTGGGGGCAACCGTAATTTTCAATTGATCGCCCGGAACAATGTCGTAATGAATTACCGTCGGGGTATTATCCCCGGTATTGTCCCGGTGCAAAGTCGGGTCTTTGACGATCGATTTACGCAGATAACCCTTAGCATAGCCCTGGCGCACGCCTTGATTAAGCGCCTCCGTCAAAGACATCCCCGTGACCTGCACTTCTTGACCCAGCTCCGCGAAAATAACCGCCATACCTGTATCCTGACACATAGGCACCTGCTCAGTTTTGGCTATGTCCGCATTTTCGATTAGTATCCCAAGCACATTTTGGCCCAGTGGGCTTTGTTCTGCCGCTTGCGCCGTGTGAAACGCCTGCAGCATGTCCTCTCCGAGAAAATAGTTGGCATCCATACAGAGCTTCTCTACCGCAGCGATAATTTCGTCTGTGTGAATAATCTTCACCTGTTTCAACCTCCTCTTTTCTTATTTCTCGTTACCAACACGTTAAATCGCACCAAACGGCATAACTGCCACTCACTAGCTCACTCCCACTCTACCTCAATGCCTAGCAGCGGGGCGTGTTGTTGGGCCCCATACACATCCGTATCCCCAATATCACCGCACACCTTCGGCCGGACAATCGTAGCTTTGATGGCTCGTGCCGGCGGAAACTCGACCACAGAGATCACTTGCTCGAGCGGAACTTGATATAATTGAGCAATTAATTCAGGCGTAATTATCTTCTGCGCCGTAACCTTAGCAAAAATCGCCTCGGTCTTAAAAATTATGTCCAAGGTCAATTCATACGGTCCGGCATTTTTACTCCGGATAACCTCCGCCAACTCAGGCAATAAAACTTTCTTCATTCCATTCACCTCAACTCTACGAACTTACTCAGGCCAAAGCCTCTCTGTGCCCGTAAAAATATCCGGGTTTAAGTAGACGCTGCTATACCTGCTCATATCGAATCGGAAAAAACTGCGTAGGGTCCTGTACCGCGATTAAGTGCTGGACGCAAAACTGATAAACTTCCCCACCTTTAAAGTCAGATGGAGAGTAAGGGAAGGCCAAATTGCCCGCCGTAGCCATGCGACCGCTGTAGCCGTAATGCAGCATGGTCGAACGGGCAAAGCTGCAGATAGTATTAGCATGCGCTTGGCTTTCTGCCACTGCCTCAATGACAATCCCCAACTCATGCGAACACACAGTCTGCACCGGTTCCAATTCGCCCATGACCCCGTTACGTCCGTAAACATGGAAGAGCAATTCAAACTTACCGGCTAAGAAGCCGAAATTATCGTCCACTCTGGCCCGGACACCCTGTAAAATCTCATCCAGCTTAGCTATAAAAATAGGATCGCGGGCTCCGGCGATAGATACCGTACGGTATCCGACCAATTTAGCGCCCTCCAACTTAATCGTATACGGTTCTGCCGCCACGAACTTGCTTCCCGCAACTTTTACCGTACGCTCATCCATCTGGGTAAAGGTCGTTTCCCTTAAATCGAGCATCCCTCCCGGTCCGGGCAGCAGGTACGGGTTAGTCTTTTCATACAAAGTATGGGCAGCAACCGAAGTAGTGGTACATTTGCGCGCCGGATTAAGTGGTTCGAGCAGGAAGTGGTCCTGCCGCAAATAGCCAAACATACAATCACTCCCACTCCCCGGAACAGCCGCAATGGAGGCGCACTCCAAAATTTTGCCCATATGCAGGGCTAAGGCCCGATCAAACCCCTGCCAGACAGGAAAACAGGCAAATACAGCCGGGTCATACGACCTACCCGCAACTATAACCTCAGCCCCTGCATCTAAGGCCTTAAAATAAGGTTCCATGCCCATCTGACCTACCACACGGGTAGCCTGTTCCAAATCCTGCCGCTCCAGTTCCTTAGTCGGTGGCAATGGTTTAATTTCACCGCGTTCCCATCTTAGCAGCAATTCATCCTTGGCAAATTCAGCTCCAATTACAGCCATTTTAAAGCTAAGGATTTCTTCCGCGGCAATTTCTCGAATAATCTCGATGCACCAAGCCAAATGGATATCCGCGCCAGAGCCGCCTGCAGTACCTATGATAACCGGGATACCCCGGCTGCGGCCCGCCACCAACATAGCGGCCAAATCCCTTTTTACTGCAGTGCGATCCGTAAACGAATGGCCCGAGCCCAAATAATAAGGCCCTGGGTCAGTTGAGCCGGCATCTACCGCAATTACGTGGGGGTTGCGCTCCAGTCCAGCTTCGAAAGACGCCATCGGAAAACCATAACCTAAGATTGCTGTAGGGGAGAGAACCCGAATTTCGCGTTCACTCACAGTCTTTACCTCCTTCATTAATATTGCTCTACCTTATATCTCTATTTCAACTTTAGCTTCATTAAATTAAATCAAATTAAATCAGCCTACTCCCAAATCAACCTACCCTTTAGCCCCGCTTACCGCACACCCAATCGCGCCATTAAATTGCGGATGCTCGGGAATTACCAGCTCAACCGCGCTTGCGGCACAAATTATTTCGCGTAGTGCCCGGTTATGAGCCACCCCACCGGTAAATACCAACACCGGACTCATTAACTTACGCAGCATTGGCTGAATCCGCTTAAAAATAGTATAGTTCACACCTGCCGCTAAGTTCGGCATGGGATTGCCATCCACTATCTTACCGATTATTTCACTCTCGCCGAATACAGCACAGGTAGAATTAAGTTCCACCGGATCCTGCCAGTACCGGCCCAATTCCCCTAAAGACATTCCCAACACATGCGCCATATTCTCCAAGTAACGACCAGAAGACGCAGCACATTTATCATTAGTGAGAAAGTCAGCCGCCCGGCCCTCGACCACCTTAACAATCTTACTGTCTTGCCCGCCCAAATCGAGCAAAGTAAAGTTCTTCAACCCGGTTTGATACACCGCGCCTACCACATGCGCCTTAATCTCCGGCATAATCTTAGCACCCGCCAAATCCAAGGCATTGCGCCCATAGCCGGTTGAGACCACATAGTCCGCCTCAACCACTCCAAGCCCGGCCCAGTCAATTACCAGCTGCCCCTCTACGCGACGCCCAAAATCGCGATAAAACTGAATGGTGTCAAATTTTTTTAACTCGATAATTTTGTTATTGTCCAAGACCGCCAGCTTGACGCTGCGACTTCCCAGATCGATGCCGCACCCAACGGACATAAGCAACTTCCTTTCGAGTCCATCCCTGTCAGCCCTTGCACACCTCTACTTCAACATTTCCACAAAGGCTTCGATACGCATCTTACTACGCGCATCCAGTCCGGAGGGGTTGTCCCCCTCCAAGCTTAAGATCGGCACTCCCAGTTGCTGACGGATAATGATGTCCTCTATCTGGCGAAAGCAAAAGCTTTGTGTATAGTGGATTATCCCATCCAGCCGCCGTCGCTCAATCTCTTGTTTAATATCCTCAATGCGGCCAAACACATTATACGGGTAAGTGTATAATCGGTATTGCTCGACAATGTCCTCCACCCTAAACGGCAGCGTAAATTGGCGTTGTACCTCATTAAATACTACCCTAGCCCCCATGCTCTCCAGGTAATCATAGATGTCCGGAAAAATCGGTGGAACACCGATAAAGCCTAACCGCAACCCTTCCGCCAGAGGTTGGCGTGTCTTCAACTCAGTTATCAAAGACTCCAGTTGGCACCCAAAGGTGTGCGGCTCACCATTAAAATCACTGCACGACACCTGCCAAAGATGGTTTTCAAAGCCTGTGGCTTTATTTTCCTGCCAAGTCAGTCTGTCAAGCTCCCAAGCCAGCCCTCGCAGCTTGTCCAGCTTAGTTTTCCAAGCCTTCAACTCGCCCCAAGTGGTACCAAGTGCTTTGACCAGTTTGTCCATTTGCAGCTGCAGCATATCGTAATCCCGGTCATAGGGAAAAGCAAACGGGATTATCTCGATACCCTTAACCTGCCACGTTTCCATCAGAGCATGCGTGTTTGAGCAATCCCCCTGCGTAACTGCAATAATGGTGCGAATATCTGTACTGCGCAACACAGTAGTGTACAGTCCCTTAATCCAGCCGCACACATTGCGCGGGTAACCCGCCAGTTCAGCCTCCTCCACCAGGCCCATCGGATCAGCATCACTAATAAATATATTATTAATATCAACCGGCGTATGTCCGGCTGCAAATACCGCCTCCACCGGAACCGTCGTAGTCAGACCTATTTTCACACCGTTTCCCTTTCTTTACGGTACCGCAGTCTAGCCAAGGTACGATTCATTTCATTGTGCACAATCATATACCCTTCATCCACACCCATGCCCGGTTTGGCCAACATCTGATCCGGCCGAGTGGCCAGAGACACATGCACACACGTCCTCCCGCCGGAATCAGTCTCGTTACACGAACCGCCCACATAGGCCCCCACGCCAAATTGTTTGGCATAGAGCACCGCTTCAATCGTATTTTGTATACCACCTAAGTCCGGCGTTTTAATCTGCACCATATCGGCCGCCTGCGCATCGGTGAACTCCACAATGTCCGCATAGGTATTGCACCATTCATCCGCCACAATTTCGACATCAATCTTGTGCGCCTGCAGCGCTAATCGCAGGGCCCTCAGCGCCTTAATCTGGCCCGCTTTGCTCCCGGCGTCCATCGGACCTTCGATGCGCAAGTGCAGCGGCTGAGCAGCTTGACCCAACCGCCCAATATATTCGGTCATAGCCGTAATATCTTCCTTAAAGGCTAGCCCGATTGTACCGTAAACATCAATATGCAGTACCGGTCGATAGACCGGATCTCCTAATTCAATTACCCGGTTTTTCAGCCAGGTGACATAAGCGAGAAGTTTTTCACCGTGCACACCTAATTTGGTGTCCACGTGATTGATCAACGCATGCGGCAACACCTGGGCCCGCTTCAGTATGGCCTTGTCCGCGTTAAGATAGCGTTCGTCCCCGGTCTGGCAAAATATCGGCACCGGCTCGACCACTAACGGCAGGCCGTATTCCTGCGTGATGACTTCAGTCATCGTCACCCGTTTGGCCAAGGCCACCGCTGCCAAAACAGCCTGGCTGACACCATAGCGAATAGCGGTATGGTAGTTATCTCCATTCGGTCGTTTGAGCGTTTCCAACTCCCCGGCTAAGCGGCGGAAGGAATCAAGCTCCTGTCCCACCAAATGAGGCGCAATTTCAGCCATAATAATCGGCATAAAGTCTGCGGCCAGAAATAGCGGATCACGTCCACCGGCACCGGAGTATTGCACGGCCGCGCAATCACCATAAGCCACTTGACCGTCCTCCAGCACCAATTGTACAGAAATTGCCTCCCCTCTTTGGCGTACCGCGGTAAAACCGGGCGTCATAGGCTCCCCTCGATAGGCAAAGCCATCCGCTTCAGCCCCCAGTTTAATTGCTTTTTGGTCGTCAAAGTAAAAGCCTGTCAAGCCTGATGATGTAAGTACTTCGACAATTTTCACTGCAAACCCTCCCCCTGCTTCCAGCCTGAATTATCTAAAATTTAGAACACCTAACGCGGTCGCCCCACCAACATGCCCTTACCGATGGCGTAAATATCGTCGATCACCATTTGGAAGGAAGGATCGCGCGATTCCGCTTTGCCCCGCTCGGCGATTGCAGCGCGGTGAAAGTCGCGAATTTCATTATTAAATGGCAGGTTACCAAAGTCCAGCATGCGCACTGCACCGCTATGATCACGGGCCGGGAGAATTTTACCGGCGTTAAACCGGCTCGGGGCAAAAGGCACATCGATAATTCCCGCCTGAAAACCCCGCACCGCACCTAAAGCCACATCGCCCTCCCCTAACTCAAGCACCTTATCCAAAATGGCCCGAGTTTCCGCCAGGATAATATCCTCTTCCGCTTGCAACTCCTGGGTGCGAGGCAAACGTTGATCCTTTAACATGTTAAGCAGCTGCTTCGTAGCGCGAATGCCGGCCGCATTGGCTTCCTTAGTCGGAATCCCCAGCGCCTCATGCGGCGTCTTGACAATTACCTTATTTGCCTTAGCCAAAGCCGCCGTTGCCGCACCCCAAGCGATAACACCATAGGCTTTCGCTTCATCTTGCGGAAAACCACCCATCCATTGGTGAAAAACCGTAGTTAGCATTACCGGGCCATAGCCCAGTTTCGCTAAATATTCTTCTGCCAATTGGGTCAGAGTATGAACAGCCGCCGCATCTTGCAGTAGATTACCACACTGGCCATAGCCTAGCGTCAAGCTCGTCACACCCTGCTCCACAGCAAGTAAAGCCTCAATTACTGCCACCGCATGCGAAATGCAAGGCGGAACCAGTGTCCCCGTCAACGGACCAAAGGGTTCCCGGTTGATCACTACGCCCCGCTCCGCGTAAAGCCCCACCAAGCGGTCAACATACTGCCAATAGCGAATCGTCGTCTCTAACGGAACTTCCTTCGCATACGGAATATTATAGGAGATGCCGCCACCTTCAAAGTCAGTAAAGCCTCCGGCCAAGGCTATCTCCGCTAACAGCCTGGCATCGGGCGTTCCATGCCGCACCTGGACGGGCAATTGCACGGACTCCACAATTTGCCGGCAGGCCTTAACACCGTGATTAACAGCAGGAAAGCCGTTTAACATCGAACGGCCCATGGTACGACTCTCCCCAATGCCGTTTTGCGCTTCCGCATAGCGGTTTTGCCGCGTATAAGAATCGATTGTGGTGGGGAGAAAGTCAGCCCCGCCTTCATCCTGCAAATACCGCAAAAGTTCAATATGCTCACTTACCAGTGCTACACCTGCCCGAGGCTGAGCAAAGGTAAGGCCCTGCTCTTTGCCCAGCTTGAGTTTTTCCGCGAATATTTTATGTTTTGGCAAACTCTTTTGATACACTACGGCTTCATCAAAGTCTACTTCTGCTCCGGAAGCCCACTGGGTCAAAACTTCTTTGCGTTCTTGCCAAAAATCCTCTGCGTCTAGTTTTCGGTTGCGCAATTCCATGCGTTTACTCCCCTCCCAATTGCCTTAAATGGCTTTTCATAATTCTCAATGCTGCCAACGGGTTAGTCTCAGCCAAGAGACCCATCGCAGCCAGAATGTAATCCTGATCTAAATAATAGTCAGGCTCAATCGGCTTCAGACTCGTCGGCAACGCTGCATTAAAGGCAGCTCCTTGCAAAATTTCACGCGCGTGTGGATTATGGGCCAGAATTCCGCCGGTACCAATCACCGTCTTGACTTGGGTCAAATCCTTGCCATGCTGAATATAGGATGCCCCAAACGGCGTATAGATTACTTCCAGCGTACCGCAGTGACGTTCCACCGCCAGTTCTGCCGCCAAACGGGCCAAACCATTTTCCAGCCTTATTTCCGCCTCGGTCTCAGGCAGGTAGTCCGGCGCTTGGGTCACCTTTTGCACATACACGTCCAAGCTGTCTTTGGTAACCTGCAAATAATCGCTCAAACGCTTCCCAGCAGCCAAAGTTAAAGCTCGCGCACTATAGCGCATTCCCAAATCACCTTCTACAGTACGCTTAGCATAAGGTTCCGGCAAGCCCTTGCAAGCAACACCGGGTTTAGTCGGATCGCCTATTGCCAAGGAATGGACATCGGTCGTCGCACCGCCGATATCTAAAACGATGAGTTCACCCCAGCCTTCCTCCTCGCCATACCCTCGTGCCAACAATTCAGCCGCCTTTAAAACAGCAGCGGGCGTTGGCATCAATACCCGTCCCGCAAACTCTTCAGCCATGCCAAGGCCTTTAGCGTGGACAATCTGACGCAGGAATAATTCACGGATTGCCTGTCTGGCCTCATCAACCTGCAGCACATTAAGTTCCGGCATGACGTTCCCCACAACCAACACCGGGTCATGTCGCTGGCGCAGTTGCGCTGCAGCCGCATGGGCAACCACCTTATTGCCCGCAACCACCACCGGGATGGCGTGGGTCAAACAAGTCAATGTTGCGGCATTTTTTAGGATTATTTCCTTGTTACCCCCATCCGTACCGCCCGCCAGCAAAATTATATCCGGGTCAAGCTCAGCTATTGCGGTCAAATCAGCAGCAGTCAACTCGTAGCTAAATACCGCCAGCACGCGCGCCCCGGCACCGAGAGCTGCACGCTTGGCAGCCTCCGCGGTTAGGTCCTTCACCAACCCGACTGCAACCATGCGTAGACCTCCCGCTGCACTGGAGCAAGCTAACTTTTGCTCCCAATCGCAAGCTGTCTCCGGCAGCAGGGCAAGCGCCTCCCGCAAACCTTCCATTATATTACTCGCTACTGTAGTGTGAGCCTTAGCTGTGGCCAGCAACCTTTCCGCTACTGTATCAACGACGCTGACTTTGGTATAGGTACTACCAAAGTCGATGAGCAGAAATTTTCCCACGCATTTCCCCTCCTAAAGACCAAGATCGGCGCGCAAATCCGCGATAGGTTGTTCAGGCATCGTACCCGGCGGATAAACCCGATCAAACCCCATGGCCTTAAAACGGTCACTGACCGGTTGAAAGTCCTGTTTGCCGATCACCAAATTCCCCCCCACGTACAGCAATATGCTGCCAATGCCTGACTCCTGACACTTTTGCCGCAGTCCCCGGCAATCAATTTCACCGTGGCCATAAAGGGAAGAAACCAAGATGGCCTGGGCATTGGTTTCAATGGCGGCATCGATAAATTCCTCCTGACACGCCAGCACGCCGATGTTGATAACGCGAAAGCCCGCCTGACTAAACGCATAATCCAAGATTCTGTTGCCGACCGCATGCACATCGGCGCCGATTACCCCCAAAACCAGGGTAGGTTTGTCCATCATATATCCTCCTTGCCGGAAGTACTCAAAATTACTTGTCGCGGTTTAGGCAGCTGATTCGCTAAAAAGGCGCTGCCCACTTTGTGAAACAATTCAGGGTCGCCACTTACAAAATAACTGTGTTCGACTACGTTTTGGCCCCCGCCGAAGGCTGGCACCGTTTCCTCCGACCGGGGTAATCCGGCCAAAATAGCGGCGGTTTGCGCCACCGTAGCCTGCGCCGGATCTACCAACTGCACCCCGGGGCCAAGGATTTCCTGTAACACCGGGGCCAGAAAAGGATAGTGGGTACATCCTAAGATAAGCGTGTCGATCTCCTCGGCCTGCAGAGACTTAAGATATGTACGTGCAATCGCTTTGGCTTGTTTGGTAGCGGCCAGACCCGCTTCCACTAAAGGCACAAACAACGGACAGGCCTTTGCGAACAACTTAACCCCAGGGTCAAGTTCAGTCAAGCTTCGCGCATACGAACCCGATTTAACCGTTGCTTCAGTGGCAATCAGCCCCACGCGGCGATTACGGGTAGCTGCCGCCGCGCCAAATGCACCTGGTTCAACTACACCGACTACAGGCACTGCCAGCTTAGCTCTGAGATATTGCAGGGAAACTGAAGCACTTGTATTGCACGCCACTACGATAATTTCCGCACCCTGCATCAGAAGGTAATCGGCAATAGCATCCGCAAAACTAATTAATTCTATCACCGACCTACAACCGTAAGGGACATGCTCTGTATCGCCGAAATAAATCACCTGCTCCTGTGGCAGTTGGCGCAATATTTCCCGTACTACACTAAGACCGCCTACACCGGAATCAAACACTCCGATTAGGTGAGGGCTTGCCAAATCATTCACCCCTAACTGTGCTTGATTTCAAGCAACACACTGCGCAGCAAATTCAAAGATACGGCGTCGGGAAAGGTGCGAAACTCAATCACCTGCACCCCTACTTGCGCCAATTGTTCTACCTTTTGGCGACGACCCGGCGCCACGATTACCGCTTGCACGCCCGAAAGCGCCTTGGCCAATACTTCATCGTCACTTGCTGTAAGCGTCTCCAATTCAGGATATATGCCGGCCTGCGCCAGGGTAGTCCTAACTTGTACAGAAAATTCCTCACTCTCGCACACCAACGGCAAAAAACCCTCCAAGTGCAAACGGGCAATGCGCACCATGGTGTCGAGCTTAGGCTCCAGATTAATCCCGACAACCTGCGGTCGCGGAGTACCGATAAAGTTTTTCACCGTATTGACCTGGTTGAAGGCAGTTACAGCCAAATCCGCCGCCAGCAGCTTGGCCTTAGACGCAGCAGGTTCCTGCGTCAAGGCCGCCATGGTGACCGGAATAACGCTCACTTCCCGCCCCAGGTAAGCCCCGGCAGTAAACTGAGCCAATTCCTCCGTGCTGGTACCGACAAAGGCAACTTTCAAATTACTCAGCGCAGCCTTCTTTTCCAGCGCGCGCACGTGAGTAAAGGACACAAAATCATCAATGCTAAAACCCAACCCGACTGCTTCCTCGAGCGCATTGTCGATAATGCGCAGCACCTTTTCCTTGCGGCTTTCTTGTTGAAACACAATTCCGCTATCAGCTACAAAGGTTCCTTTGCCTTGAGCGGAGCTGAGCACCCCTTCGTTTTCCAGCTCTTTGTAGGCCTGACTTACCGTATTGCGGCTAAGCTCCAATTGTCCTGCCATTTCTCGTTCCGTAGGTAATTTATAGCCAGGAGGCCATAACCCGGCGGCTATATTACCCAGAATTTGTTCCTTAAGTTGAATATAAAATGGTATCCCGTTTTTACGTTCAAGTTTCACACCGCATCTCCATCTATTGGACTAATTGACCAATCCAATTTTATATAATTATATTCTTCCTTCTTTAGCATTTTCCTGCTATTGCAGAAAAATATTCGCGCAAAATCAAAAAAAGCGCGCATCGATTTTCTCTGCGCGCTTTTCCTCGTGCTAGCTTCAGCTGACCCTGCCTAGTTGGCGAGGTTAACTTTTTCCTCATTTATTTATTCCTGGGGTTTCATCAGAGCATGCAACTGCTCCAATGATACAATTAACTGCTCCTGCTCCAGTTCCTTCAGGTTTTTCAGTACCGAAGCCAAATAAGCCTTGCGAGTTCTTATTACATCTTCATAAACCTCTACTCCGGCGGGTAAAACCCGCAGACGGATGACACGCCGATCCTTGCTGTCCTTAAAGCGTTCCACGAACCCGCTTTTTTCCATTCTGTGAATTAAGTCGGTGACGGTGCTGCAAGCCAGAAACAGCTTCTGGCATAACTCACCCATTGTAATTTCACCGTTCTTCATTAATTCGAGCAAAGCAGCGAATTGGGGCGGAGTGATATTAAAATCTGCTAAATGTTCTCGCCCTCTATGCGTAATCGCAAGCGCAACTTGGCGTAAAAGCACTTCCGTCTTAGCAACACGCTCAGTGTCATCCATCTATAACACCCCATTCTGTGCATCCTGAGGCTGTTTATTGTTTCTATTTTACACCTAAACATACTGTCTGACAAATAGAAACTCCCGGTATATAGCTGGAAGCATCGACCTTAGTTGCCCGTTGCCGCGCTTGCATTCTCCCCTGCTACAGGCTGTTGCGTAATGGGGTGTTGCAAGCCGGAAGCGACTTCAGGCGTCAGTGCGCCGCTTGTGCTTACATCCCCAATTTTATCAACCGTCTCTCCTTCTACTCTAAATTTGACTTGCTGCACCGTAGGAAATTGAGTCAAGGTATCGACTATGGCCTCGACGCTGGTGGCCGCGGCTACTTTGTCCATGGGCTGCAAAATCTCCTTACTGATATCGACAATTGCCGTAGCATCCTTAAGGTTAATATCCAGCAGTACCGTACCTTCCGGTACAACTGCCAACAGCTTGGACCCGGCACCGGGCCCCTTGAACAATTCATTCAGTGTTTCGCGGGCTAAGCTTAAGGTTTTCGAAATTTGGCGTGGTTCCCGCACAAGCTTTACTCCGGTAGCATCCGCAAAGTAGAGCGTTACTTTGCTGGTCTCACCGCTGGGCACGGTGACAGCAGGTGGATCCGCAACACTTGCCGTCGTGTTCTTCAGCACCCCCCCGAAAGAACCTGTACTGTCCGTCTGCAACAACCTTTCCATCGTGCCGCACCCACTGAGGCTAAATGCCAGTATGCCAACAAACAGCAGGAAAAACAGCTTTTTCATACCCATTCTCCCCCTTGCATCCAACTATTGGTAAAGTTTATTAATCACAATGCCAGAATAGTACAAGTTTTCCAAGCCTAAAAAAAAATTCATTTATTTGCTAGCAGGTTTTTATCGCGAAGCTGTCTAATATTAAATAGTGGGTAATTGGTTTGAAAACTCCTAACATTCCGACATATTGACGGAGGTATCACGCATGAAAATGAGGGCTTTAATTGTCGACGATGAATATCCAGCCAGAAAAGAACTACGCTATTTGCTTGAGCCCTTCGATTTTATCAAAGTGGTCGGAGAAGCGACCAACTCGATAGAAGCATTAGAACTCATTGAACAAGTCGATTATGCCGTTTTGTTTATTGACATTGACATGCCCGGCTTATCCGGTATCGAACTGGCCGAACAATTAAAAGAGATCCCCCGCTCCCCCGCAATCATATTTGTTACCGCGCACGAAAACTTCGCTTTAGCCGCCTTTGCCGCCAATGCCGTAGACTATTTGCTTAAGCCGATTAACCCGAAGCGGCTGGAAGAAGCCGTTAACAAGGTGCGTAAAATGGTGGAAAGCAAAGTAGAAAGTACTCCCGTTCCAGTTACACCGCAAGAATTCAAACCAGGCCTGGCTTCGGATATGATTCCGGTCGAACATAGAGGGAAAACCGTATTGCTGCATGATACCGATATCATTTACGCTTATACCGACAACGATTATGTTTACGTCAAGACCCACAACGAGAGATACCTTACCCGTTTCACCCTCAAAGAAATGGAAAGCAGGCTAAACCCCAATATCTTTTTCCGCTCGCATCGATGTTATTTGGTAAACATCCGTAAAACCAAGGAATTAATTCCTTTCTTTAATGGCACTTATACTTTAATTGTTGATGACCATGAAAAAAGCGAAGTACCCGTCAGCCGCACCCAATCTAAGAAGCTGCGCGACCTTTTGGGCATCTAATTTCCCAGGCACCCAGACCATGCTTCCTATAATAACGCAGGACGCCCCGCCATATGGTGGAGCGTCTTTTTTTCTGCTTATATACCCAAAAGATTTTTTACTACCTCGAGAGTCTTAAATTTAACTATGGGCGTCGCCATCGTCTGAGGTGAATTTGGCTCAGCGGTAAGCGAGCTAGTAATATCAACGAAGCATAGCGGCGGAAATAGAACGCACCACCAATTGGCACCCTTGCCGGCTCCGATGATGATTCTTACTGCCTCATAGTTTCCGGCAGGCAAAGTCAGGTTGCCGTAGGATTTTACCGGGAAATCAAAGTGACCGTATTCTACCCGCACCGGGTAACTCTTACCCTTAGCAGCGATGACACGTGCCGCTTCTTTTTGCATCCCCGGCATATTAACTTTAAGCAAGCTGCGCGACTCCTCTAAAGACTTCGATTGGGCTAATATAGGGCTGAATTTTGCTAAGATAGCGTCGCGCACCTGACGTTTTAACAACTGATCTGCATCGGAATCCGAATTGGCTAAAACATGAAAACGAATCAAGGATTGTGGTGCCGCCGCTAAGTCTGCCGGGTTTTGATTTTGGGTCAGCCATCCTCCCAGGCACACGACCAGACCCGCCAAAGCCACCAATCCCGCGAGTTTTTGCATCACTAAGTCCCCCTCTTTACATCTCTAGTACTATTCTTGCCAATTTATGGGTGCAAAATTCTTTGGTCTAAAAAATATTACCGCACGATATATTGCACCAGAGTTGATAAATAAGAGGTGGGACTAGGGTGTTGCTTGCCGCTCCCTCTGTCATTCATATTATAACCACCGGTGCTATAGCGGGACTTGCTACCACAGCCGGTGCAGCTTTAGTCGTGTTTTGGGGCAAACCGCGCGAACAAACCCTGGCATTTTTGCTTGCAGCCGCCGGCGGGGTAATGCTAGCTGTGGTTGGACTCGATTTAATCCCTACTGCATGGCATTTCGGCCCGATCAGCCAGTTTTTTAGCGGCTTGACTGCGGGCGCGTGTTTGATGGCCCTATCGATTAACTTTTTAAACCGTACCACTCGCACCCATACTTCACGGCGCCAGCGTTTGAAAAACACCGGCGTGTTGATTGCTATGGGCATAGCTCTGCACGACATTCCAGAGGGCATGGCCATAGCTGCCGGACATGAGGCCGCCCAACAATTAGGCGCAATAATCGCGCTCGCAATTACCTTACACAACCTGCCCGAGGGTATGGCAACCGCCGCCCCCCTCAAAATGGCCGGCATCAGGCGGTACAAAATAATGTTACTGAGCTTGGCTATCGCCTCTGTTACCCCAATTGGCTCTGCTTTAGGCGTAGTTGCCTTAAGTTTCGTATCGGGAACTTTAGCCTTTTTCCTGGCCTTAGCCGCCGGCGCTATGGGCATCTTAGTATTTCAGGAGCTTTTGCCTACCGCACAAGAAAAGCATCCCAACTGGTCCCGCTTAGGAGTAGCAGTAGGTTTTACATTTTTTAGCATACTAAGTATAGTCATGTAGCAACGGCAAAAATGCACTTGCAAATTTGAACAAAGCGCCTTAAGATAAGCATAATTACATATATAAACATGGAACCCTAACATATTTTTGCAACTCTGGGCATTTGATTAAGGGTTCTTTATTTTTACTTATTATTGGGAGCTAAAGCAAGATGTTACGTATCATTATCAAGGCGGTCGGGCTGGTAACCTTAGGCGCAACTCTCCTGCTATTTGCAGCAGTTTGGGGTCAAAACCAGGCGACGCTGGTCGACAGCCAACAACTTCTCAAGGCCGGCATTCTGGGCACAGTATTAATTGTACTCTCGCTAGTGTATTCCGTACGCAAAAAATTCTGGCACCGAGGGCGCCTCTCGCGTTGGCTGCAATTGCATGAATTAGCTGCCATCAGCGGCACCGCCATAATTTTATGGCACACCGGCCTGCGCATCCATAACCTCACTGGTTGGCTGGCCATTTTCCTCCTGCTCTTGTTATGTACCAGCGGCATGATCGGCCGCTACGTCCATATGGAAATCAGCCGCGAACTGGCACGGCGTAAACATTCTGGTGAAACAGCAGCCGAACTGCAGCAAGCGCAATGGTGGCGCAACCAGCTTCAGGTCTGGCATAAAATCCATGTTCCTTTGACCGCAATGTTCCTAAGTGTGTTATTTATCCACATTGTGGCGACAGTATTTTATGTGAGGTGGTAGCGATGGGAAAGCAAATTATCCGCTACACGCTGCTCTTGGCTGCTTTATCCCTAGGAATGCTATTGCTCCTAGCCCTGCCCATCAGTGGGGCACAGCGCCTTCTTTTTTCACCCGGGCCCGGGGTGCACGACGGTAAAGTGGGGTGCGCGCAGTGCCATACCTTATCGACGCCTAACCTTAACTGCACTAATATTGCCTGTCATCCCACAGTGCAAGCCAGCTTCAAAAGTTCCGCCGGCTTTAAGTTTCACCAGCAATTAGGCAATACCGATTGTACAGTTTGCCACACTGAACACGCAGGCACGATTGACGGTTACACCAGCCGCACTTTTGTGCATCAATTATTTCCTGTTGCCCGCACCCACAAATGTACGCAATGCCACAGCATACCGTCAGATCCTATTCACACCAGTCTTCCTCCAACCGAAAATTGTGCCACATGCCATACAACCACCACCTGGCAGACATCTCTTTTTGATCATAGCCATTATCCGACAAGTGAACTCAACAAATGCGCTGCCTGCCACACTCAGAAACTTGACCCTAAACACGCGCTATTTACCACGCAGTGTGTTGCGTGCCACCAGACCACAGCTTGGCAAAAAGTACATTTTGCCCACTCTCAGTTGTCAGCACTAGGCACCACGGAGTGCGGAACTTGCCACGCACCGCCCAAAGACCAAGTCCATCAGGGGGTAGGTTCAGCTTGCCTTACCTGTCACACTACAGTAGATTGGCGTAACGCATCCTATAACCATTCCCGTCTGACAGCGGCACAACTCCACAACTGTACCACCTGTCACAGCCGCCCCAACGACCAACTCCACAATTTCACAGGCACAGCCTGCGGTTCGTGTCACAGCACTTCGGCTTGGCAGCCCGCTCAATTTAGCCACCAAGCTCTACCCTCAGGCTATGCAAACTGTAGCAGTTGTCACACCGCACCCTCGGACACACTGCACAGCTTAACCGCCGGCCAGTGCAGCTCGTGCCATTACACTTCGTCCTGGCAGTCAGCACAATTTACCCACCAAGCTTTGTCAGCAGAAGGTTGGGTCGCCTGTGGCGATTGTCATACGGCTCCTTCCGATGTAGATGAACACCAAGGAATCGGCATAGATTGCGGTAGTTGCCATAATACACAAAACTGGGGTGACGATTGACCCCCACAAAAATTCAGTCGGTTGCGTATAAAAGCTATATAAAAGGTTGTAAAGGCCATGCACAAAGATTGGAGAGATTATTATGCTGAAGCTTAACAAACAAATAGCTATTGGAGTAACCGCAGCCCTGTTACTTATTCCATTTAACGCTGCCATCACCTTGGCCGACGGACAAGTTGTAACGGCTGGTACTACCGTCACTGCACCTACCCTCGTCGTTCCGCCTACATCTACGCCTACAGCCGGCAGCACCTCCCTCACCCTGCCCCCGGTTCTTAATGCCAGCGGACAACCTGTTCTACCCGGAACCCTGCCCACATCCCCCTTTTATTGGCTGGCTAATTTGGTGCAAAAAATCCAACTAATTTTCACCTTTGATCCGACGCAGAAAATCGCTTTAAGTGAAACCCAAGCCCTGCAAAGCTTGGCTGCAGCGCGGGAAATGGCAGATCAGGGCAAAGTTACAGCAATGCAAGCCGCTCTGACAGCTTACGCCGACAAGGCAGCCCAATCCGCGGCCCTCTTACACGCATTACACAATCCCAATCCGCAAACATTCAAAGTTTTACAAAGCGCCATCATGACCACCAATCTCACAAATTTACAAGATATAAGCTTTCTTATGCACAAAGCTGACAAGCCTAATGGGCCCCTAGCTAAAAGAATCATCCTTGCCCTAAACATGGCCGCGAACGCTAATGGCACCACTGATCCCACCCTAATTGTCGCGACCACTGCGGGCACAATAGCTATATTACCCCCTAAACCGGATGTTCGAGCTGCCATAGCCTCAGAACGCAACAAGGGTCAGCAAGGCGACCTCATGCGTGCGAATTTGGCAGCAAAGCGTCACAGCGCGACAGAGAGCAGGCATACCCAAGTTCAAGCTCAAGCTCAAGCTCAAGCTCAAGTTCAAGCTCAGCCTCAGCCTCAAGTCCAGTATCGACCAGCAACTCCTCCAGCACCCATCACACCGCCTCAAGTTGCAACACCCGCGCCAAATTACCGATCTAATCATAGCGGCGCCAAGCATCGCGGCGACGATGGTGGTGGGGACGGACACGCTGGCCAAGACGGCCATGGCTCACGCAATAATCAGCCCAGCCACGACGATTAGGCCAATTAAAAAGCAAAAGCAACCACTCACTACGCCTTCGACGTAGCAAGTGGTTGCTTTTTAACGTATTAGTCCCTAATCTGCCGGCGCAAATATTTGTTCTACCGCAAGCGCCATGGCCTGATATCCCTGCTTATCGGGATACCTGCCATCATTACTCAGGTTGTGGTTGAATTGGCCGGCACTATTGTACAGTACTTGATTGAAGTCAATCACCTTAACCCCGACAGTAGGAGCATAGGCAGTAAGCCAAGCACGATAGTCGTTGATTAGCTGCGTGGCAGCAGTATCAGGGTAAGCCAAGGGCAACCCAACCACCGGAACGATGTTGTTAAGTTTGGCTTGAGTGATTAATTCTTGCATATTGGTCTGATAATCAGATAGCGGTACATTGCGCAAAGCATCGCCTGTTCCGACGGTGATGATTACGGCGCTCGGTTTAAGTTTAACGACATCGTTATTAAACCGTGCCAGCAAGTCAGTCGAAGTCTGACCCGTCTTTCCCGCATTAATGAAATCACGTTTGAGATCCTGCCCGGCAATACCAACCCAAGCAGAGCTTGGACCATATGGATAGCCGTAAGTAAAGGAATCGCCAATCGCCACAACGCTACCTTGCGTAGGTATTGCTTCAACTATACTAGTTGCAGTAGTGGCCATGGTCTGAGCAGTTGACGTTGTTTGCGCTGTTGAGTTAACCGGCGCGGCATAGGTACCGGCGCTTACCATCCGGCCCACCAACCCAGAGCCGATAATCAAACAGGCTGCAACGACTGAAACCTTAAAAATAGTATGTTCCGTCTTGCGAGCGCGCACCAAATCACATCCTAAGAATTTAGTTTAACTATATTTATTTCGTCAGATTAGAACCTTTTCCTTCTTTTTTCAGCACGGCCTGTCCAGCTTTACACACCCTTTTGACAGTATTTTCATATATTGCAATAAGAGTGGGTAATGGAGGTGGCATTGTTGTCTTACATTGAAAAGGCCAGGGAGTTGGGTGAAGCACTTGCCCAAACCCCGGAAATCAAAGCCTTGGTAGCAGCTGAAAAGGCCATTATGGCGGACGATCCGGCACGTGAAATGTTCATGCAGTACCGCGAAAAGGAAAAATCAGTCGTTACAGCCCAGATGCTGACTCACGTAGTCCCGGAAAAAGACGCCATGGCCCTTTTGGAAATGAAAGCGAAACTAGCTTCGCGTAACCAGCTGATTAAAGCCTATTTTCAGGCCCTGCAAAAGTACGAGCGAATCATGGCCATGGTCAATCTGATGATTACAACAGCGGTAAGCGGCACGAGCAGCGCTGAAGAATTACCTATCCCAGATGAATTAAAGAACATAGCTTCACAACTAATGGATCCTAAACAGGCCGCCAAAATAATGCAGTCCAGCAAACCGCCTGAAGGGATCAAACTCCCACCCGGTATGAAACCGCCCGGCATGCCCAAATGATTTGGCACACCTGCCCCCGGCAATTGCCGGGGCGTTTTCTTAAGAGGTGGCGGCAGTGAATGGCATAAGTATCAAAAACGATGTCAATAATCCAGTGACCTTAATCATGTTATTTATAGTCTTGGCGCTGGGAGCCCTTTTAGCTATGCGTAATATCTGCGGCTAGGAGTAAGCCTGTTAATGGGGGGTGGTGTACTGTGGAGCCCACCGCAACCGATTGGCCGTTTAACCTGTTTAAAGTACCGCTATCCCTCTCAATTCTTATTGACAGTCCCATCCGCACCGACCTGCCGCTCAGCCCAGTTGGCGCCTTTATCGTACCATTGGTCGAAAGCAACATTATCTTCGGCAGCATTGTAATTGCGGCTCTAAATTTGTTCACCAATTTTTTGCTCAAGCTTCAATTAGTACACCAGCCCCATTATCCGACCGAATGCAGGGAACTCACCCGCATCACCCTCACCACATCCCAATTAACCCAATTGATTACTGCCTATTTAAAGGGCCAGCCACAAAATCGTCCTGTGCAGGCGGTTGGCAATGAGTACGGTCCCCTCGGAGGCGACGAGCCTCTGTTTCCGGATAATCTCAGTGTTAGCCTTATGGTAACAGCACCCTTTGCTGAGTTTGACGGCAGCCCGGACACTTCGTATAATGTCCCGCTGTTCGAAATTCCCGGTTTACAAGGAGGGCTGATGATTGCCTTAATGATTCTGGTTTCTCGCTACGTAGTCGAGCAAGGTGGGTTGGGTATGGTAAATATGCAGCCAAGTGAACCTGCTCCCAATGAAATGCAAGGCGTGCTGCGCTATATTATGAGTCTCAAAGGCGGTGAGCTCCGATGAACACACTGGAAATCGGGCTGGATAGTATGCCAAAACCAATTCCCATCCTAACCTCCCTTCCCTTCCAACTCGGCATACTAAGTATCGGACTTTACTGGTTAACCGCATCGGGCTCGCTTTTGATTACTGCTGACGGGCCACTCCCGCCAGTGGGCAGCAGGATAAGCTTTTTTACCTTGTTTATAGTGTTTCTAGTATTTGTGATTCTACTTGCAGTTAGGTAAAGAAAAGCGCGCATCAGTTTGATAGACCCCCATGCTGCTTTGCAGCACCACCGGAAAATGAAACAAAGGCCGATTAGCTAGAGGGTGAGTTTACTTTCTGCGCAGAGAAGCATTACGGAGGCGCCGTTAGCATACTCGGCGAGCGCCCGAACGAGAGCACGCATGCTCGCGCCCAATTTATGGCTACGTTTGCGGAAGTGAGGAAGCGAGCCGCAAAGTATGCTAGGCGAGGTAGTCTGCTGAACGAAGCAGAAAGAAAACTCGACCCCAGCGACCCGAAGCTAGTTTCAGGATAGTATAAAAACAGGGACAGCAGTCTGAAAGGCTGCTGTCCCTTTTATCTTAAGGATTTCCCCCTTGACGAGGGTCCTCCAATGCTGGCCCCAAACCCGGTAAGTCAGTAAACATGGGCCCGGGGGAAGAGCCCGATGCTGGACCAAGTGCCGATCCCTGAGCCGGCCCCAAAGTGTAGTTGCCAAACAAGTTGGGGGTCGTCGGCATGGGGTCCGCAGGCGTGAACTCAGGTGTAAACTTAGGGGTTTCCTTTTTCTTACCGATCCCTTTTCCCACCCCTTTGACCTTTTCCCATACTCCGCCAAAGAACCTTTTAACAGGTTTAGGCACCACCAAGATACCT
>JAJXUE010000006.1 GCA_021783135.1 Bacillota bacterium | reverse complement strand
TAAGTCCTGATAATGCTGCCGTGCTTCTTCTAAGCGTTGCCGGTAACCACTCATATGGGAATTATCCAAGTAAATCTCCTCCCAGCCTTAAGCTTACCTCAAAGCTAAGTTTCCCAGAATAGCACGAAATTATGGTTACGTGAGCGCAAAGTGCGGTTTACAACAGATCTCCATGATTTTTGTCTCGAAAAATTGACTCGAATGGTGCGGTCGCAACACCAGCGCGGAGTCTAAACCCCTGCCACTACCGCCGAGTGCCATAATCGGTGTCCCATAGGGTATTAATCCGGCATCGAGCGCCATTACACTGCACTCAACCGCTACCTTTACACCTTGGCCAAACATACGCAGGGTGTGCGCCACTATTTCCGCCGGATATATACCACCCGCTTTTAACCGCAAAGCGCGGTCAATACCCGCCATTAAGTGAGTAGTCGTGAGAATTTTGACCCCTTGCGCCGTAAGGCTTGCCCGCACTTCCGGTTCAGCCTCATCCTCCCCAGCTGCTACAAAGCCAACGTGGTGTGTTACCCACACAACGTCAAAGCCACGCGCCAGGCATAATTGCACGCTCGCCCCGCTGTTGGACGCAACAACTAAATGTTTAAGTTGCAATTCGGCAGCCCTGGCCAACGCCAGCGTTACCGTCTCTGCCGTATTCACAGGTCCGGATTTAAGGAAGTACTTGGTATTTGTCTGCATGCTAAAACCTCCCAGAATTTATTATGTGATCAATTTACCCCGACTTAGGCCGGCCTAACCGCCAGCTCTTTGTGCCGCAGGGTCCGCAAACAAGTATAGGTGAAACCAAGTAGGAGCCATACAATCACTGCAAAACCGGTTTCACCTCCTAACCCATAACCCAGCGCGCCCAAAGTAGGACCGATCATTTGCCCCAAAATATTGCTGGTCTGAGAAAAACTCATGTAGCGCGCTCCCTGCCCGTGCTTGGCCAGTGTGGCGATATACGGTGTATAACAAGCTGCCATCAACATCTCTGCGATAGTAGTTAAAGCAAACAACAAAAAGTAGCGCAAAGTTCCCCATGGCAGCAACAAGGTACCCCACCCGGCGCCACAAAACAAAATAGCCGCCGTAAACAAGTTGTAAAATTTAACTTCCCGCGTCCAGGCGGTAATAAAATATTGGCCAATAACCACGCCTATGGTATTAACCAAAAACAAATAAGCCAACATCCGCCCATTGTCGTTATACTCGTTATTTACTACTACTGTAAGCGCTGTGAAGGGTTGAATCTGTACCATCATAAAAAATATCCCTGTCAGTACGGCCCAGCGCAGCCTAATGTCTTCCCGCATTAAGCTAAAAGCCGCCAAAGGATTGGGCAAACGGGTAAAAACGCTCGTCAGCCGTGGGATTGCCGGCCCTTGCGTAGCTCCAACCAGCGCAAGGGTCTCACGCATCCAAAAAACAGTACATGCTGTAAGCACATAAGTTACAGCCGTCCCGCCAATTGCCAGCGCACGCTGACTAAAAAACAACAGACTACCGATCAACGGACCAATGGCAAAACCCAGATTAGCTGTAGTCCTTAGTATCGCAAAAGCATCCCGTTGCAACTCAGCCGGTACAACGTCCGTTACCATCGCAAAAGCTGCCGGACGATAGAAATTTGACACCACTAAAAATAGCACATAACCGGCATAAACAACCATATAAGCGTGACTAAGCATTAAGCACAATACCATACCTGAACCAAACAGAGCAAAAAACATAACCGGCTTACGCCCGTAATGATCCGCTAATACCCCTCCCCACGAGGTGCTAAAAATTTGCAAGAACTGGGGCACTGCGGTCAGCAAAGTTACTTCCCACAAAGGAAATCCGCCTGCCTGTTGGAGATAAATAAGCATGAAAGGAACCAACATCGAACGCCCGAAGCCGGTCATAAAGTCACCAAAAACCCTTAACCAATACTCCGGTGGCAACTGTTTCAGACTAGACTCATCACTCACCGCACCACTCCTCCCCATGTCTATATCTAAGTATATTTCGCGAAGCGAACATTTCTTCCTGCAAATACGAAAAGCTCGCAACAAGGTCCGCTTAGCTAAAGGGTGAGTTTACTTTCTGCGCAGAGAAGCATTACGGAGGCGCCGTTAGCATACTCGGCGAGCGCCCGAACGAGAGCACGCATGCTCGCGCCCAATTTATGGCTACGTTTGCGAAAGTGAGGCAGCGAACAGAAAAGTATGCTAGGCGATACAGTCTGCTGAGCGGAGCAGAAAGCAAACTCGACCCCAGTGACCCGAAGCTACTTTCAGGCTAATACAAAAAAAATACCACCGCAGCTCAGCGGTGGTAAAGGTATGAAAAGAGGAGAGAATTGAGAGGAAGTGATCACTCTTATGTTAACGCAATATTATTAAAATTGTATGAAGTCTGGGTTAACTTTCTGGTAAGATTTATAGCTTGACAAATACCAGTTTGCCATCGTCCGCTTTAAGCATAACCGTGTCCTTCGAGCCAATCTCACCTTTGATCAACATGCGGCTCAATGGTGTCTCAACTTCCTGTTGGATAAGTCGTTTAGCCGGCCGGGCGCCAAAGGCAGGTTCATACCCTTGTTCGGCCAATAAGTCCAAGGCCGAATCATTCCACTCCAATTTGGTTCCGGGACCGGCCGCAATGCGCTCTGCCAATTTTTCCAGCAGTAATGCCACAATCTGCTGCATCTGCGCTTGCTTCAGCGCATGGAAAACGACAATTTCGTCCACCCTGTTTAAAAACTCCGGCCGGAAGTGCTGCCGCAAAATCTGCATTACACTATCCTTCATCTGGTCAAAATCGCGTCCTTGCTCTTGTTGGGCCAGGATTTCATGACTGCCCAGATTCGAAGTCATAATTACCACCGCGTTGCGGAAATTGACCGTGCGTCCCTGACCGTCTGTCAGGCGTCCATCATCGAGCATCTGTAACAATACGTTAAAGACGTCGTGATGGGCCTTTTCAATCTCATCCAATAAGATAACCGAATATGGTTTGCGGCGTACGGCCTCGGTCAATTGGCCACCTTCCTCGTAGCCTACATAGCCCGGCGGCGCACCAATCAACCTGGCAACGGTGTGTTTTTCCATATATTCCGACATGTCAAGTCTAATCATGTTACGTTCATCGTCGAACAGGGCCTGTGCTAAGGCCTTAGCCAGCTCAGTTTTCCCGACTCCGGTCGGGCCGAGGAAAATGAAGCTACCAATCGGCCGATTGGGATCCTTAATTCCAGCTCGCGCCCTCAGCACTGCATCAGCGACAGCTTGCACCGCTTCCTCTTGTCCAATCACGCGCTCATGCAAATGTTCGGACAGGTTGACCAGCTTTTCCCGCTCGCCCTCAATCAGTTTGCTGACCGGAACGCCCGTCCACCGGCTCACCACTTTGGCAATATCCTCTTCGTCTACTTCTTCCTTCAGCAGCATGCCATGTTTTTGCTTGCCCCCTAAATGCTCTTCCTCTGCTTTTAACTTACGTTCCAAATCGGGTAGTTTGCCATACGTTAATTCAGCCAGGCGGTTTAGATCGATCTCACGTTCCGACCGCTCAATAGCAGTTTTGGTTTCTTCAATTTCCTTCTTCAACTGACGCACTCGCGCAATAACTTGTTTTTCTGCCAACCACTGCGCCTTCATTGCATCGGCTTCTCCATGCAGATCAGCCATCTGATGTTTAAGTTTAGCCAGACGTTCGTGCGACGCTTCATCTTGTTCTTTGCTCAGCGCTGCTTCTTCGATTTCCAACTGCATCAACCTGCGGGTTATTTCATCAAGCGCAGTAGGCATGCTGTCAATTTCCGTTCTAAGTCTGGCCCCGGCCTCATCCATCAAATCAATCGCCTTATCCGGCAGGAAGCGATCCGAAATATAACGGTCCGATAGCACAGCTGCAGCCACCAGCGCGCTATCTTTAATCCGCACGCCATGATGCACTTCGTAACGCTCTTTGAGACCACGCAAAATTGAAATAGTATCTTCTACTGAAGGTGGATTGACAACAACCGGTTGAAACCTCCGTTCGAGGGCTGCATCCTTCTCCACATGTTTGCGGTATTCATCTAAAGTAGTGGCGCCAACAGTGCGCAGTTCTCCCCGCGCCAGCATTGGCTTTAACAGGTTGCCGGCATCCATAGAACCTTCTGCCGCACCTGCACCGACTACTGTGTGCAGTTCGTCAATAAACAAGATGATATTGCCCTCTGACTTTTGCACTTCTTTGAGGACCGCCTTCAGCCTTTCCTCAAATTCACCACGATACTTAGCTCCTGCTACCAACGAACCCATGTCGAGCGCGACCAGCATTTTATTTTTTAGTCCTTCCGGCACATCACCGGCGACAATGCGGCGAGCCAAGCCCTCCACAATTGCAGTTTTACCCACGCCGGGTTCACCGATTAAGACGGGGTTGTTTTTGGTGCGCCGCGATAAAATCTCGATTACACGGCGGATTTCGTCATCACGCCCAATCACCGGGTCAAGTTTGCCACGGCGAGCTAGTTCCGTGAGGTCACGCCCGTATTTTTGTAAAGCCTCATAGGTACCCTCCGGATTGTCCCCTGTTACCCGTTGATTGCCGCGCACCTCCTGCAAAGACTTAAGCAAAGCATCTCGGGACATCCCGACTTGCCGCAGGCTGTCTTTAGTTTCGGGTTCGGAGTCCTCAATCAATGCGAGCAGCAGATGTTCGACACTGACATAATCGTCTTTCATATCCTTGGCTTCTTTTTCCGCCCGGGCCAAAACCCTAGCTAATGCCGGGTTCATATGAATTGCGCTTTCATACCCCGTAACTGACGGTATTTTGCGCAAGAGTTCTTCCGTTTTATAAGCCAATTGTTTTACATCAACCCCGGCATATTCTAAGAAGCGAGGAGCCATCCCATCTTCCTGACCCAATAGCGCCGCCAGAAGATGCTTGCCGGTTAGTTCTTGATGATGCCTTTCCGCCGCCAGTTGCTGTGCCGTAGCAAGGGCTTCGCGTGATTTTTGCGTATAGCGATTAAGATCCATATCTCGACCCGACCGGCATTGAGCCAGCCGGATTCACCTCCTTGTTAGGTTAGCGTTCTTCCCTTAGGAACGGAGCGAGGCTAGTTGCTGGTAGAGTTGCTCTTCTTCTGTCGTAACATTGTCCGGAATATCAATTTTAATCCTCACGTACAGGTCGCCGGGGCCTGATTTGCTGTCCAGGCCTTTGCCACGTAAACGCAGCCTTTGACCGGATCTGGCCCTTGACGGCACCTTCATGCTCACCTGACCGTCCAACGTAGGTACATTTACCTGTGCTCCAAGCACAGCTTGATCCGGCCGCACGGAAATTTCCACCTCTAAATCCGTACCCTGAAGTTTATACAACGGGTGAGGCGCTATGTGAACCTGCAGGTAGAGGTCACCCCTCTCCCCGCCATTATAGCCCGGATTGCCCTGCCCTTTTAACCTGATTCTACCCCCGTCAGCAATGCCTTGAGGTATTTTTACCGTCAGCGTTTTAACTTGATCACCTAAATTAAGCTGTAAGGACTTTTCAGCTCCCCGATGCACGTCTTCCAGGGTTAAGCCCAATTCTGCATCGATGTCGTCCCCCCGCATCGGTCCACGCCGCGCGCGACGTCCCGAACGGGCAAAAGGATCGCCAAAATTGGCACCGCCACCGCCACCAAACATAGCTTCAAAAAAGTCGCTAAAGTCACCGGCAGAAGCGCCGCCACCGGTACGGAACTCATACCCACCTGCATGCGGGGGGGCCTGAAATTCCTCACCCATTTGCCAATTTGCCCCAAGCCGATCATACTTGCCCCTCTTTTCAGGGTCGCTAAGAACTTCGTAAGCTTCGTTAATTTGCTTGATCTTCTCTTCGGCAGTTTCCTTGTCCTTACCGCTGTGTACATCCGGATGCCACTTACGCGCCAGCTTGTGATAAGCCGTTTTGATTTCTTTCGGAGTGGCATCTCGTTTAATGCCAAGAATTTCATAATAATCCTGAAACTTTACTGCCATCGCTTACCTCACCTGCCCAGAAACTTATATAATCGGCATTATTCGCTACCAGAACTAAATTTTCCTCCCAGCCACGCCCCAGGCGTTAGCTGCAAACTTAAGGCCTGGCGCAGGTAAAATCCTATGCCAGGTAATTATGCTACTATCGGGTGGCACATTCTGTACCAATTTTAGGTCCATTCTACGTCTAAAAATTACTTCTCTTCAAATTCAGCGTCTACCACGTCGTCTTGTGGCGTGTAACTAGTGGGACCGTCAGCTCCTGCAGCAGTTTGCTGGTTGGCCAAGTTTGCGAAATTGTACACCGCTTGTTGCAGATCAGAGGTCAAACCGCTAATGCGCTCTATCCCGGCGCCTTCATTTAACGCGGTACGCAAATCATGGAGCAATTGTTCCGCCCGAGCCTTTTCATTGGCCGGCAGTTTGTCCCCCAGCTCTTGGAGTTGGCGTTCTGCCTGATAAGCCAGCGTATCAGCTTCATTGCGAACTTCTGCTTCTTTGCGGCGTTCTTTATCCTGCGCCGCGTTAGTTTCGGCCTCTTTTACCATCCGGTCAATCTCTGCTTTATCCAAACTGGTAGAACCACTGATGGTGATAGTTTGTTCCTTTTCGGTCGCTTTATCCTTGGCGCTTACCTTCAAGATACCGTTGGCATCAATATCAAAAGTGACTTCAATTTGCGGGATACCCCTTGGCGCCGCCGGAATACCTTCCAGCTTAAACTGTCCCAAGGAGCGGTTATCCTTCGCCATTTCCCTTTCGCCTTGCAAGACTTGAATGTCCACCGCTGGTTGATTGTCTTCCGCTGTGGAAAAAACTTGGCTGCGACGTACCGGGATCGTGGTATTACGCTCGATGATTTTGGTCATTACTCCACCCATTGTTTCCAAACCCAGGGACAGCGGAGTTACATCCAGCAAAAGCACGTCTTTCACTTCGCCGGCCAAAACACCACCTTGAATTGCTGCTCCAACGGCTACAACCTCATCCGGATTAACCCCTTGGTGCGGCTCTCTGGCACCACTCAAACTTTTTACCAGCTTTTGTACTGCAAGAATCCGCGAAGAACCGCCGACCAAAATAACCTCGTCGATATCTTTTTGGGTAAGCTTGGCATCATCTAACGCCGCTTGCACCGGCTTGCGGCAACGTTCCACCAAATCATGTGTAAGTTCATCGAATTTGGCTCGCGTGAGTTTCAATTCAAGATGTTTAGGTCCGTTGGCATCAGCACTAATGAAAGGCAGACTAATTTGCGCTTCGGTAATTGTGGAAAGTTCGATCTTGGCTTTTTCCGCCGCCTCGGTTAAACGCTGCAAAGCTTGTTTGTCACTTCTTAGATCAACACCATAGTCCTTTTTAAATTCTACCGCCATCCAATCGACCAATACTTTGTCAAAGTTATCACCGCCTAAATGGGTGTCACCATTGGTGGATTTAACTTCAAACACTCCGTCGCCGACTTCCAAAATGGATACGTCAAAAGTCCCGCCACCCAAGTCAAAAACCATAATAGTTTGACTGGCTTTATTTTCTAAGCCATAGGCCAATGCGGCTGCCGTCGGCTCATTAATAATCCGCAGAACATTTAGACCAGCAATTTTACCGGCGTCCTTCGTAGCTTGACGCTGAGCATCATTAAAATATGCAGGTACGGTTATCACCGCATCCGTAACTTTTTCACCCAAGTATTTGCCGGCATCATCCGCCAGTTTCCGCAAAATTACGGCCGATATTTCTTCCGGTGAATACTGTTTGCCGCGCACATCGAACCGCACCGCATCGTTCGGACCATCGACAACTTTATAGGGGAGCAGGTTCCGCTCATCCGCAACCTCAGAAAAGCGTCTCCCAATAAAACGTTTCACAGAATACAGCGTATTTTCCGGATTCAAAACAGCTTGACGCCGGGCCACCTGACCGACTAGCCTTTCGCCGTCTTGCTTAAATCCCACTACTGACGGTGTAGTACGATAACCCTCCGCACTCGCAATAACAGTGGGTTTACCGCCCTCCATTACCGCAACTACCGAGTTAGTAGTGCCCAAGTCGATTCCTACAGTTTTAGCCATTTGTCAAACCTCCTCAAAATTATATCCTTTTACCGCATTTAACTTAGTTACCGCGTTTAACTTAGCGGTGGTGCTGCTCGGTCACGTCTGATGTTCTCTGACCTTCTACCCATATCTTACCTCAAAGGTCAGTAAAGGTCAATACTTTCTGACAAAAAATTTACGTTCACTCCGTACCATTTGACGCATAACATAGGGTACACTACGGTAAATGGGGCGGTAGGCAATGAGTGGGGCGACAAAACTAACATGGCCGATCGAAGGTCTGGACTTAACCGAAGCATTTGGCTTAGTCAAACCGGAGGCGACCGGAGCAAAGCGTCTGATTTTAAAGTTGAGTACCGCAAGCGGTGATTACGCCTTGAAGGGTGCAGTTATTACGCCCAAAAAGCTTAAGGACTGGAATTTTGTGCTTGATTTTTTGCATACGTCTCAATTCACGGACTACGTCGGGCCCTTAAAAACCAAGGATGGTCGATATTTTATCCAAGTTAAGGACAAATCCTATTCACTGATGCCTTGGTTTGCCGGACGCGAGTGCCGCCTGAATGCGCCAGAGGACACGTTGATATATGCTCAGACTCTTGGACGATTGCATCAAACAACCGGTCGTATTGCGTCAAATAAACGCACCTGGCCGCAACACTGGCGCCAAAAGGTGCTGGAATTGCAGGCTTTGGAACACTCCTGCAAGCCTGTTAATCCCGAGCTTGCCGCACTCATTCCTGCCGCAATCGACGCAGGCAAGACCGCTTTGTCCCTATGCCAAAACAAGGCGGTAAACGACATTCAGGCAAAACCGTTAGTAATTTGCCATCACGATCTTACTTACCGCAACTTTTTGATTAGTCCACAGGGTACGGGGTATTTGATCGATTTTGACATGGCCACGCCGGATACCCCGGCCAGGGACTTGGCCCAGCTATTGCTTAACACTTTGAAGGCAAATCACTGGCTGCCGCAAAGCGCGCTGCCCCTCATCCATGCCTACGCCGAGGAATATCCCTTGACGCAAGGAGAGCTCGGTCTGGCTCTCGCCTTTATGAGTTTTCCCCGTTCCCTGTGGAGCCTACCTAAGCGCCTAGAGCCTGACAGCGGCAACGATCCTGTCGCTTTAACCCGGCAAGTAAAATCCGCTTTATCCCGCCAAACATGTGTACACTCGCTAAGCAAACTCTTAGGGATTTAAACTCAGCTGATAAAATTACAGCCGCTCCCGTTGTTCGGGGCGGCTGCTTAATATTGCTTGCTGTTACCTAGGTGTAAGTTGCGACCTTTTGGTTTCCCGTAACACGATGAGCAGTCCTCCTGCAGCCAGCAAGCCGAGCAATGCCCCAAAATAAAACAGAGTTGCCGCACCAAAAGCATCCCAGAGAACGCCGGCCAATAAAGAAGCCGGCAGTAAGGCTATCCCTACCAGGGCAGCATGTAAGCCCATTACCGTTCCCCGCAGGTGTTCAGGGGCAATATCCACCAACAATGCCTTTTCAACTCCTTCGGTAAACGCTACATAAAAGCCATAAAACACGAACCAGACCCATAACCCATTAAAATTAGTGACCTTGGCAAAGGCAAAATAAACTATTGCGTAGATTAGATATCCGGTGATAAGAACCCGTTTACGTCCAATGCGGTCTGAGATTCGTCCGGCCGGATACGAAAGAATCGCATATGTAACGTTATAAGCGAGGTACAGCAGCAAGACCACAGGGGTTGAAGCCCCTAACTTGCTTGCTCTGAGCAACAAAAACTGGTTAGAAGAATTTCCCAACGCAAATACAAAGGCCAGAATTAAAAAACCCCTCAGCCTACTGTCCAGCGCAGACCACGCAAAGGAAAACTGCTTCTTCCGATCAAATATTGCCTTTGGCTGTTTGACCCAGAACAAAGCCAAGACTCCTAACAAAGCAGAAATCGCGGAAACACAAAAAATAAGTTTAAAATCTAAGGAATTGCCTACGAGAAGAAAGTAGCTAATAGCAACACCCGTCACTGCTCCAAGGGTATCCATAGCTCGGTGCATTAACTCCTCAAAAGCTCCCGCATACGGCCGATAAAGGAGAAAATTCCGGACGGCACCGCTACAGCCTTGGCTCGTGCACCGACATTCCGACAATTACTACAATTATCGCACGTTTCAGACGCCTCGTGTTCACCAAAATAGTTGAGAATGAATCGGCGCAAACAAGCTGTAGTATAACAATAATCAACCATCGCCTGCAATTTTTTATATTCACCCAACTTCCTTTCGGGTGATATTTGTCCCCGTTCCAGCAAAAATTTTTGTAGGGCAATATCCTGCGGACCAAACAATAATACACATTCACTTGGTTCACCGTCCCTACCCGCACGTCCTGCTTCTTGATAATATGACTCCATATTTTTCGGCATAGTGTAGTGCAGGACAAAGCGGACATTAGGCTTGTCAATACCCATGCCGAAAGCATTAGTTGCCACCATCAAGCGGACGTGGTCATCAAGGAATGCTTCTTGGGCCGCACTCCGTTCCTTTTCCCCCAGCCCGGCGTGATACCTGTTGGCACGCCATCCATTCTGAGCTAGTAGATGGTGAATTTGGTCTACTTCTTTCCGTGTTGCTGCGTAAATGATGCCTGATTGACCTGCCTTAGCTTTAAGAAATTGCAGTATAAATTGCTGCTTATCTGCACCACGCCATACAGCATACGCGAGGTTGACCCGGTCAAAACCGGTGAGAAAGATACCGGGCTTGACAAGACCAAGATGCTTGGCAATATCCTCTACCACAGCTTCTGTCGCCGTGGCAGTAAAAGCTGTGACAACCGGTCTGCTTGGTAAGTGGCTAATTAAATCAGCGATAGCTAAGTAACTGGGGCGAAAATCATGACCCCATTGTGAAACACAGTGGGCCTCATCTACAGCCACCAAAGGTATATTAAGTGACTTAAGATGGGTGCGAAAACCTTCCGATTGCAATCTTTCCGGGGCTGTGTACAAGAGTTTATATCTTCCCTGCCGCGCTGCTTGAAGGCGTTCACGCGCTGCTTGGGCTGACAAGGAACTATTAATAAAAGCCGCTGCAATTCCCAAACCGTTCAGGGTATCGACTTGATCCTTCATCAGGGAAATCAAAGGGGATATGACCATGGTGGTTCCGGGCCACAATAAAGCGGGAATTTGATAACAAATCGACTTACCTCCTCCCGTAGGCATGATGCCTAGCGTGTCGGTATTTTGGAGAATGCTTGCTACTATCTTGGCCTGACCCGGACGAAAATTATCATAACCATAATACTGCTTCAGCAATTGTAAGGCGTCTGCCAGCACAACTATCCCACCTTAGATTTACTTAAATTGCAGGTTTGTTTTGCACCATTTATTTCCATATGTACATGATAGCACTGAACATTAGTTTGGTAAACAGTCTCTTTTTCGTTTAATTACGCTAAAAATGTTGGCCCCAGGCTAAGGATAAAGCTATAATTAAACTAGTTAAATCAAGTGTGCACGCAGAGCATAGTCGCGCGACAAGGAGATCACATGAATCAATCCTGCACAGAAGAGACCCTAAAAAACACGCTGCACGATTTTACAACTTTTTGTGACTATCTTGTTGCTAACCAACCCCGACTCACCCGCTCACGCCGAGAGTTGACCAAAAAGGACTGTTTTATACTTAATGGGTTGCTCAGCGCACCTAGAAGTTATCCCGCCCCAAATTACCTGCAACCAAGTTATCCGACCATCAATCTCTTCTTCTATATAGTTATAGAAACAGGTTTATTCAACCTCTGTAGTTCCAGACGCTCAGTATGTTATCTAACCCCCACATCGCACTTAGACGGCTTTAAATCTTTGACCCCGATTAATCAGTACATGTTTTTATTTAGGACTTACTGGACCAAACTCGACTACTCAGAACTATATTTTGATTCCTACACCATGTTTCATCATTTCATGTATACCAAGCTGGCATTTGAGGCTCTGTACCGGGCACAACCCAATGTCACAATTTCTGATACCTCCGCACGTTTTGGCATTATGGATGAAGGACAAAGCCCGTTGCACAACTTTTTTGTCGGTGCCGGTTTAGTCGTACATCATCTAAGTGTTTTTGGTTTCTGGCAGTATGAAGAAGCAGAAAATACCGGTTTCCATACCTCGAAGAAAGACATCGAAGTCAAATCGCTTAAACCAACGGAGTTAGGGATTGCTATGATCAAAGCCTGCCGTTCCAGGCCATATGAACTTTACAATGAGCTACAAGATGATGCACACGTATGGGAATGTTGGCAAGACGAGCAGCTTAAACCGCTGCTGGAACGACATGGTCTTACACGTGCCACCTTTGACCCGCCGGCGGAGGGTTTTGAACAAGCCTTCCTCTCCGTCTTCCCGCCCCACTCAATCAACAGTCGTGCCATCGATCAAGTTTTTCATGCGCTACCGCACCCCACTGAACCAAGTGTGAACGGTAATACCTTCATTTTTAAAGTTCGTTTTGAGGCCAGGACATGGCGCAAAATCCAACTAACTGCAGGCCACACCCTAAAGGCTTTGCACTATGGCATACTGGCTGCATTTCAGTTTCCTGAAGACCCCTTTTACGCATTTTGCTTAGATGGCTCCTTACACTCCCAAAATATCTTTTGGGACAATCGCGGCAACCAAAAACCCCACGTAGATCAGGCCATTCTAGGGAAACTCGGTCTGTACTGCGGCCAACAAATTCTCTATGTTTATGGTTTCGCAGATCAATGGAAGCTGCGGGTTAACGTGGAACAAATCCTGCATACCAAGACCGTACCGCTTAAGGCAGCTGTAGTGGAACAACAAGGCGCCGCCCCACCTCAATATCCGGAATGGGTATATTAGCGAGAACAATTTGTCCGAAATTGCAAAGCCTCCTGGCGTAGTGTCTATCCTACGCCAGGAGGCTTACTGTTTAATTGCCTTTTTAAGGCTATAAGTACAACGGCAGATACTTGTTGTTTGCTGCGGACTTCGTCTATAACGCCGGATTAAGGCTATTTTCCGCCTTCGGCGGTACAAAAATAACCTTTTTGCAAATTATATTCGGTGAAAAGTGCACACTCACCACAAATGCAACCCTTTTCCTCATCAATACATTTGCTTTTACCAAATGCGCAGAACATACCTTCCATGTGTTCAACCGTAGAGACTTCATGCATCATCGCCATAATATTCGTGGGCATAGATTTCATTTTGCACATAAAAGTGTAACTGGGACATTTCATACAAATACATTTTTTGAGGTTCTCAGCTGTTTTTGCTACCTGTGCCAAAATATTAGCCTCCTTACAAATTTAGAATGTTAATAAACAACTTATCCTAATTTGATTGTAACATAATTTATTAGATTGGCAATATAAGCTAAAAATTATTCTAAGTTTAGAGGGAGAGTCTTTTTTCGGAATGGGTGCTATGTAAAATAATTTGCGTTTTGCTAATTTTTGTATTACTTTAGAAATAACACCACGGCCTGCGAGCGATGCACTGCTTGATTCTAAGGAAGGGGAATACCATGAACATTTTGCTGGTCTACCCGAAATATCCGGTTACATATTGGGGATTTCAATATGCGCTTAAATTCATCTCGAAAAAGGCTAGCTTTCCGCCTCTAGGACTGTTAACTGTGGCCGGCATGCTCCCGGATGATGTTGAAAAAAGACTGGTTGATTTGAACGTAAGCACCCTTAAGGATACGGACATCCTTTGGGCTGATTACGTATTTATTAGTGCCATGGTAGTGCAAAAAGAATCCGTGCGCGAAGTGTTGCAACGGTGCCAAAACCTGGGTGTAAAAACGGTTGCGGGTGGACCGCTGTTTACTGCTGAACCGGATGCCTTCAACGAAGTAGATCATCTTATTTTAAATGAAGGGGAGTTGACCCTGCCGCTGTTTCTTAAAGACTTAGCGAATGGCAATCCGGCCCGCATCTATACTTCAGACCAATGGGCGGACCTGGCAACCACCCCTAATCCTGTGTGGAACTTAATCGACCAAAAACAATATTCAACCATGAATATTCAATACTCCCGCGGCTGTCCGTTTAACTGCGAGTTTTGCAACATAACCTCCCTGTACGGTCGCATCCCCCGCACCAAGAGTGCGACGCAATTAATCACAGAATTAAATGCGCTCTATGATTCCGGTTGGCGTGGCGGCGTATTTTTTGTTGACGATAACTTTATCGGTAATAAACACAAACTTTTACACGAGGTACTACCGGCCCTGATTACTTGGATGGAAGCAAAACAACATCCGTTTGCTTTCCTTACGGAAACCTCTATCAACCTCGCGGATGATGATGAACTAATGTGTCAAATGGTCAAGGCCGGCTTTGATACCGTATTTATCGGGATTGAAACGCCCAATGAAGCAAGTTTGCTGGAATGCAATAAAGTGCAAAATAAGAATCGGGACTTAATTGCTTGTGTGAAAAAAATCCAACATTTTGGTCTCCAGGTACATGGCGGGTTTATTGTTGGCTTTGACAGCGATAATGCCGGTATCTTCGACAGTTTAATTAACTTTATCCAACAAAGTGGGATTGTGGCAGCAATGGTAGGCTTACTGAACGCGCCCAAGGGAACGGGACTTTACCAACGTTTAGCATCAGAGGGCCGGCTGGTGGAAGGGTTTAGCGGTGACAATACCGACTTTTCCATGAACTTCATCCCCAAGATGGAGCGCAGTTTATTAGTTAATGGTTACAATAAAATTGTCGATACAATCTATTCCCCGCAAAGGTACTATGAACGCGTACGGGTATTTCTCAAAGAGTACAAACCCTGCAAAACTACAGCCATACCCGTCACCTTTAACCAAGTTCTGGCCTTTTTAAAGTCCATGATTCGCCTTGGTGTCTTCGGGCGGGAACGGGTTTATTATTGGCGTTTAATCTTGTGGTCACTGTTCAAGCGACCTGACGTTTTCCCCTTGGCTGTTACCTTATCCATCTACGGTTTCCACTTTCGCAAAGTTTTCAAAAAATCAGCTTTGGAAATATAATAGCGCAAACGCCCCGTGAGAGCTCACGGGGCGTTTGCGCTATTAAGCTAATTTTTTTGCTATTTACCGTTAAGATAAAACAGATAGGCAGCCAGATTGGCGGCTTGAGTGGGAGTGAGGCTACCCGGTTTGCTGGCGGGCATTGCCGCATGAATAAAGCTAGTTAATGCACTCAACGTCGGATATGCTGCTAAGGTTCCCTTGAGAGCCGGCGCAGCTTTGCTACCCACACCGTTGGCTCCATGACACCCAACGCACAAAGAACCATATGTGCTTTCCCCGGCGCTAACGGCAGGGCTTTCGCTGACAACTGCCGCTTTAGGAGCCGGTGCCGGCGTTACTGTTGCGGCCGGCTTGGGTGCAGGTGCAGGTTTAGCTACCGGAGTGGTCGGCTTGGCCACAGGTTTAGAACTAACAGGTGCGGTCTGGTTCACGGTTTGACTTGAAGTCGCAACTGTCGCCGAACTTGTCTGAGCTACCGGAGCAGAGGCTGTCTGGGCTTGGGATTGATTCGAAGCGGAAGTCGGCTGTGCTTTGGTACCGCAACCAAATAAGATTAAGGCCGTTGCCAGCAGCAACGTACCTACAAGTACAAATTTAGGCAAGGTTTGCTTGGTCATTTGTATCCTCCTAGAGCTTATACATTCTTACACTAGCTTAGCAGTCACGATATACCTGTACGGAGTGGTTTTATACGCATTAAACGGATAGCACGTGCCCAACGTTAAAGTAGGTTTCTTGGTATCCAAGGCTATCACATCCTTGGGCCCCATAATTTTACTACCTTCAACTTTGAACGTCAAAGTTTTACCTTGTAAAGTCTTTATGTAGATTAGGTCGCCGGCCTGGAGTACGCCAAGCGTGTGAAAGTCCAAATCATCGTGCGCGACTATTATCGCATTGCCTGGTTGGCCCGGAAACGCGGAGCCTTGCAAATGCCCCGGGCCGTACGCCAAGATATTTAACGACGTACCCTCCAACACGATATCGTCCAACCCCATGTGAGGGATTTCCAGCTTGCCCATTATTGGTGCAGGATAGGAGATAGTAACGGGTTTAGGTTTAACTTTTGCCTTCAATGTAGCAATAGTGCTGGTTGTGGTGGCAGTAGCCTCCATACCAACACTAGAGGGGGTTGAAAGCTGCAATTGCCGCCAGGCCTGCTGCAACCGGTACTGCTCAACTCGCAAGGTCACGATGTGGACAGTCAGTGGAACAATCAGCGCCAGACCTGCAAGCAAAACAATTAAACCAATTAAACGGCGGTAGCGGCTAAACGCCAGTTTCAACCCTTTCACCTCCCGTGCAGATTAAGTCAAACGCTGTAACGCTGCGGAAATATAAACTAGGACTGTTTTTGCAGCGCAGGTTTACGCATAACCAGAACAGCACCCAAAACAGCTAAAATCATCCCGAGCATGGCTAATACAATTGAATTACTGCCGGTTTTGGGCATATTGCTCGTGGCAACGCTTGAGCCGTAATTAACTTTAGCTACCACATCAGATGCACCTTTACTCCCATCAAGCCCAATTTGTGCTTGGGTTTTATCACCATTAGGGTAAACACCAGGTACATTTAGTGTGGCGTAGTTAGCACTAAACACGCCGGATTGTGCTGTCGGAATGTTGACGGTAAGCGAAAACTTGCCGTTTACCGGTGTAATCGCACTACCTACTGCTTTGCCGTTTTGATAAACTTGGACAGTTCCGCCGCTGGTGAAATTACTCCCACTCAAGGTAGTACCATTCAAGATAAGGGTAGGCCAATTAACGTCACTTAAGCTCATAACATATGCTTCCGCATCCGCGATTTGAGTTTGGGTCAGAGCTTTGGTATCACCCCAGGCCGGCATAGCAGCAGGCACACCGGAAGGACTGGAACCGTGCTGAACAAAAGCATCAATGTTTTTTGCAAAGATTGCCGGGTTAGGATCATACAAAGCCGGGTCAATAGAATATGTGCCATTGGCATTAGTCACGTTGGTGAGCCCGGGGAAGCTTTTGTTCGAAGGTTGTCCCGCTTGACCGTGACAGGAGGAGCAATTCGCAGTAAATGTTTGCTGTCCGTTTTGCACATTGCCAAACATGCTAGCAGCTGGTCCCGGTGTGGTATTTCCATTACTTGGTGCCGTAGCAGCCGGGGTTATACCATTACTAGCAAAGGCAGATGCAGTTATAGCCACTAAAAATAACAGGGTAAAGCCTAAAATTAAAACTAAGTTTCTCTTATTAGCCACAGTTTTTACCTCCTAAAATTTCGTTTTGTGTTTTTTACACACTCTTTACTTTTAATGCGCCATCCTTTCCATATTTTTACAATAATGCATTGTCTATGTCATTATAATCAGAATATTTATGTATTTGATTAAGTATATATGAAGATTTAGTAAAACTAAGTATTTTGTGTGATTTTTGGCAAAGGTAATCTACGTTGAAGTATTGCCCCTAAGCATATAACGCAAAAAGGTCCCAGTCGTGATGTTCTCGACTGGGATCATAATACTTACCTCATCTAGGTTATACCTTGGCTATGCAAAATCGACTTGGCCTTGGCAACTTGGTCCGAGGTCAGCGCCAGCTGAGAACTCCTATTCGTAGCGCAGCGCATTAATCGGATCAAGTTTGGACGCCTTCAAAAACTGCAGCATAATCATGCGTCGCTTGGCCCCAATCGCCTTACGAATACCAATTTCGCGTGTCCGTTCCGTTACTGACACCAACATGATATTCATAATGCCAATACCGCCAACCAATAAGGAAATGGCGGCGATGCCACTTAAGAGCAAGGTCAGCGATTGCGTCACGCCTTCCACAGTATTAAGGATATCGGACTGACTAGTGATACTGAAGTCATCCGCAGCAGTACTCAACAATTGGTGTTTATGCCTTAAAATCTGTTCGACCTCAACATAAGCCGTATTGACCAAATCAGAGCTTTTTGCTTGGACATAAACCGTACCGATATTTTTGGGGCCGGTTAAGCGCGACTGAATGCTGGTATAGGCATAATGATTTGATCGTCAGTGTTGCTCGCCCCACTGGAACCCTTACTTTGTAATACCCCGATAACTTGAAACGGCACACTGTTAATCTTAATTACTTGCCCTATAATACTATAACCTGTCTGGCCTAAATTTTGCACGACGGTTGTGCCAAGCACAGCTACTTCGGCATTGTCATTAAGGTCTTTGGCATTGAAAAATCTACCCATGGCAACGGGCTGATTTCTAACTGTCGCATAAGCCGGAGTTGTGCCAATGCTTGGCTCCCGGAGCAATAATTCGTGCATCAACAATTGAGTCATGGTCAATCACCGTTTGTTCATGTTTTCTTACTCCTTTGGTTTATGGTTCGTCCGTAAGCTTGCGTCCCGTTGATTCGTTCTTACTATATCTGGTTTGCCTGAATCAAGCCTTAACAAACCCTGAGCATTCCTTGAATGTAACCTGAAATTCTGCTGAATTAGTGGCAAAATAAAAGAATGGTTGACAAATCAACCACTCACACGCGCTATTTCAGCAATCATTCAGCAAACCATCAGGTTAATCTCAGCTAAAGGCACTATACTTGAAAGCAGTTCAAAATTTAGTTTGGCGATATTCCATGGTTATCCTCACATTAAGACATCAACGGTAAAGGAGAATTTAGTTGCAAACGTTCACTGTAAAGCGTGTCTCCGGCGCGTATGCACGCAAACTTAAGTTAAATCGTAAAATTGCGATTTGTGCGCACAATGCTATGGATATCAACTACATTCAAGTCTATCGCAATACTGACAATGTTTTTGTTCGCGATCGCATCTATGCTTATTTTCTACGACGCTGCCAACCGCTTCTCATTAAAGAGGTTAAACAAGTCAGTGTTTACGGGTACGATTTCGATGACCTGATGCAAGAGTCCCGCTTAGTAATGTTTGAGCTCATTGACCACGTGTATAAGATAGCCACTAAGAATCCCTTTTGGTTCTTCCTGTCGATGTGCGTGCAACGACGTCTCTATTCGTTGATAAGTCAATCCCATAACAATCGCAACAGGTTATTTAACACTTCATATCGGTTTGAAGCTAAAACAACGGACGCCCAAGGCGCAGAAAACACTAATGTCAATATTATTCCCCGCGTGGATAGTCATGAAGATATGGTCGTCAGTAAGCTCTTAGCCATCCAAATAGTTCAATTCTTACAAACAAATCTATCCGATATTGAATACAAAGCCTTTTTCGCCAAAACTGCCAATAACTTGTCTTATAAACAAATAGAAGCGAAATTCGGTTTCGGTCCCAAACAAATCGATAACGCCATCGGCCGCGTAAACAAGAAGTTACATAAAATTATCAATCGCATCGAGAATAATCAAGTTTTAGCCAGTTAAGCGCCAAGACAACGGCTCTATTCACTCCCTAGTAGTGAATAGAGCCGTTAGTACGTTTACAGTTAGTACGTTTACAGTTAGTACGTTTACAGTTAGTACGTTTACAGTTAGTACGTTTACCCTTGGTCTGTTTTCGGCCTAAACGGCAGAAATACATAAAAGGAGCTTCCTTCGCCTGCGGAGCTCTCGGCGCTGATTGCACCGCCATGTAGCTCGACGATGGACTTAGTAATCGCAAGCCCGAGTCCCGCTCCGCCGTACTTGCGCGTGCGCGAGGAATCAATGCGATAGAACCGCTCAAATAAATATGGCAAATGTTCCGCCGGAATTCCGGACCCATTGTCCTTCACAGTTAAGGTAACCCCATCCTTGGCAGTAAGGAGGGTCAGTTCGATACTACCGCGCGTCGGGTCTGTGTGCTGTACCGCATTATTAAATAAGTTAAGCACAACCTGCTTCATTTTGTCGGCATCAAAAAAACACGTCACAGGTGCGGCCAGACTAAAGGTAATTATGCGGCTGCCTGCCAGCATCCGCAACTGCTGCTCCATCTCAGTAACGAGATCGTCCAGTCTCCCCTCACTGAGTTGAATATTAGGGGAGCGATCCAGTTTTGCCAAGAGCAAAAGATCTTGTACCAACTTCTTCATCCGTTCCGACTCTGCATACATGCTCTTGAGCGATTTTTGCAGCATCTCCGGTTGATACATAGCGCCACGGAATAAAACTTCCAAGAAACCATGAATTGAGGTTAACGGCGTACGCAATTCATGCGAGGCATCGGCCACAAAACGCCGCATCTGTTCCTTAGCCTCCTTCTCAGCTGCAAAAGAAGCTTCCAACCTTTCCAGCATTCCATTAAACGAAACGGCCAGACGATCCACTTCCATTTGACCTTGCTGATCCGGCAGGCGTTCCGCCAAATTGCCCGCATCAATTTGCCCCACCTTATCTACCATTTGGGACAAAGGCACTAAGGTTTTACGTAAAACCGGTACAAAGGCCAGCATACCGCCAAGCAAAGCTAACAAAGCTATAATGAGAAAGGTTAGCAATTGTCGCAACAACACCGCTCTGAGCGGATTGGAACTAACCCCTACTTGGAGGACACCGAGCAGATATCCGCGCATAATAATGGGTTGCAAAACGAGAAGTTGCTGTCCACCTGTCGTGTTCGCGATCGAAAAATTAAGTTTAGCCTTGCCATGCATCGCATTTTCATAAACTTGTGTCGCTAATTTGGGCGTAGCTCCGGCTTGCAACGGAGAATTATAAAGTACGGTATAATTGCCGGCACTGTCAAACAGCGCAATACTGGAATCGGGCGCAAAAAAGTGCAGGCGATTGGGCCTTACCGCAGGAGTTTTATTCGTTACATCATTCGCAAGTTGCGCCCACACTTCCGGCGGAGTCGCCAAAATCTGACTTTGCATCGTGGCAGCTTTATTTTGATAAATAAAACTGCGCATTAAGACATATTGGAATAGACCGATTACCAACAACAGTATGGCCATGAGTAACAAAGAACGGGATAAAAGTTGGAACAGCACGGAGTTTGGCGCAAAAAAACGTTTTAAGCGAGCATGCAAGTTCATGATAAATCTACCCTGTACCCCGCACCGCGCAACGTACGAATGAGACGGTGCTCCTTGTCACTTAATTTTTCCCGCAACGACCGGATATAAACCTCGACAATATTCTCCTCACCCGCAAAATCATAACCCCATACTTTATCGAGTATCATGGTCTTGCTTAGTACGAGACCTTGATTTAATACCATAAACTTAAGCAGGTCATACTCCGTGGGGGAAAGCTCGAGCACCCGCTCATTGAACACAATTTCTTTGCGTCGATCATCGACACGAAAAGGTCCGATAACTACCTCTCCCAACAGATTAGGGAACTGATTACGAATCCTAGCGTTAATTCGCGCCAGCAATTCCTCAAAACTAAACGGTTTCGCCATGTAGTCGTCGGCACCAATAGTCAGTCCTTTGACCCTGTCCTCGACTTCATCTTTGGCTGTCAACATGATGACCGCAATATTCCCCGACTTTTTTAGCATGCGGCATACTTCCAGTCCATCCATGCCGGGCATCATCACGTCGAGAATCACAATATGGGGCTCAAACTGGCTCGCAAGCGTCACAGCGGTCAGACCATCCGGCGAGGTCACTACCTCGAACCCTTCATTGACAAGTCCCATCTCTAAAAATTGTAAAATATTAGGTTCGTCATCGACCAACAATATCTTAATCCCTTTTAACTTTTGCATGCAGTTGGTCTCCTTCCAAAATTGAGCACCTTTTATTCCTTCTTATCTATTATTTAATATTAGGCTGAATTGATACTGAAGGAAAGCTGAAAGTAGGCTGAATTATCATTTACATTTAACTTTTCGACATCCTGCAGGTTTTTGAGCAAGTTTGCTAGAATCGTTATCTGCAAAACATTATCTATGTATTAGCTTTGAATTGTCGTATCCTGCCATCTTTAGCGTGCCATACTAAGCAAAACCACGGATAGGATTTATTCGGAAAGGATTTATAATGTATGCTTAGCTTACAGCAATATAGTTATATTCGGGTGGGGACCGCCGTGCCTGACTTGCATATCGGCGACCCAAGCGCAAATGCCGCGTCAATAAAACAGTTAGTTGAGGCCGCAGTACAGGATACACAGGTCCAAGTACTGGTATTCCCTGAGCTTTGTCTTACAGGGTATACTTGCGCCGATTTATTTCTCCAGCACAAATTATTAACAGCGGCGGCTGCCGAGCTGGAGCAGTTAGTAGCCGATTTGGCCTCATATGATATCGTCGTTGCCGTCGGCATGCCCATAGCCGCTGATAACCAACTGTTTAACACGGCTGTGGTGTTTCATCAAGGCAGAATTCTCGGAGTCGTGCCCAAGACCTACATTCCAAACTACAACGAGTTCTACGAAAAAAGGTGGTTCAGCTCCTCACTTACCCGCCTGAGTGACATGATTACGTTAGCAGGCCAGACAGTACCATTTTCGCAAAACTTACTGTTTAAGGACAATAACTCTGAGCTGTGCATCGGCGTGGAATTATGTGAAGACTTGTGGACTGTAATCCCGCCCAGTTCCTATCACACCCTTTATGGAGCCAATTTAATCCTCAACTTATCCGCCAGCAATGAGGTTGTAGCCAAGGGAGATTACCGCCGTGATTTGGTTAAGCAGCAGTCCGCACGCTGTATGGCCGGTTATGTATTTGTCTCAGCTGGACAAAGTGAATCGACCACGGACGTGGTCTTCGGGGGACATTCCATCATTTCAGAAAACGGCTTAGTCTTAGACGAACTTATTTTCCCCACCAACTCAGCTACAATCGTTGCCGACCTAGATATTGAACGCTTAGCAAATGACCGTCGCAAGTTTAACAGTTATATGGGCAATGTCGAACCTCGCTGTTACACAACAGTTAATTTCTCGCTCCAATCGCCTGCGGTGCCCCAGCTCCGTCGCCCAGTCGAAGCGTACCCCTTCGTTCCGAGCCGAAAAGAGGAACGAGAGCATAGATGCCGCGAAATTTTTCGCATCCAAGCTACCGGCTTAAGTCAACGCCTCCTAAAAACGGGTATTCCCAAGGTAGTAGTCGGCATCTCCGGCGGACTTGATTCCACTTTGGCGTTGCTGGTATGCGTAGCAGCCCTGGATACGCTGGGCAAGCCCAGATCCGACATAATCGCAGTTACCATGCCTGGCTTCGGCACTACCGATAGGACGTATAATAATGCGCTCCAGTTAATGCAAGAACTCGGAGTTGATTTGCGCGAAATTTCCATCCGCGAAGCGTGCTTACAACACTTCAAGGATATCGGCCACGACCCTAGCGTCTTAGATACCACCTACGAAAACGTTCAGGCCAGGGAACGCACCCAGATTTTAATGGACTTAGCCAACAAATCAAGCGGCCTGGTAGTCGGGACCGGAGATTTGTCAGAACTGGCTTTAGGGTGGGCTACCTTCAACGGAGATCATATGAGTATGTATGCTGTTAACGCCAGCATTCCTAAAACCTTAGTTCGTTTCCTGGTGGAGTGGTACGCTGATAGCACAGATAATGCCAAGGTCACCCACGTGTTACGCGATGTATCCAACACCCCGGTTAGTCCTGAGCTCCTGCCCCCGAATCAGGCAGGCCAGATTGCCCAAAAAACCGAGCAAATCATCGGTTCCTATGCTTTACATGATTTCTTCCTCTACAACATGCTGCGCTTCGGGTATACACCCGCAAAAATTTTCCTACTTGCCTGCCTGGCCTTTGCCGGTGAGTATGACCACGCAACCATTAAGAGCTATCTGAAAATTTTTTATAGCCGCTTCTTTTCACAGCAGTTCAAACGTTCCTGTCTACCCGACGGGCCTAAGGTTGGCTCTATCGCGCTTTCGCCGCGCGGCGATTGGCGCATGCCCAGCGATGCCAGTGCTGCACTCTGGCTGCGTGACATCGCAAACCTATAAACCGCAAAAGACCATGGAATTGTCGTATTCCATGGTCTCCTTTTTTTAATCAGGCAATCTCTTGTTATGCAGCACTAGGTTGTCTAATTACCCTAACGCACGCGCCAATATTTCATTCAGCCGGCCGACCATGTTTCTGGGGTCAACCATAATACCCGCTGCAATTTGCGCGTTTTCATACAGTTGTTCCGCCGCAACTTGGGCGAAGTCCTCACCCTGCTGGTGTAACTCACTTAGCCGCTTAATTAACTGATGCTTCGCGTTAATCTCTAAAATACCCGGCGCAGTTTGGTTTAAATCCCGGTTCATTAGCTGCATCATTCGCTGCATGCTGTACGTCCCGTATGGGCTTAACAGGATGGCTGGACTATCCACCAACCGTTTGGAAGCGCGAACCTCTGTCACTTTACTGCCCAAAACTTCCTTGAGCCAAGCAGAAAATTCCTTAACTTCTGCCGCATCTAGCCCTGCTGCATCCGCCTCTTCACCTTCGCCTAAATTCAAATCGGTTTGATCCGCTGAAATTAGCCTTTTACCCTCAAACTCACCCAGTTGACTCAAAACATAGTCATCGATAGCCTCATGTGTATAGAGCACTTCATAGTCTTTATCCCGGAAGGCTTCCAAGTAGGGACCCGCTTCGATGGCTTCCCTGGTCGGTCCGTTCGCATAGTAAATCCCGGTTTGACCTTCAGGCATCCTGGCCACGTAATCCGCAAGGGAAATAAGTTCATCCGCAGTGGTTTTTGAAGACTCAAACCGCAACAACTTCGTCAGCTCTTGGCGATGCGTGAAATCATTGGCGGCCCCTTCCTTAAGGAACATATTGAAGTTCTGCCAAAATTCCTTATATTTGTCCGGTTCATTTTTGGCCTGTTCGTTGAGAAAGCGCAAGAAGCGGCTGGTAACCACCTTGTTCAGTTTAGCTACCAAGGCACTGTCTTGCATGGTTTCACGCGAGATATTTAACGGGAATTCTTCACTGTCCACCACTCCCCGCACAAAACGCAACCAATCCGGTAAGATTTCCTTCGCTTGTTCCTGAATCAGTACCTTCTTACAGTACAAATTTACACCAATTTCCATCCGTCCGAAACCAAACCGCTCCATGTTTTCCTTCGGCACATAAAGCAAGGCATTGATATTTAAAGGTGCATCTGAGGAGAAATGCAATCGAAACAACGGCTCATCATAGGCATTGGCGATAAATTTGTAGAATTCGGTATACTCTTCTTCTGAAATTTCGCTCTTATTTTTCGTCCACAACGCTTGAATCGTGTTTACTTTCTCACCATTTAAATTAATCGGGTAAGGCACAAAACTAGAATACTGGCGAATAATGCGCCGGATGGTGTCCGGTTGGCCGTAATCATAAGCATCTTCTTTCAAATGGAGCACGATTTTAGTGCCTTGTGCACCTTCGCCATCTTCAATAGTATAACTGCCTTTGCCATCGGAGATCCAAACATGAGCTGCAGCACCCGGTTGGTAAGAACGACTGGTCAAGGTGACCTTATCCGCAACCATGAAAGCTGCATAAAAACCAACTCCGAATTGGCCGATAAGTTTTAAGTCATCCTGATCCCCGCGGGTTGCGCTTAGATGTTTGAGGAACTCCTTCGATCCGGAGTGAGCGATCGTACCCAAGTTTTGCACTAATTCTTCGCGAGTCATACCGATACCGTTATCTGTAATGGTGAGCGTATGCGCCTCATCATCGGTAGTAATATTAATTTCCAAGGGTACGTCCGCTAAGTTTTCCCCTGTGAATTGCAGATGGCGCATCTTCTCCATGGCATCATTGGCATTGGAGATTAGTTCCCGCAGGAAAATCTCCCGATCTGTGTACAGCGAGTTGATGACCAGATCAAGTAATTGCCGTATCTCCGTTTGAAATTCTTTGGTTTCCACCGCGCTCATGTTCGATACCTCCTGATTCTTAATATGTAATAAAATTCAATTATTAATTTTAATCAATTTTACGCAGCTTGGCAACTGCCCCATCATCCCAAAAAAAAGACCGACAAGCGTCGGTCGTGCGCATCTGATTATTTAAATACCTTGAATCGCTCTTCCATCGGCATAAACTCTTTATCTCCCGGCAAAGCCAGCGGCTTACCAAACGGCATTTGCGCGATAAGCTTCCAGGCTGCAGGAATATTCCATTCGCTTTGTACTGCCTCATCAATTAGTGGGTTATAATGCTGCAGAGATGCGCCAAAGCCTTCCATCTCCAAAGCCGTCCAAATCACAAATTGGAGCATTCCGGAAGATTGTAGCGACCAAATCGGAAAATTATCGGCATAAGTCGGAAATTTTTCCTGCATACCCTTAACTATGTTTTGCTCTTCAAAAAACAAGATACTGCCATACCCACTTAGAAAACAGCTGTCAATCTTATTTTCCGTTGTCGCAAAATTGGCAGCAGGTACAATTTTGCGCAAGGTGTCTTTCGTTATCTCCCACAACTTAGTGTGATTTTTCCCTAACAAGAGTACTACTCGCGCCGTTTGCGAATTAAACGCCGAGGGCGTAAATTTTACGGCATGTTCAATAACTTCCTGAATTCTCTCGTCAGAAACAGTCGCTTCAGGACTTAACGCGTAATAAGTACGGCGTTCCTGTACTGCGGTTAAAAAATCCTTAGCCATTGATGTTCACTCCTTTGCACTTACCAAGACAACGACTAGCTCTGCCTAATTCATTGCTAGTCCTTACAACAATTATTATACTATAAAAATTGTCAAATTATAGCCAATCCCTGCGCTTAAAGTAAATAATTGAACCCCCGATAAATATAACCGATACAAGATATAGAAGATAAATACCAACATTAGTATGAATCAGTGGCATGTTCTGAAAATTCATCCCAAAAAAGCTGGTAAGCAAGTTAATCGGCAATAAAATCGTCGCGAGTACGGTTAGCAGCTTCATGACATCATTTAGTTTATTATCGACCGAAGCCTGATAAGCGTCGCGCAGGTTTTCCATCAACTCCACCATTTGGCGGGCGTTGTCTAACGAGGACTGCGTTCTGAGAATAAGCTCTTCCCATAACGCATTATTCTGTCGACACCTGACAAACACGGCCAAATATTCATTAAGCTGCTTTTTAAGATAAATAGCCTGACGGTGTAAGTACAGAATTTGGGTTTGCTGTGTCTTTTGCGGCTTGGCCATAATCTTCTCTTCAAGACCCGCCATCGCCACTTCTATAGTTTCAAGTTGAGTTTCATCTCTTTCCAACACTTCAAAGCCCAGCAAAGCCAGAATATCGTGCGGACTTGAAACTAGCCCCCTATTTTGCCACTCTGCAATTTTGGCAATTACCTTTTCATCTCTGTCCACACGCAGATTGGCATTGTCAAGCAAAAGCTTGACTGGGTGATGTTTAGCCTGCAGACTGACAAAATAAGTATTGCCACTCAGTTGTTTAACAAAACTTTTCTTGCCTTTATAGCTGGAAGCCCGCAGGAAATCAGCTTGATCCTGAGCGGCTAACAGTACGGAATTAAAATCGACAGCTGTAACCTCCACAGACAAGTCTCCTTTGCGTCACGTCATTGACTGCCGCAGCACTTCTTAGCCAAAGCGGTAGGTCCAAAACGTCTCATTTTTAAGGAAGCGCTGTTTCAACTCATCGGAGATGCCATCCTTTAGCTGCCCGCCATTAATGCGGCCAAAAAACACTTGAGATTGAGAGGCGTGTGCCTTGATCGCTGCCAGCTTAATCTCCACCACACTTGAGATGTCATTAACCACGTCAGGTGGACCGATTAAATCACGACATTCCGGGGCAAAGGCGTGGGCATGCACCTTAGGGCGTTCCGCTTCCGGCAAACGCGCAATAGCGCTGATAGTAAGACTCCCGAGCGCATTATGGTCGGGATGCACAGCATAACTCGGATAATGCGTAAGTACCAAGGAGGGCCTAACCTCACGCAGGATTTGTTCAAGTCGATCAATCACAGCGTTCGGTTCTTCAAATTCAATTGTTTTATCACGCAAACCCAATTTAATCAAACTTTGCACGCCCAAAGCTTTACACGCGTCTTCCAACTCCGCCTCGCGAACGTGTGGCAATGACTCACGTGTAGCGAAAAAGGGGCGTCCCATATTGCGTCCCATTTGACCGAGAGTACCGCAAACTACAGTAACGGGCACTCCAGCTTGCGTGAATAGCGCTATGGTTCCGCCACAGCCAAACGTCTCATCGTCTGGATGGGGGAAAACTACAAGAACATGTCGCTCCATAAATTATTTCCTTACCCTTCAAACAAAATTGCATCCGGCATTCCTCCATGCAAACCATGGTGAACCGGTATTTTACATTTCAAATGGAGATTCACTGAGCTCAAGCGCAACAGCCAGTCTACCTTGGTCGTCATGACCGGCAAGCAACAGGCGCCCTGCTGAATCAACTTCAAAATCAGTTAATCCCTCAGCGTAAACCCAGCCAATTTCCAGTTTAAGTCCAACTCGATAGGGACCGTCACCCGCAATAACCCCTCGGCTAAAGCAAACTCGTCCATTGCGGATGTATGCTCCAACGACCATCTTGCTTTCTTGAAAATGTGCAGCATATGCGCCGTTAGTAGTTTCTAAATGCAGGTACACATCACGTTGCAGCAGAGCATCAAGACTGGCTTGCACCTTGCTCTTCTCTATTGGGCCCATTGATTCCACCACCTTATGTTCTAAGCTATCTTTTTTCCGCCTATTTAATAAAAATATCATGTAGCTGCAGCAAGTTCAACAAGCATTCCCTAACTTTCGAACTCTTCAGGTCGTTTCAGCAGGATTATTCTCAGAAAAAGCAGAATACTAGCAAAGTCATTACATTTTTGAGCAACAAGGAGTTTGCCTATATGCAAAATAAAATAAACTCTATTCAGGCCAAAGCACTGCACCTCATACGCCTATTTCTCGATGTAGTGATACTGCTTCTCCTAATTTTGAGTGCAATTAGCTTTACGATTAAGTGGTTACCCCTCTTTACGAATGCCAAGCATTTTTTTGATTCATTCTATCCCATGATTGATAATCTGTTTCTCATTATTGTTATTCTGGAAGTGGGAGACGTCATCCGCAAGGCTTCTCCGTCACGCCTTATGGACATTTTGATGACAGTTTTAGTCCGTAAAATTATCATTACCCAAGATACCACTGTTCCCTGGCTGGACGTCCTACTATTTGCGCTCGTCGCAGTTATCAGATTTTTATGGACTAAGTGGATTCCCAGTGCTAATTCTTATTGTTCCGAAGATGAATGATCCGCTAACTAGCAGCATTTGATGAAATGGAGTGTTAGAAATGCAATACAGAGTTCTTGGTAAAACAGGTCTGAGCATATCCGAGTTTGGCTTTGGCTGTATCCCGATAATTCGTTTAGATGACGCTGCGGCGATAGAGGTATTGCGCCACGCGTTTGACCAAGGCATTAACTTTTATGACACCGCTAACGCCTATCGCGATAGTGAGTATAAAATCGGTTTAGCCTTTCGCGGTTTGCGTGACAAGATAGTTCTCGCTACAAAAACCGGTCGCCGGGACGCAATAGGTGTTGCCGAACACCTGGAAAACAGTTTGAACATGCTGCAGACTGATTATATTGACTTATACCAGCTGCACCAAGTTAGTAAGGATGAAGACTGGGAGGCCATCTTAGCACCCGGCGGCGCCCTGGAAGCGGTCAGCAAAGCACAGCAGCAAGGCAAAATCCGTCACCTTGGGATTACCTCCCATAGTTACCCCATGGCCATTAAGATGATAAAAACCTGCCTCTTCTCTACCGTAATGTTTCCCTTTAATTTCATTGAAGATGCAGCGAAAGATGAAATGCTTAGTCTAACCAAGCAAATGAATATCGGCTTTCTGGCGATGAAACCGTTTGGTGGCGGCGCGATAGACAACGCGACCCTTGCCTTTAAATTTTTGCGGCAGTACCAAGAGGCAATTGCTATCCCCGGCTTTGATTCAATCGATTATCTCGATGAAGTTCTGTCCATCTATGCCCAGCCCAATGTAGTTAGCGCGGCCGATTTGGCTGGAATGGCAGCATACCGTCAAGAGCTTGGCTTGCAGTTTTGTCGACGCTGCGAGTATTGCCAACCCTGCCCACACGGCGTAAAGATTACGCCCGCCATGGGGTATCCCATTGTCGTCAAGCGAATGTCCCCTGCTGTTGCGGTATCGTTTTCCGGCCCGGTAATGGAAACAGTACCACAATGCATTGAATGCGGCACCTGTATCACACGTTGCCCTTACGATTTACCCATTCCGGAGGTTTTAAAACGAAACTACGCCTTATACGAGCAACATAAACAAGGTTAACGTGCTCCTTGCCTGAGTATTCACTTGCTGAGGTATACAAAAGAGAAGTTTGATTAAGGCCAATCTAGCGTTGACCTGCCTCAAACTTCTCTTTTGTAATTTTAAACCACTTAGCTTTACTTGTTAGCTTTACTTGCTAGCTTTACTTGCCTAGCAAAGTTTTAAGGGCAGTTAGGGTTTGTTCGGAGACTGCTCCGGTACCGCCAAAAATGTGGAGTCCCGTGACGCTGCCCCTGACTTGGGACAGGATCTGTATTTGTTCCGGCGCAAGTCCATTTACTTCGCCACCGGTCAAGATGAGCCACGCGTTGCTCTGGGCGGTAATTGCGGTACCTGCTAAAGCATCTGCAAAATCTCTCCCTGTTGCGGCAAATACCTGGGTTGGGGCAGGTTGTAACTTGCTTAACACTTGTGCATTTGTTGCATAGCGGTCTAACCCACCGTAACGCTCGGCGTTAGGGACAATATTTTCTAACGCTTTGGGTAATACACCTGTCCCGCCTACTAAAATTGTGCGTGTAACTTGCAATTCTGCCAGAGCCTTTGCCGTGACATCAGGCAAGCTAGCCGCTCCATTAGCGTAGAGAATCGGTACTCCGTTATATGCAGCCCAAGAAGAGATTGATAAAGCATCCGGATAGGCACCGTCAGTACCGCTGACAATAACCACTTGACCGACCTTACCCAATAATTTTGCCACCTGATAAGCCGTATCACAGCGATCAGCTCCGGCTACTCGCTCTACCTTAATGCCCTGACTGGTAATTTCTGCAGCAACCCGTTCACTTACTGCGCCAACCCCGCCCACGATATAGACAGTTTGCGTGCGCAAATTTTTTAACTCAGTCAAGACTTGTGCCGGTAGATTGTCTTTAGGGGTCAACAGCAGTGGCCCATGGTAATGCCTTGCCAACGGTCCGGCCGTTAGCGCGTCGGCTGCGATGTCGCCTCGCGTCAGAACTACGGTATTTGCACCGTCAGCAAAATATGACGCCGCAATTTTAACGGCAGTAGCGTAGCGGTCACTCCCGCCCATGCGCTCCGGCGGTTGGGTTCCTGGCACACCGCCACCTCCATTACCACCTCCACCACCGTCACCCGTCGGCGGATTTATGACCGGTATTACGATGTTAGTCGGCAGTTGAAAAGAAATGTTAGCACTAACCATATTTGAGTCAGCATCAACAGCCTTGATGTCGCTTAAAGCTAAATTAGTCGTGCCCGCTTTTAGCGCTTTAAAGTTTATTTCCCCAATATCCATTGAGGCAGTAGGGCCAGTAGTAAAATTAATTAGTGGATAGGTAAGTTTGCCCGTCCCATCGTCTATTCTTGTGCCACCAAAAGACGTATAGCTACCGTGGGGTTGCAGCCCACCCCCTTGCAGTTGCAGTGCTGCAGGATCATAAGTTAGGGTAAACTGTACCCCGAAAATATGAACCTCACTCCGACTTTTTACGTCAATCGTCAGGATATCCCCCACGTTATATTGTTGTTTATCACTGGTCAGGATTAGCTCGCTTGTTGGTATACTTGCCGCAAGCACCGTTGCCGGAAATGCGGCAAGTGCAAACGCAAACGCAAATATAGAGAGCAAAATCACGCTAAGCGGTACTAAATTAACTTTTTTGTTCATCTTTGTAACCCCTGCGCCAGCAATCTGTGCCCTACATAAGCAATATCAACAATGTCGATGATGCCGTCTTTATTGATATCGAGCTTTGCCACATATCCGGCATCCAATGCTTTGCTGCCAAAAAGTCTGGCCAGCATTACCAAATCATTAATCTCTAATTTACCATTACCTGTTGCATCGGAATTAGCGATAGCTATGTTTTGGGTTAGGTCCTGGTCCACCGTAGCTAACGCTCCATTGCTGTCTGAGAACTTCGAACCGGCCAATACAGAAACACTACCCAGTGCATCCTGGGTCTTCGCTATAAGGTTAAGCGTGATTAACTTGATATCTCCATCTTGTCCGGTACTTTGCCCCTTTAAGACACCGAGGATATGCACGTTGCCATTAGTATCTTGCTTTATACCCGCAGCGCCTAACGAGAAATCGGCATTCGGTACTACACTTTTTAGCTCAAACAGTTGCGGGTCATATTTTAGGTATAGATCAAAGCCGTAGATATTTTGGGCAGCCCTGGTCGTTAGAACAGCCGTGGCTTTTTCGCCAACTTCTACAATGCGTTTGTCAAAGCTCAAGTCAAGTTGGACAGGGTCCATGTCACCTTGGGTGGGTAGCAGGACAATTTCACCTGTATTTCGCACACGCAGCCTCTGACCTATGGCATCCTTAGAGGCCAACCCAATCACACTTACTTTATCTCCGACTTTGATATTGGCATTCCACTTACCCAACATATCCTGGTTGCCTGTTCCGTCGCCTACATAGCCGTCAACATAAACTCTCGCTTCACCGGAACCGTCATTAATGTACAAGGAGTTATCCCCGTTGCCTGTATCAAATCTTGTTACCACTCCTTCTGTCTGCACCAACCAGCCCGCATTCTCGGGTAACATACTAGCTGCTGTCTGCAGTATCTTGGGTGCCACTGGTGTAGGATTAGCGTCCAAAATGGCAATATCACCGTTTTCATCGCCGACTCGCAGCTCAAGATCGCCTTGGTATTGGTCCACTATTCCGGTTACACGTACCTTCGTGCCAAGAGCAATGGCTCTGTCGGTAACTCCGAATACAGTGATGCCACCTGTAGCATCCTGAACATAAATAACGTCGAAGAAGGCCGTATTGGCTCCAACCGCCTTTGATTGCGCCGTGACAATACCTTCCACCGCAACTCTTTGGCCCAAACTATTAGCATTAGAACGGATGTCGGCTACCGTTTGTACAGGGGCAGGATCTGCTGCGGTGAGCCAAGTCAGAATGTTGTCGGTTATCTGCTTATTGGTATAAGCGTTATCACCGGAGGCAGTCTCAAAATCGGAAAAGAAAACTGTCCCGGCGACAATAACCTTCCCGCCACTCGGCAGCGTTTCTGCCGCCAGGGCGTAAACATTGCCCTCATTTACCGCTGCAGCGTCATTCATGTTATCCGAATCGAGCGACTTGGTTGTACTGTTTCCCTTCACCAGCCAGTCGACCTGACTCAAATCGGCTCCATCCTTTGGAATAACTGAACAACCACTATAAAAACTATATTTTTCTCCTGGTAGCACATTCTGAGTGAGATTGTATTTGGATCCGGTATAGTCTGAGAAGTAGAGTCGGTAGTTCTGTCCGCCATTGGCAACATCATCAATAACTTCATCATCATTAAGACGCAGGTTCGAACCGATAGCTACCAATACAGCATTACTTTGGGCCGCACTGTGATAGTCCGTATCACCGACAGGGATGCCTTTGTCATCATAATCGGCCCGTCCAGCAATTATTACTGACCCACCAGCATTGACAAAATCACGGATTGCTTGAATTTCTTCCGCAGTATAGACAGATCGGTTTAGGCTTTTGGCTGTATCATCTTTGGACTGAGGATCTGTGAGAATCAAAACCTTGGCACCGTCAAGAACTTGAGCCGTGAGCGGAGCTTTGTTTTGAATTACCATACAGTTTTTCGCATTTAACATCGCGAGCAAGGTCTTGTCACTACCGGCATAGTAGCCGCTTACATAAGCATTAGCATGAGCCGTATCCAAGACCACTTTGGTAAAATCCGCTGCAGTGCCAACAACCAGATTAGTACTGCCGCTCATCACTTTGTCCTGTCCCCCGACATTAATTGTAGTCTGGGCAATTATTTTATAACTGCCTGTTTCTGTGGGGGTCCAGGTGGTTTTAGCGTCTGCTGTAGTCGCAGCGTCAACTGAATTTAAAGTGACTTCCCCAATTTTATTGGCCGGTGTCAAGTCATTTTTGAAAAATTGAACTGTCACATTGCTCAGCGGGTCTACACCATTGTTGTAAACAGTTGCGGTTAGATCAACAGGGGAATTCACAAGCAGGGGATTTTGCGAGACAGCGACCATCGATATGCCCGCCGGAGGCACTTCAGCTGTCCAAACCGGGGCGGTCACTGCGATATCTTGGTCACCTTCATCAACCCGAACGTAATAGTAGCTGTATTGCGCAGGCAAAGTTAAATCCCATTGCGCAGTATTGGTGGTGAAGGACTTTGTGGCGACAACTGTACCACCGTTGGCAATGATGGATACCTTACCAATTACGTCAGTTTGGTCCGGATCGTCAAGGTTAATACTGATGTTCAACTGGCTGGGATTGTCGAGCGAGGCGCCCATCTCACTGCCGTTTACGGTGTAATTAACCCGCAGATTTTGATCCTCGGTGGCATAAACTCTATGCTCACGGATGGCCGTATAAATGCTGTTACGGTCTAAAGTTTGCGCCAAGACTACAGTTCTGGCAGCGTTAGCGTTACCCCATTTACCCAAGTGATTATCTTGGTTGTTACTTGGGGCCACATGCCACCCCTTATCCAAAGCCTCCGTATAATACTCATAACTCGGGAAATAGCCACCGCTTCGGACTTGGCCCTCGCCGTTGCCAACTTCAATCAGATCAACCACATTGTCTGCTTCAGGGGTATGATAATTGAAGGAGTCAAAATCACCAAAAATTGTGCCCGGGTGGTTGAGTTGGGAAATAGATTGCGGATATTTGGCAATGCCGGCGTAATAGGTTTTTAGATCTACGCCCTTGGCATTACGGGATAAGAATCCATCTGTATTAAAGGTATTGATATGCCCTGTTCCGTCTGCCCACGTCATCTCGTACCCACCGATGGCGACGAAACTACCGGCATTATTATACTTGTCCGCAGTACTTTTTAACTGCTGCCAGCTTTTGCTCTGGGATCCGTCGGCCAGAGTGGCTGTGGTATTATTGTCAAACCAGTTCGAATGATCCGTAATTGCCAGGAAATCTACCTTAGCTGTATCGCGGGCGTAGGTAAAGGCATCATCCGGCGTGCCGAGGCCGTCGGACAGATTGGTGTGGCTGTGCAGATTGCCGAAATAAAAGTTGTATGGCCCGGGCTCAGTTTCGGGATTTACCGTAACCGCATAAGGATTGGCCGCATCAACCGGAGAAGTACCGGTATTAGCACCGTCTGTTGCTTCAATGTAGTACTGCAGACCGGCTGAAGTGACGGCAGTGCCGGGTATGGTGGCAGAATAGTCAGCATCGAGCCCGCTGCTCATCGTAAGCGTAGCATAGGTAGTCTGTCCTGTAGGCCTGAAGTAAAGTTTAACTCCTGTAACCTGCGTAGCATCGGTTACCCGAGCGGACACGGTCAGATCCTTTCCCGCCGTAGCTGTAGTCACAGGGGTGTGCACTATTTCCGGCGGTGAATTATCCACCGTATCCACCACTTTGGTAATGTCAGATGCATTTTGGACTAGCAGTTGTGGTTTAGTAAACACGGATGCTATCGCCACAACGTCGACTTTATCGCCGGGGCTTATACCGCTAAGCGGTGGCATTTTATAAATGTTAATGGTGTTATTGGCTGCATCTGTCAGAGGAGTATTATTGCCTACTGTCGTTCCGAGCGTTACATTGGCGATTTTGATCAGTTGGGATTCATAATTTTCCACCTGGTCAAGGCTTACTTCCTTTGGCACAGGTAGTTCAGGTACACTGCCTACGATTGATGCACCCGTTGTCGCCGGTTTTACCTCCAGCAAACCGTTATAAAGCACCATGGGTCCGGTAGCAGTGATTACGTCTTTCTGCTGGGGCAAGGGGGACAAGCCGTTGACGTAAACATTTATTCCCGCAGTATTGTCTTGAATGTAGAAGTTCTTCCCATCGGAATAGGTTACTACTCCGGTTACTGTGGCGGTTGGCGCAGTAGTATTATCTTTATTAGCTGCAAAAAGATTCCTGGCATCTAAGATTGTGGGTTGAGCTGCTGTTGGTACAGCTACTATGTCGCTGACGGCCTTCAGTCCTGGGTGAGGCGTAAAATATGGCGTAAGACTTCCCGTAACTTTCACCGATTGACCCAGGTTGGCGGGGTTAGAATTAAGGCCAAACTCAGCACGAAAAGACGACGGTATTTGCACGTACAGCATCTTGCCCGGATCAGTTTCAGTCGGGGTGTCAGCTAAGGCAAGAGCGTAATCGTTGGGAAAACCGGCTGTAAGTACCGTACTCGCTGCGGTCGGTTGACCGACAATGAAGCCTTGCACCGCCGCAACCCTAGCGTCTTGAAGGTTAATCGCCTCCGTCACAGTGTACGGGTCAGCGACGGTCCCGGTTGCCGCCCATGCAGCCAGAGCACCAAAACTGAGAAAATTGCTCAACAGCAGCGTCAATCCCAAGACCATACTCAGACTCTTGTGGAATCTCCGTTTCATTCGTTCTCCTCTTTCTCTAGGTATTTTTAGGTCCTATTCACCTTTATCTTGACCCCTCAAAAAGACTTTCGTCCGGGGATTATTTTCCATATATTTACTTTTTCACCACTAATTATAACGCACCTGCTGCAAGCCGTAATGCAAAAAAGATTATCTATTATGCAATATTTTGGTAATTAGAGTCAGCAAAATAGGATAGCAAATGCTATCCTATTTACCAGTCACGCCACGAATTATAAAACTTAAATTTTAAAGCACACTTAGCGATGGCTACAAAAAAGAAAGAGCACTAGAAAAAGCACTCTTTGTAGGACTTTATAGGAAAGGATAAAGCCGCCCATTTGTCGAAAGTAGAAACAAATTAAAGTAGGAGTACAAAAAATCAATGAAAAAAGTTATTAGTTTATGTCTAAGCCTTATGCTTATTTTTACGTATACTACAACAGCGCTGGGAGATCTGACCTCATCAGCTAATGTGACCATTACCAGACTCTACGGCTCTAATCGTTATGCCACAGCCGTTGCGATTGCCAATGCGCTGAGCATCCAAGCCAATAATGGCGGAAAATTCCCCAATATTGTCTTAGCCTCAGGCAACAACTATCCGGATGCTTTGTCCGGGGCGCCATTAGCCAAACTCTTAAAGGCGCCCATCCTGCTGTTGGATACAACACCGGGGGCAAGCGCCACAACTCTCGGTTATGTAAAAACCCACTTGGCAGCAAATGGGGGACTATATATTCTTGGTGGTACAGGCTTGTTTCCCGCCGGCTATCTACAGGCTATCGCCGCCGCTATCAACATTGCCCCAGGTCAAATTCACCAAATCGGCGGTTCGGATCGGGAAGCAACCTCGCTCATGATCGGGCAGCTCGTAGTTCAGTTAGGTGGAAATCCCGGTCACTTTGCCGACATAGTCAGTGCCAATAATTATTACGATGCCTTGACTGTGGCCTCGCGCGATGCCAGCGGAACGCCAAGTCCGATAATTCTCGTTTCTCCCACCGGCATAACTGCAGCTCAGAAAACATTTTTAGACTCGATTACTTATCTTGAAGCTGTCGGAGATATAACTAAACAAATCGGAACCTCTTATCCGCGCGCACTGCAAAATATTGTGATTTCTGGGGCAGATGAATACACGACAAATTCGCAATATAATGCCCAAATAACAGGCAGCCCAACTATTTATATCGCAACTGGCCAAGACTATCCTGATGCACTGGCCGGGGCAGTACTTGCCGGTAACCTGTCGCTGATGTGTCCGATATATTTGGTTCAGTCGACAAGCTTACCCGCCGTAACCGCAAGCTATTTAAGTCAATTGGCATATTATGACCACAATGCCGGTTCACCTGTGGTTACCCAGTCACAACAAGTAGTTTATCCCAATATCGTGGTGCTCGGCGGCACCGGAGCTGTGAGCGATGCCGTAGTTCAGCAAATCAAGACCATTATGCAGGGACCGGGGGCGGTACAATAGTGCGGTTAATTTAAACTTTTACCCCGCTGAGTTGTGCTTACACAGTACGGCTTTGATGGTAAAATAATCTACCTCTGCTGGCAAAGCCTCTTTCAGAGGCTTTAACTTTTCCGCCCCCAGCTCTGCCGCTTTGCTTAAAATCAGCTGCTCATACTCCGTTTGGATCAGGGCGTCCCAATTCACCACATCCCCCTCTAAGCTGCAGCGGATAAGGTGGTCTTGCACAGTGAGTAACTTTAAGTTGCGCTCGCGAGCGATTTCGCGTAATGATTTGCCCTCGCGAAAAAGCTCAAGGGTCAGAAAATGACTTGCTTGTTCACTCGCCTTAACTACGTGTTTTGCCGTGCTTTGTTGAGCGGCATAGCTACGAATTAGTTCCAGGCAGCGTTTGCCATAGGCCTGAAGCTTAACCTCTCCTACCCCGCCAACAGCTAACAGGGCCTGCTCATCCAGAGGTAGGGTCTGACTCATTTCGCGCAGGGTACTATCGGTAAAAACCATGTAGGGCGGAATTTTAGCTTGTTGCGACAATTCCTTGCGCAGCTGTCGCAAAAGTTCAAATAAGGTATTGTCAACTGCCCTTTCCTTCGGATGCATAACCCTTTGCCAAACCTTAACCTCGTTTTTGAGAACAGCTAAAGCTTTACTTTCCAATTTGGCCACTGGATACTGACCTTCCGTCAATTTAATATACCCCTCAGCCGCCAAAACCTTGATCAGGTCACTTATTTCTTTTAAGGTATACTCCTTCAGCAGCCCAAAAGTCGATAAAGTGTCAAACCTATTGTGCAGCACCTTTTTACTGTTGGAACCCTTCAGCACCTCAGCTACCAAGGTAAGCCCAAACATTTCCCGCATCCGTTTAATACAGGAAAAGATCTTCTGGGCCACAACTGTAATATCTATTAACTCCCCGTCGTTATTGCAATTACTGCAGTTAGCACAATTATCCGTTTCGGTTTGCTCGCCGAAGTATTGCAAAATAAACTCCCGCAGGCAGCGGGTGGTATGGCAATAGTCAGCCATGACCTGTAATTTTTTGTACTCGCCCGCCTTACGGTCCGGTGCCGTTTGACCTTGTTCGATGAGAAACTTCTGCACCTGAATATCTTGGGCGCCGAAAAGCAATATACACTCACTAGGTTCGCCGTCCCGCCCGGCCCGACCAGCTTCTTGATAGTAGGCCTCCATGTTCTTGGGCATGTTATAGTGGATCACAAAGCGCACGTTGGATTTGTCGATACCCATACCAAAAGCATTAGTGGCCACCATAATTCGCAAATCGTCGTACAAAAAGGACTCCTGACCGCGGCTACGTTCCACATCGCTTAACCCGGCATGGTAACGTCCCACACTAAACCCCTTTTGCGTTAAGAGCTGATGGAGCTGATCAACCTCCTTGCGGGTGGCAGCATAAATAATCCCCGACTGTTGCCGATTCTCCTGCAAATATTTGAGCAGAAATTCGCGCTTGTCGACACCCCTTAACACTGTGTAAGCAAGATTAGCCCGGTCAAACCCGGTTAGGTAAAGGTTAGGGTTGCGTAAATACAGATTATTGCCGATATCCACTACCACAGCTTCGGTGGCAGTAGCGGTAAAAGCGGTTAGCACCGGCCGTTGCGGCAAATCCGCAATCAATTGCGCTATGGACAGGTAGCTCGGCCGAAAATCATGGCCCCACTGCGACACACAATGGGCCTCATCAACCGCCACTAGAGGGATGGTCAGGGAGTACAATTGGCTGCGGAAAAGCTCAGATTCCAGTCTCTCCGGCGCGACATATAGGAGCTTATATTGACCTTGGGCAGCCTCCAAGATACGTTCCCGCACTTCCCGCGGGGCTAAAGAACTGTTGATAAAGGCAGCGGGAATACCTAAACTGGTTAAGGCATCGACCTGATCTTTCATGAGTGAAATTAAAGGTGATATGACTAGGGTTGTCCCCGGCAGCATCAACGCCGGAATCTGATAGCAAATCGATTTGCCGCCGCCTGTCGGCATGATGCCAAGGGTATCACGACCCTCTAGGATACTGGTGATAATCTTTTGCTGGCCCGGTCGAAAAGCCGGATAACCATAATATTTTTTTAAAAGTAACAAGGCCTCTTCTAACATTACAACCACACCTTAGTTCTAGTTTACCGGTAAAGAACTATTGGATTCTTCCACATGCATACTTAAATAACCTGCTAAAACCTTTTGCCATATTTCTACCTATCGTATCACACCCTTGTCAAATCACCGCTCCGGACTTACAATCAGCATGGAAATACTCGCAATTAAGAAGGAAGCATTGATGAAGTTTATACCGGGAATAATACCTCCAACCAGTTACCCGCAGGCGTACTGGTTTGCCTATTGTCAAGACAAGCTATTGATAGTTAAAGAGGCTGGCCGTGTAAGTCCACCTTTAGTAGCAACCTTAGCTGAATACGGGATATCTACTCACAGCGTTTATTATCTTGGCACGTTAGACGGGTACCCAGCTTTTGCTGCCCTGCTGGCCGACGACACAGCTATACCAACCGACCTGGAACTTTTGGGACTTAGGCAGTTGTTTAGCCTGGTTGCAGATGAATGGTTTTATTTGGCCGGAAGAGCGCGACAAATAATCGAATGGGATAAAACCCACCAATTCTGCGGCCGATGCGGCAGTACTACGACAGTCAAAACCGGTGAGCGGGCTAAGCTTTGCCCGAACTGTGGCCTGCTTAGCTATCCCGTCATCTCCCCCGCTATCATAGTAGCTATCACCCGTGGCAACGAAATTTTGCTGGCCCGCGGTACTCTGTTCGCCGTCCCCATGTACAGCGTCCTGGCCGGTTTTGTCGAACCGGGCGAGACCTTAGAGGAATGCGTGGCGCGTGAAGTTAAAGAAGAAGTCGGACTCGAAATTAAAGACATCCGCTACTTCGGCAGTCAGCCCTGGCCTTTCCCGCACTCATTAATGGTTGGCTTTACCGCAGAGTACGCCGGGGGGGATCTCAAGCTAGATCCAGCCGAAATCATCGATGCCCAGTGGTACAAGGCCGACAACCTGCCCTTAATCCCAGACAAGATCAGTATTGCCCGCCGCTTAATCGACTGGTTCTCAGCAAAAACACCGATTGGCTAAGCAGGGGTCTGGAGAGGCTAGGGAGAGAGGGAGATATTAATGGACGACTATTTGAGCAATCTGCACGAAGAAACTAACTACCTTAATACCACCGTGAACTTCATCAAAAGTGAACTCGTCACCCTGACTAGTACCCTAGCCGAACAAAAAACCAAGCTAATAGAGTTCCGGCGAGACATGTGGGAAAATACCGTCCACTTTGTCAATGACTTTGACCGGCTAACCGAAATGAACCAATACCTAACAGAACTTAACGCTAAGACCCTGGGCTTTAGCAACATGCAAAAACACGCTGAGACATACAAAAGGATTTTAGATTCACCCTATTTCGCGCGAATTGACCTTGCGGATGACGAATCCCCTGACCCGGAGAAAATTTACATTGGTCTATCTAATATCATGGATCGACAAACCCATCATGTTTATGTTTATGATTGGCGTGCTCCCATCTCAAGTCTATTTTACCGTTTTGAACTAGGGAAAGGTTTTTACACAGCCCCAATTGGGACTATTTCCTGCGAAATTTTACTTAAGCGACAGTATAAAATTCAGCATTCAGAACTAAAATACTTTTTTGATTGCAGCCTCACTATTAACGATGATCTGCTCCAGGAAGTATTGAGTCATAACTCTTCGCCTCAGATGCGGCAAATAGTCGAAACTATCCAAAAAGAGCAGGATGTCGTTATTCGCGATACGGAAAATGAATTACTGATGGTCCAAGGCGTAGCCGGCAGCGGCAAAACATCGATTGCGTTACACCGCATTGCCTTCCTCCTTTATCATGGTTTAAGTTCCAACCTCAATTCCACTAACTTTCTCATCATTTCACCCAATGCTATTTTCAGTAAATACATTTCCACCGTACTACCCGAACTCGGGGAAGAAAACGTCAAACAGACTACTTTTGAGACTATCGCTCTGCAGCATTTCGACGGCAAATTTATCCCAGAGGAGCGCAACTCCCAACTCGAAGGCTTGATTTTCGGCCAAGCTTCCAAGGCAACCACCCTAAAAAGACAGGCCATTGATTTTAAAGGCTCCAGAACTTTCGTTCAAGTCCTCGAGCGATTTCTCCGCCACTATGCCAGGCATATGATTCCCTTCCAGGACATCTATTACAATGGTGCAATTATAATGACCAGGCAGCAACTCAAAAACCGGTTTCTCAAGAATACAGTGGGGATACCTATGGCCAAACAGCTGCAAAGAGTTGCCAACATGGTGTTGGATAAGGTACACCCGCTGCAAAAACAGCGACTCACTCGCCTGGAAGCAATAGTGCAGAAAAGTGAAGGGCATGAGCTTGAAGTCAAATCCTTTAGCCGCCTGCTCGCTCTGAAAGATGCTAAGCGCTTTGAGCAGCGTCTCCAACAATTCACCACCGTTGATTACCTGGACATGTATCGAGCGCTTTTCGCCAATAGTGAGCTGTTTAACAAGCTATGCCTCGGTCTGAATTTACCTGAGAATATCGCTCAGATAATTGCCATTACCCATCAAGCACTGCAGCAAGGCCACGTAGCGTTTGAGGACTGCGCACCACTTTTATATTTAAAGTTAAAAGTTGAAGGCGACGGCGGCTTCGCGGAAATCAAGCATGTGGTAATCGACGAGGCCCAGGATTACTATCCCCTGCACTATGAAGTATTTAAGTTGTTGTTCAAACAGGCCCGCTACACAGTATTAGGTGACGTTAACCAGGCCATAGCTAAGCACGCCGACCTTTCGTTGTATGATGAAGTCGAGCAAATTTTAGCAAAAAACAGATCGTTTAAGCTCTTCCTCAATACCGGCTATCGCTCTTCTTACGAAACAAACGAGTTTGCGCTAAGAGTGCTGGGGGTAAAACAAACATTGCCCCTCTTTGAGCGTCACGAAGCCAAACCTGTGATTGTCTGTAGGGAAAATTCGGCAGCACTGGCGCAGCAAATTGTTGCGGACATTGCCGACTACCTCTCTCAGGGCTATGAGTCAATCGCCGTCATTTGCAAAACCCAGCGCGAAGCGCAACAGGTCTACGCCCAGTTAAAGGGACTTGCTGACATTAACCTTCTGTCAAGCGAGGACTCATCCCTTGACAAAGGAGTCCTGGTAATACCTTCCTATCTGGCTAAGGGTCTCGAATTTGACGTGGCACTTGTTTACAATGTCACGCAAGAAAATTATACCAGCGAGTTTGACCAAAAACTTTTGTACGTTGCCTGCACGAGGGCCCTCCATCGATTGGCGTTATATTATACCGGAGAAATCAGCCCACATTTAGCTTTTGTTTAATCTTAAAGAACATTTTGCGCTATAATAAAAATATCACTAAATTTCTCAAGGAGGAATCAACATGCCTTTTATCAAGATGGAAGCTGGTAAATTCACCAAAGAGCAAAAGGAAACCCTAATTAAAGGTTTTACTAAACTAGCCAGTGAGACGCTGGGAATTGCCGAAGACGCATTTGTCGTTTTGCTGAAGGAAAATGAAATGGACAACTGGGGTACCGGGGGCGAAATGTTAAGCAAAAAACTAGCCCGGCAAGCCCAAAGCAAGTAGCAAGTATAAAAGAATACAAAATCAAGGACACAGCTAACCCGAAAAGGTTGACTGTGTCCTTGATTATACTGAAACTCGCAGCAATGGAGGAAATTATAGTGACAGTTAAAACAGTTAGTCATTCTCAGGTGATCATGTCAAATTTTATGCTCCCTCATCAGGCTAACCCATCCGGCAACGTGCATGGCGGCGAGATTATGAAACTAATCGATAGTGCTGCCGGGGTTGTGGCCCTACGCCATGCCCGCACTAATGTGGTTACTGCGCGCGTGGACGAACTAAAATTCATCAATCCTGTGCGGATTGGTAATGTGGTAACGTGTTATGGAAAATTGACCTTTGTGGGCAGAAGTTCGATGGAAGTTTCCGTTACAGTCACAGTTGAGGACGTCTCTGTCGACGAGCCTGCCAAAATAGCGTTAACCGCATACTTAACCTTTGTATCCCTCGATGCCCATGGCAAACCGCAACAAGTACCCGGCCTGGAGCTGACGAATGAAGAAGAACACCGCTTGTTCGAGGCAGGTAAGCTGCGTTACTTGGCATATAAGGAGAAAAAAGAACACGATTTGCCGTAAGCACGCGCGGAAGCAACCACGTTTGGCCTCAGCTCTAATAAGGCTTCGTACAGAGGAGGAAGCAACATCAACATTCAGATCTTCGGTACCAAGAAGTGTTTTGCCACTAAAAATGCCGAGCGCTATTTTAAAGAAAGAAAGATAAAATACCAGTTCATCGATCTAAATATTACTGGTTTAAGTAAGGGAGAATTGAGCAGTGTCAAGCTCGCCGTAGGGCTTAACAACTTGCTAGACACCACCGCTAAGGCTTACACACAGCTAAATATGGATCGTATTACTTCATCTAGTGTTAGAGAAGAGCTGCTGTTCAACCATCCCAGCCTTTACAAGACTCCCATTGTCCGTAATGGCAAACAAGCAAGTGTTGGTTACGCACCTGAAACCTGGCAGACTTGGGAATAGACCAAGGTAAGACCACAGCCAACCCAATTATGGGACAAGCTGTGGCCTTTAATATTTTGCTGCGCAGTATAGTAGGATCTTTGTTGGTTTAGTCCAGTTTGCTTTGGTTGGCCACTTGGGCCCGTGGATTAACCTCCAGGCTGTCCGTGTATTCCACCAAGTCAATCGTACAATTAGGACCAATTATAACTTTGTTGCCCCGCACTATCTTGGCACTGGTGTACTCTAGGCTAACATTTGTACCCTCAATTAAATTTGCCGTTAGCTTATCGAGTTGGCGTCCAGTACCTAAAAAAGGATTGATTAGCTTTGCCAAAATAGACGCACTGATGTATTTGCCGCTTCTGACCCGAATATCCTCGCCCCCGATTTCCTTAGCTTGACAATAACCATGGATTTCGACATCGATATGATGGGCGTTTAACAAACCATCTACTGAAAAAGAACCCTGGGCGTGAAATTCCTCGACCTCAACGTCCCCACCGGCACTGAGTAAGCCATGCGAAGTTACTTTTTCCCCCTTGAGACTCTTGTCGAACCGGCAGCGCCCACTGCAGAAAAGTTCCTTAATTTTCGCTTCCCCGCTAACGCGCAGATTACCCGAACTTTCCACCATCTGAACATCCACAAGACCATCGATAGCACCAGTTCCACTGGAGCTTATTTCACCCCCGGTTACATTGCCGGTTATGGTGCCCATACCTGATATCTCCATTTTACGCGTAACCACGGCATTGCCCTCAATGGTACCTTTGCCGGAAATCACAACCCGTTCCGCCTCAACATCGCCTAAAACCTTGCCCAAACCCGAGATATCTACATCACGAAACTTGCCTCCAGGAGTCTTACCCACACCAGAGATTGAGAGATCAGACAACTTTTCCATGCTTGTGCGCCCTCCCTAACCAAACTTTATGTTCCGCCAAACTTTATCGTTACGCCAAACTTTGCTTTAACTTTAAATTAAGCTCCTTAGCCAGCTCTTCCAGGTCAAAAACTGCTTGCTCCACGGTTTTGTAATCCAGCTGCAGCTCTGCATCCGGCGGCAACAGCAGTCCGAAGATTTGATCTTCCCGACGGCAAACCACCATCCGGTACGCCAAATTTGTCAGCCTTGGCAACCAGTGAGTTGAACTGATTACCAGATCTTGCAGCTCCTCATCCTTTAGAACGTATTGACTGGACAATTTACTTAGAACATAAATCAACACGGCATCTTTAAAGGTAACGGTGTCTGTTGCTTGCACCTTACTAAAGGACTGCAAAACATTCGGTGCCATGCCATCAATCAGGTCCAGTTCATCGACCTTAAACACCTTGTCAGTGGATTCCGGCGCAAATAAATTAGCCAATTCATCCAAAGAATACTGATCTTTCAAGTCCATAATCATTTTGACGCGTGTAAGGATTTTTTCCTTCGGGAAAAAAGTCTCTTGTCCGGTAAATGAAGCCTGTTTTATAAACCAAGCCTCAGGAATTAGGTTTTGCCGCTTCCAGCGGTAGAGTTGACCGTAGGAGATGCCGGTTAAATGTAGCAATTCCTTTTTGGCCAACAAATCTTCCTCGTGCATAACTGCATCACTCCAATATAACAATGTTTTGTTATGCTATGTTAGGTATAATGTAACATAACATTGTTATATTGTCAAAGGAAACGAGCCAATTTAATTTCTGATGGTATAGCAAAGGCCGCGGACTTGCCACGGCCTTAATTATAAAGTTTCAGCTGATATCCTTTTTAGTCTTTAGGTCAAGCTGCTGCAACAGCTCCCAAAAATAAGTGTTGCCAGTGGAATCCTTGCGCGACAGTAGTTGGAGCGCACACTGAACATCATCCCCGGCCCGGTGCGCTTGCGTCGGTTTAATGTCGTGCCAATGGAGCAGGTTTTGCAACGCCGCCGAGCTAAAGCCTCGATAGCGCCATTTGACACCCCGCATCGAGCATAACCATTGTTTGGCCTGTGACTCAGGAAAAAGTCTGGTCACAAAACCTCGATCAAACGCCGCATTATGGGCAATCAGAAATTCGGCTTGTGCTAACATGCGCTCAATGCGTTCCTCGTCAAGCCTGTGGCCGCGGACATCATCAATAGTCAGCCCGTGTACCCGCGTCGCCGCCGCTGGAATCGGTCTATCCGGTTCCCGTAAACCGGTATATACGTCAACAACTGCGACAATTTCGCCGCTTAGCCGGTTATAGGTAAACAAAGCCAAGGCAAACTCAACAACTTCATGCTCATACGGACTTAAGCCAGTGGTCTCCACATCGAGAAAACCGGCAACACCCAAGTGCGCGTCAATACTCTGTTCAGCTCTGGACAAAAAAATACCCCCATCTCGGTGTCCCTCGGGACCACTGCGTATGAGGAGCATTTCTGCTTGAATCAGCAAATTCCTGCTTTGAGACGCGCAAAAAGTGAGCTGAAGCACTAACATCAGCCTAGACCCTAAACCTGTACCCAGCTCCCCAAACCGTCTCGACATACTGCGGGTTAGATGGGTCACTTTCGATCTTTTCGCGTACTCTGGCAATGTGGACAGTTACAGTTGAAGCATCACCCAAGGCTTCCAAACCCCATACCCGCTCGAACAGGTCTTCCCGACCAAATACCCGATTGGGATTCTGCGCTAAATACAAGAGTAACTCAAATTCCTTTTGCGCCAAATTGACCTCCTGGCCGTAGACAAAAACGCGCCGCGCATCTTTCTCTATTTTAAGCCCGCGAATGACCACACTGTTACCCTTAATGTAACCTGCCGCAAACTTGGTTTTTAACCTCGCATAGTTTTCCAGATGGGCTTTGACCCGCGCCACAAGTTCACCCGGGCTAAAAGGTTTGGTGATGTAGTCATCGGCGCCAAGACTTAAACCCTTAATCTTATCAATTTCTTCTTTCTTAGCCGAAACCAGCAGCACCGGGATATCCTTATCATCTTTCAGGCGGCGCAGAATTTCCAACCCATCTAAGCCCGGCAGCATAATATCTAAAATCAACAGGTCAAACTCATTTTCAGCTAACGCCTGCAGGCCGGTCCTCCCCTCGGAACACACCGATACCTGAAACCCGGCAACTTCCAAATAGTCCTGCTGTAATTCCGCAATGCTGGCATCATCTTCAATAATCAATATCTTGTGCATGCTTCTCCCCCACACTCACACTTTAGGCAATGAAATCAGAACACTTGTTCCCGCATCGCCGTGCCCAACCGCCCAGATTCGACCATCGTGCCCTACAATCACCTGCTGCGCAATGGCCAAGCCCAAACCGCTGCCCTTTATTTCACTGCGTGCGGTATCAGCGCGATAAAAGCGGTCAAAAATATGCGGTAAATCAAGTTCCTTGATCCCAAAGCCATTATCGCGCACCTCGATAACTATACTGGTTGGCGTTTCACGCAGCATTATCGCGATGGCACCTTCAGCCTCGCGCATATACTTGCGCGAATTGTCCAGGATATTCATCAACACCCGGTTCATTCTTTCGCGATCTAAGCGGACATAGCATGCTTGCGCCAGTTCGTTGCGCATGCTCAGCTCAATCTGACTTCTCGCTAACTCCGGCTCGTTTTCCACTACACACTGCGTGAGAAACTCTGCAATATCTGTGGGCTCAAAATTGAAGGGAATCTGGTTTAAATCTAACTTAGCATAAAGCAGCAAATCATCAATCATTTGATCGACTTGTTGTGCCTTAGTAAGAATGGTGTGCAAATAGCGCTCTGTTTTGGCCGGAGTATTGGCCACGCCGTCTAAAATTCCTTCAACATACCCTTTGATCGAAGTCACCGGAGTCTTTAAATCATGCGAAATACTGGATATTAGCATTTTACGGTTATCCTCAAATTTTAGTTGAGTATGAATCGAGTCTTTGAGCTTAATACGCATCAACTCTAGATCACGGCAGAGGGCTTGAATCTCTTGATCGCCGTCCTCAGCAATAGCGTAAGCGAGGTTGCCACGGCTAATCTCGGCAGCGGCAAGTTGCAACTTTTGCAAAGGGACTACCATGCTGCGGGAAAAATGATAAGCAACCAATAGGTTAGTTGCCACAAACGTGAGGAAAAAGGTAACCCCGATTACCACCAACAGACTGGTGAAGGTTTTGGACGCGGAATCAAAGGGTGCCAGCAACAAAACTAGCCCGTGCGAACCATCTTTAAAATTCAAGGTAATAGCTTGAACTGTATAAGCCATAGTGCCAATAACTACCGGTTCATTACCCTGTTCTAGGCTTCCTGCCTCTAGGACCTTGGCGATATCAATTTTACTAAAATTTTGCGGAGCATAAAGTACATTGTCCGCCTTGACAACAATTAACTCACCGCCAATTGCCGCTAGGCGTGCCTGTAAGCCATTTTGAAAGCTTTTTTCTTCTACCATGGCGGGAGATTGCTGCAGAATACTGTTTTCACTATTAATGAGCTCAAGTCTTATCTGGGACAGCCTTTGGTAGTTAGCAAAAGAAATATCCGTATGGAACAATTTGCCTGCAATAAAAATAAAAGCCAAGGCCATGATGCAGGTAATCACCACGGGTATGATTACAGTTGCCGCATTAGCCAGACTTAAGCGTCGTTTGAGATCCATTGCTTCACCCTAAAACTCTTTTTTGTCAAATAAGTAAAAACCTGCCGTAAATAAAATTATAGCATACCCTACCATTATCAGGAACTCACGTATAATCTTCCCCAGCGGCAATGTACTTGCCAGCCATAAGTTATACCAGCTCAACTCAGTTGTAATCAGCAAACCGGAATACCGTGTGAAAAACATCCCTAGGCCTTGGAACACGATAAAGCCTAAAACTGCCAAGAAAAACACCGAAATGCCGCTGCGCAAAATGTTAGCCGCCAACGCAATCCCCAGGGCTAAAACAAATAGGGGCAATAAACTCATCAGATAAGCAACCACTATCCGGGCAACATCCCCAAGGCTGGCCGAGTTGGCGTTAAACAAGAATCCGGCTAGGAGGGAAAAAATCAGCAGTAACATAAGTGCAGTTAGAATAAACACAGCTACGGCGGTGAGTTTGGCAGAAAAAAGCTTAAACCTGCTGACCGGCCTGGTCAGGGTAATGCGCATACTGTTCGCGGCAAACTCGCCGGAAAAACTGTCGATGACGATCAGGGCCGTAAATAACGGCAGGATCGTGTTAATAACAACTGACAATACCAACATAGAAAACTCTACGCTGCCCACCCCTCTGACGCCGAACCCACTTCGCACCCCGACAATGACCAGTTGGCCGATAACAATGATCGCCAAGGTTAGAATTACTGCTACTAATGCCTTTTTCTTTTTATACAGTTTCTCTATTTCATTAACGAGAGCAGCTTGGAACACGGCCATTTCTTTCTACCTCACTCACAAAATAATTCTCGAGCGTCGCATAATTGCACAAAATGTTCTGAGTGCTGTCCACATTGAGCAATCTGCCATCATAGACTACCCCGATACGATTACAGGTAAGCTCCACATCATGAATCAAATGACTGCTGATAAAAAATGTAGTTTTGTCCTGCTCCGCCAGCTGTTTAATTAGGTTACGCATGTCGATCATACCTTCAACATCCAGGCCGTTTAAGGGTTCATCGAGAATGATGACCTTGGGCCGCGACAATATGGCTGCCGCTAAGCCCAGCCGCTGTTTCATCCCCAAAGAAAACTTGCGCGGTTTTTCCTGCTTATATTTGAGCATGCCGGTGAGCTCCAGCACTTCATCAATCCGCTTGTAATCAACCTTAGCGTAGTAGCGAGCCAATTGTTTAAGATTATCAAAGGCGCTGAGATAGGGATAATACTCCGCTATTTCAATAATCGTGCCGACTTCAGCCATAGCCTGTTCATATTCTGCCGTAATGCTATAGCCAAAAATTTTCACATCACCCGATCCGGGTCGAATGAGTCCGGTCATAACTTTCATTGCTGTGGTTTTACCTGCACCATTCGGCCCTAAAAATCCAAAGATGTCACCGCGATAGATATCCAGATTAATATCGCGGATACCCCGTCCGTTGGGGTACACTTTGGTTAAGTTAGTAATCTCAATAACCTTCTCCATGCCCTCTCCTCCATCTACCGAACTGCAAAATCGACCGGCAACCGGCCAACGCGGCAGCTGCCGGGCAAGTCCCGGCAGCTTAACCTATAGATAGCTGTCTATTTAAACACTTTGTTGAAAACTGAATTAAACGCCTGACTGGAGGGACCATTTATATTGAAGTACACCTGACCCAAAGCTTCATCAAAATGGATGTTGCCTTTGGTATTAGTGCCCGGAACTGTGAATTCAGCTCCCTGCGGATCTTGGTTTGGACCCTTGTTCAATGTAGCAGTAAATTTAAAGTCCTGAGGCGGCTTCTGGTTTGCGGCAAAACCTGCGGCGTACTCTTCATGGTAACTTCCGGCCACGGTTTTACCATCCATGTGGGTGATATCGATAATGCGTTCGCCTGCTTTGACAAATTCACCATCTTTTTGGCTTACGATATCGTTTTTGAAGGTTCCGACAAATTTCTGCGGATCAGAAATTCCCGGCCCTGAATTTGGCTTTGAAATAACCTGTTGCACCACCTTCTTGCCGGTAAGATCAGGTTTAGTGACGGCAGTGGAATTGATCCCGGTCAACTTGCCTAACAGTTCAAAGGTTAGTTCGTGCACCTGGCCTTGCGCATCTTTGCCCGAGAGTATTCCTGTACCTAAAATGCTCTCCAAAACCCCGTCCTTATTGATTAGCGCAGTACCTTTGATCTCTTTGACATAGATGTCCTTGGTGATATGCGTAGTTTGGTTAGGATTGCTAAATAGCTGTTTTACTTGTAAAGAAGCTACAGCATTGACTAACGGCGGAATCTGCACTTCAGTTAAGGTACCGGAAAGTTCCTTGCTGCCATCGGCATTATCCTTTACCACGACATAGTCTTTCAGCCCGCCAACTACGGCATCGGCTATTTTCTCAATATCCTCGGAATTGCTGCTCTTAAACGGGTCAGTAAAAAATGCCCGCTTAGTCGGCTCAGAATACTGATTTACATAGTAAATGTCATCCGAGGGATTTTGGCTGATAGTTGTCGAAGCATCCATGTATGAGTAAAACCTAGATTTTTGGCCGTTATTCTCTGAAGTATTGACGCTCTCTACTGCGTTCTTTGCCCGATCATATTTTTGTACACTGTCGGACGAGGTAACCGTTTTACCGTTATCGGTTACCGCAGTGGAAAAATCCATTGTGAAACTGTTATAGCTGTCACTGCATTTGGCTGCCGTTAGCTTAAGGGAATCCTTTAACTGACCATACCCGCTCTGGCTGGAAATGTCAGCGATAGCCGTCCCGGCTAGCAACAGAGTTCCTAAGGCAAAACTAAGTAGCATCGCTGTTTTCTTCTGGATTTTCATTCCTTCAACTCCTACATCTATTTTTAGGGAAGCTTCCTACATACTATTGTAACTGGTTGGTATTGCTTTTCTCTAAACTGTTTATTAACAAAGTATAAACTCTAAGTCAGTTGCTCTCAGTTCAGCCTCTTGTTGTGCTCCTAATTCTGCTTGTACCTATTCTTGTTCTTCTTGCTTGGTCCTCATATCTCCTGCCTAATGTGCAGATAACATTTTCCATTATTTACAGTAGTTAGCATTCCTGCGTTTCTGTCAATGATCGCGAAAACTACATCACTGAAGGGCTTTACCTTCAGCGTAATTTATGGTACTCTGCAATTGACCATATTGGTCAATTGAATGATATCAGAAAATCACCCAGCGAAACATGCCAATAAGGAGCGACAATGCATCCTAAAACAATTAATATGGACGAAGCCAAAAAGAATAATATTATCAGTGTGTCGATTAACGAATTTGCCAAGCATGGCTATGTAAACGCATCGACCAACACCATTGTCAAGGCAGCCGGCATTTCCAAAGGATTATTGTTCCACTACTTTGCGCATAAACAAGGCCTATTCTCCTATGTGTATAACTATTGTGTTGATTTAATTGCCACTGAACTTATAGCTAAGATTGATCTAAACCAGAGAGACATATTAGTACGTTTGCGCGATACCATGCTGGTCAAAATCGAGTTGTCGGAAAAGTTTCCCCAAATATTCGATTTCGTCGCCAGGGTTTATGTCGAAGAAGCAGATGAAGTCAAAAACCTAATTAGTCAAAAGGAGCAAGCAGCCATAGCAGATAGTTACGCAACACTCATAACAGACATCGACTATTCTCTCTTTAAGGCGGAAATTGACGTACAAAAGGCCATCAAAGTAATTATTTGGACGCTGGAAAAATTCGGTGCCGAAGTCTTGTCTCAAACATCTGACCCAAACCTAAAAGATCTTGATTACCAAGCAATTCTTAGCGAAGCAAATACCTATTTGAAACTCTTTCGGGAGTGCTTTTACAAGTAAACTTCTGGCTATACACCGGGACGAAAGGAAGGTTGTCCACATGAATGTGATTGAAACTAAAAATCTCACCAAGTATTACGGTAAGTCCCGCGGCATTATCGATGTTAATTTAAGCGTTGAGCAAGGAGAAATATTTGGCTTTATCGGGCCGAATGGAGCGGGCAAATCCACAACAATTCGCACCTTGCTAGCCTTAATCTATCCCACCAGCGGCAGTGCAACTATCTTCGGCAAGGATTGCATCAAATTCGGGCCGGAAATCAAACAAGAGATTGGCTATCTTCCTTCCGAGGTCTTTTACTATGATCACATGCGAGTTATCGACCTGCTCAAATATTCCGCTAGCTTCTATAACAAGGATTGCACTGCCCGCATCAAAGAATTAGCCGCGGTCATGGAACTTGATTTGCATAAAAAAATTGATGAATTATCCTTTGGCAATAAGAAAAAGGTTGGCATAGTTCAAGGCCTGTTACATGAACCTAAGCTAATCATTCTAGATGAGCCCACGAGCGGCCTAGATCCTCTAATGCAACAAAAATTCTTTGACTTAATCCACACTGAACACCAAAAAGGCGCCACGGTGTTGTTCTCATCCCACATCTTAAGTGAAGTACAAAGGTTATGCGACAGAGTGGCAATTATCAAGGAAGGCAAGATTATCCGAGTAGAGAAAATCAGCACCCTCAAGGAAAACAACTATAAAAAGTTTTCCCTGGAACTACCGGCACCGATTGCTAGCCAGTATTTTCAACTTCGCGGAGTAAATAATCTCTTGGTCAAGGACAATACCGTAAGCTTTTTATTTAGCGGTGACATCAACCTGATCATCAATAAGCTGGCAGCAATCAAACTAAACAATTTATTCATTGAGGAGCCTAGCCTGGAAGAAATCTTTTTACATTACTATGAGTAGGGGGCCTATGGTCGATGAATATCTATCTGCATGAATTAAGCATGTACCGCAAGTCAACCCTCGTCTGGAGCTTAGCCATAGTGGCCCTGGTGGTTGTGATGTTAGCGATGTTCCCTGCTTTCGCTCAGGATGCAGCTGGGGTGCAAAAAATTCTGCAAGGTTATCCTGCCGCAGTGCGCCAGGCCATCGGTCTTAACCTGTCCACCATTACGTCGTTTCTGGGCTTTTACTCCTTTATCTATCTGTATGTAATGCTGTGTGGAGCAATTCAAGCAATGAATCTGGGTACCTCGATTCTATCCCAAGAAGTACGCGACAAAACCGCTGACTTCTTGCTCACCAAGCCAGTAACCCGCCAAAAAATCATGACTGCCAAGATTTTAGCGGCCTTAACTTGCCTCGTACTCACTAACATTTGCTTTTTTGCCGCCGCTACCATTATGGCCAGAGCAGTGAACACTGCAAGTTACAGCCGGCAAATTTTCTTGTTGCTGACAGCAACTGTTTTCCTGGTCCAATTGATGTTTCTCACCTTAGGTATTTTAATTTCAGTGCTTATGCCCAAAATCAAGTCGGTCCTCTCCATCTCCCTCGGTACGGTATTTGGGCTATTCATCCTCAACATGTTTGGTTCAACTCTTGGCGACACTACCCTACGCTATCTAACACCGTTCAAATATTATGATCCGGCGTATATCATCAAACATAGTGCTTATGAGACTTCCTTTGTAGTAGTAGAAATTCTGTTCATTGTCGTGGCCATTAGCGCAAGCTATTTCTTGTATGCCCGCAAAGATATCAACCCAGTATGAGTCTGGAGTTAGTAGTGCGCAAGGGAGGATAAGTCAATGAATATTTTTTGGCGTGAAATGAAGGCCAATCGCCAAAGCTTAATTATATGGTGCGTCGCCGTCTTGGCTATGGTCGCCAGCGGCATGAGTAAATACTCCGCCGCCTCTGTTTCCGGGCAATCGATGAATGAACTAATAGCCCAAATGCCCAAATCGATCCAGACTATATTAGGTACAGGTACCTTTGACTTAGCAAAAGCCAGTGGCTTTTACGGTGTACTATTTTTATACCTGGTCGTAATGGCTACGATCCACGCCGCCATGCTGGGTGCAACAATCATTGCCAAAGAAGAACGCGACAAAACTGCAGAATTTTTATTTGCCAAGCCAGCGTCCCGCGCGGGAATTGTAACCGCCAAGCTAGCTGCAGCCTTGGTCAACCTCGTGCTATTTAACCTGGTAACCTTGGTATCCTCCCTAGTGGTTGTGGGACACTTCAGTAAAGGCGAACAAGTTAATGCCGCTATTTTTCGTCTGATGTTAGGCATGTTTATTTTGCAGATAACCTATTTAGTCCTCGGCACCAGTATAGCAGCCATCAGCAAAAAGCCCAAAACGGCCGTGTCCGTAGCAACAGGCATCTTGCTGATTACCTTCTTTTTGTCCATGCTAATCGACCTCAGCAGCAAAGTTAACTTCCTGCAATACCTAACCCCATTTAAATATTATGAGGCCAAGAGTTTAATGTACAGCGGCGGTTTTCAGGCAATTTTTCTAGTATTGTCCGCATTGACTGTAGCGGTGCTGCTCGGGGTAACCTACACTTTTTACAACCGCAAAGACATGAACATTTAGTCAGCAAAACAAAAGCGCCCTGTTTTCAACTCATCAGTTGAAAGCAGGGCGCTTTTGCGGTCTAAGCTACCTGTTTAAGATAACTGTACTTTTCGTCATAGGAATAGTCAATGAGCGTCGTGTGACTGAGTAGAGAAAAAGCTTTCATGCAGTAACTGCTTAAAACTTTAAATCCATCGCGTTTCATTCGGTACTCTATATTATAGGCCGATATTTTCTCGCCCTTGACGTAACTCGTTAGTACATACTTAATAACAGTCATAACTCTTTCTAAGTCGTTTTCGGTGAAATTATAATAGTAACTCCTGCCGAGTTCCAACCAATCTGTCCTGGTCATTTTCAACTTCCTCCTTTCCGCATGAATTTTGCACATAAATAAAAGAGCGTTCATTGCCAAAAATGAACCGCTCTCTGTTGAGCCAACCTTATTGACTTAACCAATCCGTAAATGCAAGTGCTATTATTTTAACACAATTTCCACTGAATGTAAATAAGCTATATTTATCAAGCTACATGCGGCCCTTTTCCTTGGCCATCCGCATGAACTTCTCTTTTAGATTCGCCGGTGGAAGGTGCACGGCAGCGCGTCTGGACATACCCATCGCACCACTTGGACAGGCAGCTGCGCATACGCCGCACCCTATACATACCTCTTCATTCACAACCGGTACTTCTATCCCATCCCCCTGAGCGCAAAGCGCAATGGCATGGATTTGACACCTAGCCACGCAGATGCCGCAACCGGCACAACTATCCAAGTCGACAGTTGGAAGAAAATTACTGGGATGCGTGGCGAAAACTTGTTTTTCATTAATATCACGTAGTACGTGGCAGCAACAACCACAGCAGTTGCAAATATATGTTGGCTTATTCATCACGTTATCGCAGAGGTGAACCAAGCCCAATTCCTGTGTTTGCTGCAACACTTGCAGCAAATCTTCCACCGTCGCCGGCTTGCCTAAACCTTTACGCACAATCCATTCGGAAGTAGACCCCAGGGACATACAAACCTCCTGGGGCGCATCACAGGCCTTCCCCAGGTGACTTGCTTCATGGCGACACGCGCACACGCTAATGGCCCCACCGCCGGATTGGCGGATAATCTCCGAAGCTCTTTCATAGTCTAACACTTCCGTTTCAACGGCAACAGGGATGACACTTTCATACACTAAGTTACGCATCATTTTCGTATTGATACCAGCTATTTCTTGGGATACACCAGGACTGTGAAAATAGCTCTCAAACAACTCCGCTAACTCTTTTAAATTAAGCTTACTCCCAGTGCGCATAAAGGTATACTCAAAAAAACCCACCAGCATTGGAGCCAGCATGTAATAATAAGTATCTTTACGCGGTAAATCCAGCACTAATCCCTTATCCGCCATTCCATCAAGAATGCTCTTTAGTTCTTGTTCCTCAATACCTGTAATACCCGCAATCTTAGCCAAAGTCATCGGAACTAGCGGAAATTTACTGCCTACCATAGCTTCACTCTCTGTATAAAGACGCTGCAAAATTGCCATGAGCTGCTCATTGATGGGTGCACCTTCCGGGGTCTTGCTGAGCCTTTCTGCCAACGCGTGATAAATCTCCTCTTTTGCATTAATTGCGTGTCCCACAATTTCATCCCCCTTAATTCTATTTTATGAATGATTATTCATTCATAAACATCTAAACATACGGGCTAGATTATCAGTCTAGCCCGTAGATGTAATGTTGCGACAAACCCGTTACGGCTATATGCCTAATTCCTTCTAACGCCGCCGCCCCCGAGCAGCAAAAAGATATCTAAAATAAAGGTGAACAGATTGACAAAATCCAGAAAGATACTCAACGTTACCATCACCGCATTGTCGGAGGTACTGTATTTGGCACGTTGAAAATCTACTGCTGTAAGCAAACTAAAAATAATCGAACCACCGATACCGATCAATAAACCAAACGGACTAAAGAAACTACTAAAGAACATCGAGAGAACCAGAATACCGATAAGCACCAATAAGCTCATAAAGAGCACCTTGGCCATTACACTAAGATCTCGTTTGGTCAAAAGTCCATATACCCCAAATGCCGCAAAAACGACGAACGTGACTACCGCTGCTTGCCCAAGCACAGCCAGTCCGGCTGAAGTAGCGGCCAGCGCCTGAACCAGAGGCCCAATTACCGCTCCGGCACACGCTGCGAAGACTAAGGCCAGACCGCCGGTCAATCCTACAGCAGGATCGTTGCCGTTTGCGACCGCACGCTTGTTAGTGAGGGGAATGATAAATAGTAAGGCAAATTCCAAAATCATTGCTGGCATAAAGTACTGCTGCGGAACTAGAAAAGCTCCCACAGCCATAGCCAAAAACATAAAAGATAACAGCCCCATCACCTGAGCCAGGGAAACCGTCTTAACTTTTTTAATGTCCACTACATTATCCGGCGCATAATAACCGGCAGGATAGTTTTGATAAGGCATCTTCTTTCACCCTTTCGTCGTTGTTACTACAAGTTTTTTACATGCGTTAAGGTTAACGCTGGATTTTTGCTTCCTTTCCCTAGTATATAAGATAAATGTGAAAATTGTCTAAACTAATTGTAACTTTTTTACGACTTTAGTCTTCAATTATCACGGAGCGTCCGACCTCAAATGGATTTTTTCTAATAGCCAGTGAAAATAAATACGGATAGTCATTTTTGAGGTACTTCATATAGCTAACCCATTCAATCAGTAACAAGCGAAACGCGCGCACAATATCGTTAGACAAATGGGTTAAGTCACTCCCAGGCAGACCCTCAAGGCTTTCCCTGCTTTCAAGCTCATCCAAAACATGATATAAGGCCCACTGCATGTCGGTAAAGGTATCATGCTCAAGTAAATTTGGGTTGTCAAACATCCTAAGCATATATGGTTTTTTGGTCCCAAGATATTTTTTCAAGCGTTCCAGCTGCGAAGTAGTGCACTTGATCTGAAGCTCAAATTCTTCCACCAAGCCTGAGGCCTTGTTAAAGTCAGCTTTAGACCAATCCGGATTAACTTTTAAGCACTCCTGCAGTGCGACCAGATTCAAGTTCGAAGCAGCCATGAGGGCGATAGTTGCAGAGCCCACCTCACTAAAAAATGCGCTGATTACGGTGTTTAGCTTAAGTAATTTTTCCTGCTTCTCCCGCGCAGTCAGCAACGTATCTAATAAGAGTGTTACCAAAATCACCTGAATTGGCACAAAGGCCAGATCCTGAAACAAGTAGAATGCTGTATCCCGCGGAGAGTGAAAGAGTAAGATCTGTAAACTATATAACACAGCCGAGCTGATAATAAGCACAAGCCCAATGCGTAACTGTGAGCGAAAGTTATTGATAACAAGCACCTCTCTATACTCAAATACATTACCATTCAAACTCTGCCGGGAACTCCAGTTTGAGCCGAATATTGTTCACATCCGTATTATGCTCTTTGGCCGCTTCTTGGACATCATGCTGCAACGCCTGGTACTCATCGCCCATCTCTACCAACCGCTTAGCCATAGTCGACAAACTTTTCAACCGTTTCTCCTTGTCCATGCCCACAAACTTGATATTCTGCAAATCAAGATACTGAGTAATATATTCTTCCAGCACAGTGTATTTATCAAACATAACCTTAAGCATGCGCTTATACGTTTGCTCCGTTAAAATTTGCTTAAGGCACCCCACGATTTCGGCCTGAAACAAGCGTACCCTAGCTATAGTGAAGTCCCAAGCCACTTCACGTGTCTCCATCATCTCCCAACGGGCCTTAGTTAAGGAGCGAGCACGCAGCAGGCAAAAATCATTTAACGCAACGAGGGCAAAAATCATTTCGGGCCAGAGCACGGAAATGGAGAGGTAGACATTCTTATCCTGGGAAATCACTCCCAACCGCTTCATCATATCCATGTTCATACCATTATCCACAAACTCAAGCTCCCGATCTCCCATCAGAGCGTGACGCAGATCGTAGCAAATTCCCAGTACCCTTAGGCGTGCTGCGTCGTGCCGACGAAATTCTCCTTCTTCTCCGACCACTTCACTTAATGCATTGTATAAAGCATCAAAGTCGCGGCAATCTCCGGACAATATTACCCCAGCGTGGTTGGGGCTCGATTTTATGATTAACATGCTGCCTCCCAAAGTCCATAACTAGCATAAAATGACGTATGCGAAAAGGACTTTCGACAGATAATAGCTAAATTCCTTCCAATCATCGTTTGCTTACTTAACACAATGCCGCGATAGACAGCGCACTTGCAATTTTGGCACAACAGGGGGACGAAATTAATGTATTTGTCAGAAATAAGCAATTTACCGCAAAAAGCACTGAAAAACCTGGAGGGAGAAGTCGCGCATATTAAAATTTATTTGGTCCAGGACTTTAGCCTTAGCTTGCTCAAGAGGATGGTTAATTTCGGACTTAACATATTTGGGGAGACGGGCATGGATGAATGGGGACTTGTCCCGCAAATTCGCCATGGCAATGTTTTTTTGTTAAAACAGGATGACAAAAAAATAATCGGCATCGCCATCTTAATGCGCGACTGGGAAGATATCGCCAAAGCTTATCTTATTGACTATGCAATCGCCGAACAGTTCCAGGGACAAGGCCTAGGCTACCACTTTTTAGTAGAAATCTGCAAAAACTTGAAGGAACAGGGCTTTGAGCGGGTCGGTTTGACGGTAGACCCAGAAAACATTGGCGCCGTCAAGCTGTACAAAGACAAGTTGGGTTTTAAGGTGGCCGAGATGCGCGAAAATGAGTATGGCAAAGGTCACAACAGATTAATCATGCGCTTAGATTTAACGGCTGACTAAAGGACGGAAACAAATCAAAGCCCTCACCGACAGTTATCTGTTCCTTTGTACAGATAACGGCAGGCAAGGGCTTTGATTTAGATTGTTAATTGGCTTAACCCAAATAACACCCGGCACAACCGGTGCAGTTCTTAAACATCTCACAGGCATTACACATTTCTGCCTTATCACTGGCTACCAAACAAAAAGTTCCTTCAATCTTCCAGCACTCTTTAGCTTCGTTGACCGAAACAAGGCTGTTTTGATTGGCACCGGCTCCACCTTTGCAATTACGCTTATACCAGCAGGAATACATAGCGGTCAAATGCTTTACTCCCGCGATATTTAAGCCCTTTTGATGCATAAGATATTGGATAAATTTGAGTCTTTTAACGTCATTGCCGGAATACTTGCGTTGATAACCTGTCCGATCAGGACGAATAAGATCATTACGCTCCCAAACCCTTAAGGTCTCAGGATGTTCTTGCAGCAACTCCGCTACTGTGCCAATGGTATACAGTCCTTGATCTTCATCAAACATTATTTTCCCCATCCATCACATCTATGATAGGTTAATTATAGATTATTATTGGACGGTCTCCAATAATTTATTTGCATAAAGAAAGTGAGCCCAGGGATATGCGTTTAAAAGCAGGTTCCCGGCTCACTTTCGATAGCACGGACTTGTTCAGACCAGACTCTTTATAACTGACTTTTCATAATCGACTTTTGTCTTAAGCGTGGTGGTGCTCATGTTCTTGGCAGACAGAGCCTGTACTTAAGAGGGTCCCCGCCGCATATGCGTTGGCAACGTCAACCACCTTACCGGAAGCACCCGTTACCACGCTTAAACCTACCGCATTGAGCCCATTAATCATGCCCCCGCCAATGCCGCCACAGACCAGAACTTCCACGCCATTGCGTTTAAACATACTTGCCAGGCCTTCATGTTGGTGTTGGAGCCCTGACGCACTAAGCAGTTCCATTTGCAGCGCTTGTGAGCCGTCAATTTCAAACACTGTGAATCCTGCCGCCCGCCCAAAATGGGCATCTAACATTTCACCATCTGTGGGAATTGCTATTTTCTTTGTCATTAACAAAACCTCCAAAAAATATTATTTTGGGGCATCACGCCCGAGACCCGCGCAGCTTAAAAACAGTTGGCCTTAATTACCCGTTTCAAAGTTAGTAAAACTTATGTAGTTAATATCAATTATTTTATTGATGTTTGCTCCAAAATTTTTTTTACTTCTTTTACATGCGCTTTGTTAAGTATAGCTAACTTTGCGACATAAATCAACTAAAATTCTGACGGATCATGGCCTAGGTGGTGCTTTTTTCACCATTTGAGAGTTTGGCAAAGGCTGTGCGAAAGGCCTCAAGCGGTTGAGCGCCTACAATTATCTGCTGATCATTAACAATAAAAGTGGGGGTTCCTGTGATACCATACTTGTTGCCTTCAGCCTTGGCTTGTTCGAGTCGCGGCGCATAGCGTTGCTCCGTCAAAGCAGCCTTTAATTCCGCATCATCCAAGCCAATTTCCTTGCCTGCAGTAAAATAGGCATGGAAAATCGCTTCATGCAGTTCATGAAACATACCCTTAACAAATATTTAGTGTGCCCGTGTGCCGCCGATTTCACTCAGCAAATCCAGTAACCGTTTTTTTACTACCAGCGCTTGGCTGGAAAGAAGAATATCCGGATCACGGGGCCGTGCAAACGGAACCGTGATCCTCTCTAATATACGGGCTGGTCTTTGGCTTAAGACAACAACTTCATCCGACAACAGCATTGCTTCTTCTATATCATGAGTAATGAAGAGAACTGTCGGGTTGCTTTGGCTCCACACGTCCAAGAGCCATGCCTGCATTTCGCGTCGCGTCAAAGCATCTAGTGCGCCAAAAGGCTCATCCAAAATCAACGTAGTCTGACCAAAGAGAAAGGTACGCAGCAGCGCTCCCCTTTGCCGCATGCCGCCGGAAAGTTGGTGCGGGTAATGCTTCGTAAACTCACCTAAACCAAACCGTTCCAGCCAACTTCGTGCCGCCTCTCTCGACTTTCGTTTATCCTCGCGTCGGATATCGCCACCGAGAGCTACATTATCTAGCAACGTTCGCCACGGCAAAAGCAAATCCTTCTGCGGCATATAGCCAACTTGACCGGGGAGCCCGAGAATCGAGCGAGTATCAAGCAAGATATCCCCTTGATCTGATTTTTCCACCCCGGCAATTAAGTTGCAAATTGAACTTTTGCCACAGCCGGAAGGTCCAATGATGGAGACAAACGTACCCGTTGCTATCTTAAGATTAATATCCGCCAACACATCCAGCGCAGCTGTTCCAGTCCCTCGATACGACAAGGACACATCTCTCAATTCCAACGTCATAGTCTTAACCCTTTGGCAAAAAGTTATTTGTAAACGCCTTGCTAGTGTCGATCATTTTATCCAGCAATTTATGATCGTACATCCATTGGGCATAATCGTGCCAGACTGAGTCCTTTTGCACGCCCCATTGCGCGGCGTCAGCCTGATATTGCGGACTTAGCCAGGTTTGGCTTTGCCTAATCAAGGTCGGGTCCTCTTCCGGTGCATTCTTGATTAGGATATTAGCCGCATCAGCCGGGTTTTTAATTGCGTACTGGTAGCCTTCACTGACAGCCTGCAGGAAGCGCCGAACTACGTCCGGTTTGGCTTGAATCATCTTCTCACTCGTGACGATGACTGGAGTGTAATCATCTAAGGCAGGGTTAATATCCTTTACCCAGATCATGTTAAGCGGCTGTCCGGCCAATTTGGCCTGGATCCCTTCCCAACCGTAAAAAATCCAAGTGAAATCGATATCGCCCTTGGTCATGCTAATGATAGGATCAGCGTCACCAATATTAATCATTTTTACTTTGTTGAAATCAGCATTTTCCTTTTCCATGGCTGCTTTGATGGTTGCAGCTTCGGACGGAAGCCCCCACCCACCATAAGTCTTGCCGGCAAAGTCCTTGGCCGTCCGAATATTTTTGCTCGCTAAGGAAGCAAAGCCAGAGGTATTATGCTGCAAGATAGTCGCAATGGAGACTAAGGGCAAACCTTGGACACGAGCATCGGTTACCTGTTCCTGGGCACTAATGCCAAAATCCGCCTTACCTGTGGCAACTAGTTGCTCCACCGTGCCTTGACTGGAGGGCGGAACAATCTGTACATCCAAGCCTTCCTTAGTAAAGTACCCCTTGTCTTTGGCCACATAAAGGCCGGTATGATTGGTATTAGGTGTCCAATCCAGCATAATCGTCACCTTATCGGGTTGGGAAGGCGTTTTGGTCTCATTTGTTGCTGTAGAATTCTGGGCGTTTGTGCCACAGCCCGTTAACAAAACAAGAGCGAATAAGCTCGCAACCAAAGTAACACTCAAAATTTTTCTGACACGCACACTCTGCATATTTCATTCTCCTTTTCAATCCTCATCGCTAATCCCGCATCAATCTCTCGCTAGTTCTAGCTAGAACTAGCTAAAATTATTAGTATGCTGTTTGTCTAATCCTGTTCAGTATGTAACCAAGGCAAGGCCAGCCGTCTAATTCCCGTAATTAGGGCAAAGTACACGAGACTGAGCAAGGTGATCGCTATAATAGCGGCAAAGACTTGATCAGTCCGAAACGAATGTGACGAAAGTGTTAAATAAACGCCTAATCCCGAACTGGCACCAAGCCATTCTCCAATCACAGCTCCCATCACACTGTACGTCGCCGCAATCTTCAGCCCGGCAAAGAGGGAGGGCAGAGCGTTGGGCCAACGGATCATATATAAGATTTGCCAGCGAGTAGCCCCCATACTTGTAAGGAGATTGAGCAAATCAGTGTCGCTCACCTCCAAGCCTTCAATCAGGCTAACCGTAATTGGGAAAAAGCATACTAAGACCACGGTAACAATCTTCGGCAGCAAGCCGTAGCCCAGCCATAGGATGAGCAGCGGCGCCACTGCAATCAGCGGTACCGTCTGGGACACAATCAGCAATGGATAAAACATGCGCTTCGCCAAAGGCGACAGCACCATAACCATACCCGCCACTAAGCCCAAAGCTATCGCCAACATAAACCCCGTGGTTGTTTCCAAAATAGTTGTCAAGGTATGCGCCCAAAGCAGATCCCGTGTACGCCAGAAGGCAGTTAATACTGCTGACGGCGAAGGCACGAGCCAGAGCGGCAACTTGAAATAATCTACGCTGACCTGCCAAACCACTAAACAGAGAACTAGAAACACCAGGGTCGGAATACTTTCCCGCCATTTTAGCTTAGAACGCCCCGATCTTAGTGGCATACCCTTACTTCTCCCGATATTTACGAATCTTTTCATCAATTGTCGTCCGTCCCGGGTTATAATCCAGCTTGATATACGTCATAACGCGAGAAGCCCCGGCTTTAACACAGGCATCCTGTGCCTCACGGATAATAGCCCACAATTGATCCGGTTCACCTTCCATCGTTGTTTCCATTGGCCCCACTTCATACTTTACCCCGCTGGCTGCTACCACTGCGATAGCTTCGTCTACCACTTCGAACAGTCGGTCATCTTCGACTTTCGGCAACACCTGAAAAGCCATCATAATTTTACCCATTGTGCTAATAACTCCTTTAAATAATTTTGTATTCCTGGTATTTTGCCTGCAGACAACTAAATAACTTAGCTGATAACTTGGCTGATAACTTGGCTGATAAATTGACTGGCCGCAATCCTACAACCTGCCAATTAAGGAAGTGAATACAAAAAACCGCACGGAAATGTGCGGTTTTAACTTAACATCGTTGTTTGCATCTTCCCTCCGCTGGCATTATCCAGATCAGGTGCGGTCGGTGGTACTCTAACCACCCTCTCAGCCCAATTGCATGGGCTCCCGTCACGTTTTTAATTGTCGTTCCTAAACTTAACATACGCCAGAACTTTGCGCAAGCCCTAATATCATCCCCTAGACGACAAATGTAAAAATCCCTTACAGTTATGATCGAAATGTTAGTCAAAAATGTGCTTATAAATGCTGCATACACTTGACAACTTCTCCTACCAGATGTTAAATTAGTTCAAATACGAACAGTTCCAAGTTAAACTATTCTAATTTTCGGGAGGTACTACCATGGATTACACTAATGAAAAGGTTAAACAAGCAGGTGCAGTGGTTCAATCTTTTGTCACAATTAACAAAACCCTAACAAAATTTACCTTGCACAATGCCACAAGTCTAGGGCTGACATTACCACAAATGGGAATCTTGAATACAATCAATTATGCGCCGGAAATAACTCTTTCAGCAATAACCGACAAGCTTCAACTTCCTAAAAGTACAGTCAGCACTAATGTAGAGGAGTTGGTAAGGTTAGGGCTTATTGAGCGTAAAACGAATGATGCCGATCGCAGGGAAATTCGTTTAACTGCAACAGTTAACGGCCAAGAATTAGCCCAAAAGTCTACTCAAAACGCCTCGTCGTATCGAGCGATGATGTTTGCGCTAGAAAATTTACCGGAAGAAGATATCCAAGTTTTAACCAGAATACATAGCGAACTATTACACTATTTGCAAGAATTCACGCTTTAACTGCACCAAATAAATGACAAGCCACCCAATGCTCCGGCGCCACCTCTTGCAATAGCGGGGCATTAAGTTGGCACTGCTGCAGCTCTTTGAAGCAACGAGAACAAAAACGACAGCCTGCAGGCGGGTTAATGGGGCTGGGTACATCGCCTTGCAAAATAATGCGTTCCTTTTTTTTAGCCGGATTAATTACCGGGATTGCGGACAGCAAAGCTTGGGTATACGGGTGCAGGGGGTTGGCATAAAGCTCCCTCTTCGGGGCGATTTCCACCAGCTTGCCCAGATACATCACTCCCACGCGGTCGCTGATATGCTTGACCACGTTCAAACCATGGGCGATGAAAAGATAGGTCAGACCGAACTCTGCTTGCAAATCATCCAGCAGATTTAAGACTTGAGCCTGAATGGAAACATCGAGGGCAGACACCGGTTCATCACACACAATCAACTTAGGTTCTACCGCCAGGGCACGGGCAATCCCGACACGCTGGCGCTGACCGCCAGAGAATTCATGCGGGTAGCGGTTGCGCTGGTGGCGGGCCAACCCCACACAGTTGAGTAGATAGATAACGCGTTCTTCGACTTGACTCTTCGGTAGCAGACGATTGATAATAATCGGTTCAGCAATGATATCGCCAATGGTCATTTTAGGATTTAACGAAGCGTACGGATCCTGAAAAATCATTTGGATATCCTTGCAGTAGGCACGACGCTGCTCTGCGTTGAGGACCGTCAAATCCTTTCCCGCAAAAAATATCTTACCACTGGTTGGGCTGTAAAGATTAACGAGTATTTTGCCCAGAGTTGTCTTGCCACAGCCGGATTCTCCGACCAAGCCAAAAGCCTCCCCTTTGGTAATGCTAAAGGACACATCGTCAACAGCCTTTAAAACAGCAGTGGGCTTGCCAAGGAAGTTGACAGCGAGCGTAAAATGTTTAGCCAGATTTTGCATATCCATCAATACTTCGCTCATTTTACTCTCACGCCCCCTTCATACAAAAAACACCTTACCTTATGACCTGCAATGTCTTGCAATTGCGGCATTTCTTGACTGCAGCGTTGCATACTATGGTCGCAGCGATCAGAAAAGGGACAACCCGGCGGCATATTGAGCGGATTGGGGACCATCCCCTTGATCATATACAAACGTTCATCGCTGTCAGCATCAAGTTGGGGAATGGACTGCAGCAGCCCCACAGTGTAAGGATGCAAAGGAGTACTAAAAAGAGTCCTGACATCAGCTTCTTCCATAATTTTGCCGCAGTACATGACAATAACCCGATCGGCTGCTTCCGAGACCACACCCAAATCATGAGTAATGAGCAGCACCGCCATGTGGAATTTTTCCCTCATCCGATACAAAAGCTCTAGAATTTGAGCCTGAATGGTGACATCAAGGGCAGTTGTAGGTTCATCCGCAATCAAGAGCTCTGGCTCGCAAGCCAACGCCATGGCCGTCATCACCCGCTGGCGCATGCCACCGCTCATTTGATGCGGATAATCGTTTGCTCGCTGTGCCGCAGAAGGTATTCCTACCGTGTCCAGCATCGCTATGGTACGTTCTAAGGCCTCGTGCTGAGAAACCTGCAAATGCGTTCTGATACTTTCCATAATCTGCGTCTTGATGCGCCAAACAGGATTAAGCGAAGTCATCGGTTCCTGAAAAATCATGGAGATCTTGTTGCCGCGAATTTTCTGCAGTTCCTTCTGACTTAGCTTGTTTAGATCCTGTGTCTTGAACAATATTTCCCCGCCGGCAATCCGACCCGGCTTTTGCAAAAGCCCCATAATCGAAAGGGAAGTTACGCTTTTTCCCGACCCGGACTCCCCAACAATAGCCAAAATTTCACCCTTATCTATGGTAAAGCTGATATTATCGACAGCCTTGACAATACCGCGTTTCAACTTGAATTCCGTACTTAAACCTTTTACTTCCAGCAACATTCTGTTCACCGCCCCTATTTTATTCTGGATTTGGGATCAAGCGCATCGCGCAGCCCATCACCCAGCAGGTTGAAGGCCAGCACGGTAATAGTTATAGCGATACCTGGGAAAATCAGCGTATAAGGGGCGGTGAAAATAAACCCCCTGGCCCGACCAAGCATATCGCCCCACTCGGCAAACGGCGGCTGGACGCCCAACCCCAAAAAGCCCAAGGCTGCCGTGTCCAACACCGCGGTAGAAATACCCAAGGTAGCCCTGACGACAATAACAGAAATAACATTGGGCAAAATATGCTTACGGATAATGCGCCGTGGTCTGTTGCCGATGATTTTGGCCGCTTGAACGTAGTCATTTTCTTTAACAGCGAGAATACTGCCGCGCACAATCCGGGCGTACTCCGGAATGGACACCAGTCCGATAGCAAATATCGCTTTGTCTAATCCTTTGCCGAAGGCTGCCATAAAAGCTATAGCTAGCAAAATAGAAGGAATAGCCAACATCATATCCATCAGCCGCATAATTACGGCATCCGTCCTTCCGCCGCGATAACCGGCGATCGCGCCTAAGATCACACCCACGGTAAGCGAAAGGGCAACAGCGGCAACCCCCACAAACAGGGAGATTTTCGTCCCGTCAAGGATTCTGCTGAATAAATCCCGGCCCAGTTGATCCGTACCAAACCAATGCGTGGCATTGGGCCAGACAAAGCTTTTACTCATATCGGAGTAATTCGGATCATAAGGCAAAATTTGTTTACCCAGCAACTCACTCAGCCATACTGTCAAAGCAATAAGCACCAGGCACCCGATAATAAACAGACCCACTACAGCGGCCTTGTTCTGCCTTAGCGTGTCCCACATTGCCCTTAACTGCGATTCCGGTTTTTCCACGTATTCTGCAGCTTGTAGCAGATTTTTATCTAAAGGTGAAATCTGTTTAAGTTTCATCTTTGCTACACCTCTTTTTTAGCATATTTAATACGCGGATCAAGCAACCCATAAATCACATCAACGCATAAATTCACGAGTACGAAAATAGCAGCTACGAGCAAAACTACACCCTGAACCACAGGAAAATCCGATTTCAGAATGCAAGCCACAGTATAGGCGCCAATTCCCGGCCAGGAGAAAACAGTTTCCGTCAACACGGCACCGCCAAGCAGGCTGCCCAGCTGTAAACCAATTACTGTAATAATCGGAATCAACCCATTGCGCAAGGCATGCTTGTAAATTACCCTGCTCTCAGAAATCCCCTTAGCCCTTGCGGTGCGAATAAAATCCTGCTGTAAGGTATCGAGCATGCTGGAGCGCGTCATTCTGGTAATGATAGCCATGGAATACATGGCCAAAGCACTCGCTGGCAAGATGAGATGCCGCAAGGCATCCTCAAACGCATTCATGTTACCTGTAGTCAAGCTGTCAATTAGATAAAACCCGGTAACATGGATCGGCTCTAACAGCGGGTTGATTCTGCCGTTAGAGGGAAGCCAGTGTAAGGTGCCGGAAAATAAAATAATCAGCAAAATACCGAGCCAAAAGATGGGCATGGAAACACCGATCAGTGCCAGCAGCATACCGGCATTGTCAAAAATTGAGTTCTTTTTCACCGCGGAAATCACGCCAATCAAGATGCCGAACAAGGAGGCAAGGAGGATGGCAAGCACAGCGAGCTCAATCGTAGCCGGAAAACGCGTCAAAATTTCCTTGGTCACAGGCGTCTTAGTATAGTAGGAAGTGCCAAGATTGCCGGTTAGTGCGCCTTGCAGATAATGCACATATTGCAGGTAAATCGGATCATTCAGCCCGTTGGCCTGCCGCCAGGCCTCAGTAGCCGCCTGCGTTGCGTGTTGTCCCAACACAATCGGCGCCGGGTCCGGCGAAAATACGCGCATAATGAGAAAGACAATAATAGATACCCCTATCAGCACGGGAATTAACATTAAAATTCGTTTTATGATATATTTGAGCATCAGCAACAACCTTTCGGCAAAAAACAAAACCGGGAACCAGCCGTAAAACCGGTTCTCGGCAGTTTAAATTGCAAAACTCTAGCGGAGTTTATTTCTTGACTACCCCGGCAAACGGAGTAATCCCAGTCATGTGAAAATAGAAATTCTCGACATTAGGGCGGTAAGCACAAAGCGTTTGTGCGTGCGAAATTGGCAGCCAAGCAGCATCAGCAGCCGCGATTTTTTCCAGCTGCGTGTAAATGGCATTGCGCTCAGCACCAGCCGGAGTGACCAAACCTTTCGCAATTAAGCTATTGAATTGGTCATTTTTATAGCGGGCAATGTTCATAGTTGGGTCATCAACCGACAAAAGGTACATGAAGTTATCCGGGTCGCCATTATCACCAATCCAGCCATAGAAAGCAATATCGTAATCGCCTGCTTTGACTTTTTGTTTGTAAGTAGTCCAGTCATAGGAATCGATCTTAGCAGTCACCCCAACTTTGGCCAGATAGCCTTGAATAGCTTCGGCCAGAACCTGCCCGGTAGCAGCGTTATAAGGTCTCGGGTTGGTATAGGCAATCATGTGCACGGAAGTTAAGCCAGCGTCCTTCAAGCTTTTGGCTGCAGCAGTGGGATCATAGGCTACTTGGGCGATACTCTTGTCATACCCTTCCATAAAGGTCGGCAGCACGGAGGTAGCAGGTTCGGAATAACCCTGATACAGACTCTGCACCAGTTCCGGAACGTTAATAGCCTGTGATATAGCCACTCGGAGCTTGGCATCATTAAAAGGCTTGCGGGAGGTATTATAGGCCATATAGTTGATGTTCATGCCTGGGGCCTGGAAGATTTTATTGCCGGAATCAGTGATCTGCTTTACCACAGTGGCATCAATACCGTCGATGATATCAGCCTCACCGTTGTTTAAGGCAACCACGCGTGCTGAGTTGTCCTTGATGAATTTGAAGATAACATTCTTGGTTAGGGCCTTCGTTCCCCAGTAGTCGCCATTGCTGACTAAAACAATATCTTGATCCTTTTCCCATTTAACGAACTTGTACGGGCCTGTGCCTACAGGTGCTTGATTGACATTATTGTTATTGTCTTTCAAGGCTTTAGGACTAACCATCGGCGCAGCCATGATCATGGCCAAATTATTCAAAAAAGGTGTGCTGGGCGCTTTCAAATTGATTTTAACGGTATTCTTGTCAACGACCTGAACATCTTTTACCGAGCCGAAAACGAAAGAAGCATACGCCATATCCTGGGTTACCTGCGGTGGTAGCTGCCGGTCGATATTAAATTTCACAGCATTGGCATCAAAATCGGTACCGTCTTGGAACTTAACCCCCTGCCGCAGATGAAAAATATAGCTTAAACCATCCGGACTGACATCCCAGCTTTCAGCTAAGGACGGCTCCACCTTAGTGGAATCCTTGTTGTACTTTAGAAGCCCTTCGTAAATGTTGCTCATGACCTTAGCGGACTCACCGTCGTCAACCAGTGCCGGATCAAGTCCCCTCGGTTCGGCACCCTGCGCATAAATCAGCGTATCATTGGGCTTGGGCGCCGTGTTGCTTTCTGTGTTGCTGTTGGTACTGCTACTGCACCCGGTTAAGACTGCACCAATTAAGACTGTAGCCAGAGCAAGCGCGATAATTCTTTTTACTCTTGTTACTCCTTGTACTCTCTTCACTCTTTCTTCCTCCTAGTTTTTTCACCTTAATGAAGTTGTTGGATATTAACCCATTTTTTACTATAATTTTATAGTATATGTAAATTCTGTGTCAACACATTTATTTACTATCAAGACCTTATCTTAATAACAATTACATATAATTACCATTTTTAAAGCAATCCAGCTCAGCCTATCTCAAATGGAAAAACGCTCAATTTTTTATGCACCGATGCCCATTCCCACACAAAAGGGCTGTCCAAACTCATTATCAGTTTGGACAGCCCTTAGTAAATTCAAGTCCCTTTCTGTTCTCCGTGCACGACAAAAATTGAGGGTATTAGCTAGTCGTGTTATCTACCCTCTTATGCTAAATCTAAATCTTCCTCGCCCATACATTCATCCAGCGAAGGCAGTTCCTCATCTTGATACTGTGGTTCTCCCAGTTCATTGATCCGAATGTCTCCAGCCTGTCCGTACTGGTAAAGCTGATCCAGCAATTCTACGGCAGCTCGGATTTTAGTTCTCAACAAATACCCCCGATTTTCCGAGGCTTTTAACACTTCACGTACATCCAGATTTGGCTGCCAGTCATAGGCTTGGCCGTGAAAAATCTGTACCTGTTCCAGCACTGTCAAAATTTCAGTTTGATTTAGTGGTTGCAACTGAGGCGCGCCAACAATTTGCTGCAGCACCTTTTCAACAGGTTCACGCTGGGCACGATCCACATACGTCGTGGTGACGTTCTCAAACTCATGCTTGGACTCTATTACATCCTCCTGATAGGATGCTCCCATAGCAAACATCGTAAAAGTAGACTCCAAGCGCGAATACCGCTCCGGAAACAAAAATGCTGCCATATTATTGTAAGCGTTAAGTCGGGCCTTTTTGCCAAGACGACCAACCAATTCCGTCTCATCAAAGAGGATGACCCAACCATTGAAACCCATCTGTTTAAACAGATGACTCAACATGCTAAAATAGTCCATACTGTGACGCGTTTTGCTGAAGGGTACTGCATAGCGTACTGGTTGCGCAAAAATCCTCTTATAGATCTGGCGCAGCAAGGCAGTATTGATGAAGTCGCCCTCTAAATCTGCCATCAGCAAATATTTATCATCAGGATCATCGACATTAAGAAAGGAACGTAACACAAAGAAAAGTTTGTCCGTCTCCAAGTGCTTACCTGTAAAAGATAACAAGTCCTGAGCGATAGGATTATTAGGGGTGATATCTTGCAACATATGTTGAAATCCAGGTTGCAGACGTTGTGGCAGATAAGTATTGCTGACCAGTTTCTGATAAACAAGAAACAATTTGTCGAACGGGGTTTCTTTACTCAGCGAGATCAAACTGACGACCATATTGTTGCTGTGGGCCATATTAAACACTGTATTCAAAAGGTGGGTCTTACCCTCGCCATATTTGCCCGAAATCACCATCCCACCAGATACCCCAGTCTCGCGCACCACATCAAGCTTATGGGAAATCTGCTTCATTAATTCTGGACGAGCTGATGAAAAGTAATGTCCCACTGCTCGGGAAGACACTCCAGAACGCAATGCCTCCACAACCCTCTGAGCTGCAAAATCCATTATTGTTCCGCTCCTTCCTGTAAGGTAGAAAGCACTACCCGCCTGAGTAAAGACATCTTGCCAAACCTAGACTTGGCATACAGCTCTTCCGCTGTGCTGAGATTAATAGGAGTAGCACCTTGAGCAAGGCGATTAATGACTTGGGCTAGACGAGTGGATATTTGCACAATATTTTCCGGTGTATAGATTTCATCAATCAGCCGATCAATATCCACAATGTCAGCGAAACGATTAAAACGGGAACCTTCAATTTCATTCTGAATGCGCATCCACAAGGCTTGATAAGATTTTAGACCTTTGGAATCATCATCCATCAGACTGCGATCAAAGGAAAAAATAAACATAGTGTGCTTTAGGGTATCAATTTCATCAATCAACTCACGGATACTTTCATACGCATCTTCACGTTTCAAACGCGTATAACGTAGTGCTTCCTCGCTTTCAGCACCGGCTAGAATTTCCAGATTATCAATGGCGATGACCAGACCCTTGTAGCCTGCCAGATGACAAACCTCCACCAAGGAACGCAGCATATGCCTGGCATTGTATTTCGTGATTTTGCTCGGCGACAAGCCCAACCGACGCAATGAGGACATTTTAGTTTCCCGGCTCCCTTCCAACCACTGAAGCAATAGCGTGCGACTGGCATCTTCTAATGTTGGGTGCCCTAGGATACCTCCAGTCAACATAGCACAGGCCAAGGCAAAATTATTGTCTAGCAAGGGATTAGCAAGAAATTGTTTTTCCAACTGCTCCCTTATTTCCCGTTTGGTTAATGGATCAAGCCTTCCTTGGCTGGACAAATAATCGGCAAAACTTATGTCCTCAGGCATATCCTCAGGCTCATAACCCAACTGCCGAACTATCTCGCGGCTACATAACTGCAACCGCTCCAAAAGCTTGACCTGACGCAATATTGCAGTATAGATTTCCTTGAAATCATGAATCCAAAAGTCCCGTGCTGAAAGAGTAATAGGGATATAGCCCATTTTTTCCGTTTCCAACGCTAACATCTCGAGAAAGTGAGTTTTTCCACTTCCCATACGACCTGTCAAGAACTTTATTTTGCTACCACCCTTATCCAAATAGCTCTCAAAATATTTATCACGCCAGAAATCCAGCAAAAAATCACAGCCGACTGATATTTCTTGTAGGATCTCGCGATTACCCGGAGGCAGTCCCTCTCGCAAGCGGGCAACGGCTAAAGCAGCGTTTTCCAATGTAATCCCCCCTATTCAAAAAACCTAATTGTAGCCAGATACTGTTCCTTACCATCCTTATCAAGGATACGGATGGCTTTGTTAATATTGCGACTGGGACCAAACTGAAACTGTCGCCCATCCTCTGTGGCACGCAGCTCTGAAGCATAAAGTCGAGCCAAATCGAACGCGAAACTCTGTAGGTCATACTCCTTGCGAAAGCGGCGCATAGGGGTTAAGAGAGTGTATAAACTCTTTAAATAAATATCCCCTACTTTTGTAACCGCTGTTTGGGTCTGGTGTTGTTGTTTTAACAGTGTCAAATCATAAGCTACCGCCAGTTCTTTAATAAAGCCACCTGGATCAAAAGCAGCCTTTAATAATTTATCCTGAGCAGCCTTCACATCTTGCACCAAGGCCAATGGACGCAAGCACTGGACACGCTTACGATCAAGATATAAATCTAGATTTTCGCTGTCAATCCTGACCCGAAAAGGAAACATCTCATACATGGGATACTCTCCTTTTACATCCACCTCCAGCCGAGCACAATAGTCCAGCATTTGTTCCACAAAGTCGCCATTTTCTACATACGCACGAATTCCAAATTCGTCAACCTGCTTCTGCATTCCCTCCAGCAAGATTTCTTGTTCTTTCATGTGATCTCGCATTGCAACTAAATCTTTATTCCAGCCCTTAAGGTCACCCTTGGCCAGACTTTTGCTCAAGCTCTTAAACAGCTTTTGCTGATTGTTAAGCTTATCCTTAAGTTCCTTTTCGCCAACCGCCATGTTCTTATACAAATCTTCATAATTTGGCATCGTGTTGCTCCTTTATTCTCTATTTATTCGCTTTGCCCAAGCACAAACCAATTCTATTTCGCAAACATTCGACGCGAAGATGGTTATTTCCTACCACACTTGCCTCAATTATCCAACAATGTCATACTAAGCATATACACAGTAACCATCGCTGAGTCTCTGTGAGAAAAGGTATGACTTTTATGTACAAGCACATTCCGGCCGGTGCCGACAAAGCCAATTCTAACGCATATGCCCTACTAAACAAACAGCTCTTCCCTTGGCAGAAGGAATGTTTGAATATCTGGTTTCACAACCAGAAAAAAGGCATTGTCAATGTAGTTACCGGAGCAGGCAAAACCATCCTAGCCCTAGGCGCCATTGCCAGGTTGGAATATGAATTACGGGCTGAGCAGACACCCGCCTTAAAAATCAAAATCATCGTACCCAAAGTTTTTTTAGCCAATCAGTGGTTACAAAGCATCCAGCAGGATCTCACTGTTGCCAAATCTGACATTGGAATTTATTGTGGAACACACAAAGACCTCCCAACCCGCAAATATATGATTTATGTCGTAAATTCGGCCCGCTACACTTTACCGCAGCATCTACTACACGACTTTCAGCAAGGTAGCCCTGTCCTGCTGATTGCTGACGAATGCCATCGCTATAGCAGCCCCGAAAATTCGCGCATCTTTAATTTTATGTCCTACTTAACTCGTAACACCGCCAATTACTATGCCCTTGGGTTATCTGCCACACCGGAAACTGCTGCCTCTAACGAAAAACTGGTGCCTGCACTGGGAACTGAGATTTTTAAATATGGTTTCAGCGAAGCCTTGAACGCCAAAATCATTAGTACTTTTGCCATCTTTAATCTTAAACTACAATTTACCCCAGTTGAAGCGGAGCAATATTGGGACCTTAGCGAACAACTGACCCACGTCCTAGAATACCTTCTACGTCGCTGTTCATTTCTCAATGGGTTAAGTAAACAACGTTTTTTTGCCACTTTGGAGAACTTAGCCCAAGATTCAGAGGATGACACAATTGCTTCCCTAGCTCGTTCTGTACTCATCCTGTCCACCAAACGCAAAGATCTGGTCTACCGGGCGGAAGCGCGGATAAGCTGTGTCAAAGATCTACTCACCCAGCTACCGCTGAGTTCAAAAGTTTTGGTTTTTAGCGAAAGAATTGTCACGGCTAATATGATCTATGCAGAGTTACAGCTCCTATTTCCTGGACAAGTAGGACGTTATCACTCCGGCATGGACGAGTGGACAAGAAAAGAAGTCCTGCGCCAATATCAGACTGCGCAAATTCGCATTCTGGTAAGCTGCCGCGCCCTAGATGAAGGCCTCAATGTGCCTGCAACCGATATCGGTATTATAGCTTCCTCCAGTAGCAGTAACCGACAACGCATCCAGAGGCTGGGTCGCATCCTACGCAATTCAGGTGAAAAACATACGGCTAAGCTTTATTACCTATATATCGCTTCCTCCAATGAGGAACAGGACTTGTTAGCTGATATTTCGCGTGACATGTCAGGGGTAGTTCCCCTGCTTGACTTGGCCTATGATCAGGATACTCATACCTTTCTTCATCCCACTTACCAAGCCTTGGCTGACCGCGTCCTAGCTTATACGCAACGTAAAAACTGGAGTTCACAAATAATTGCTGAGATAACCAGAAACCTTGAGCGCGGCAAACTAGGTTGTGATTGGTGGTTCTCCGAGCAAGAGTGCCGCTCTAGAATAAATAACGCACCCTCCCGTTCGGAACGCAATTACTGGGTTTGCATGCGCCTGCTGGTACGAGCAAGCCTTGGCCGGCTCGCAGAATAGAAACCGAAGGACATACTTGCGAAAAATTTGTTAAACTAATCTAAAAGACACTATCAGCTAAAGGAGTGGAGACAGATAAACAAAATTATCGCAATTGATCTAGACGACACCTTAAATGATTTTACAGCGACTGTGCAAAACACCGTTTTTAGGTATAACGACACTTATGCCTTTACAGAGGAAACCTTTAATCGCTATCTGAATAGATTGCGCAGTGGGCTACCGGAGCAAAGTGATTTACTTAGTACGGAATATGCCTTTTTTCAAAATCAAATTTATGGACAGTGCTATCAGTTCACCCAGGCGCGCACCGATGGGGTCGAATTTATGCAATGGTTAAACAAAAGTGGGTGGCAAATTATTATTTGCACCCACCGCGATCTGCGCCGTTCCCAAGCAAGTACTATTAACTGGCTCAGGGATAACGACATTCCTTTTGATTACTTGTTTATGGCTAAAAACAAAATAGTGTTCTGTAAACTGTGGGGGATTGAGCACCTTGTGGACGACGCAGTGTTTAATATAGTTTGCGGTGGACACTATGGTGTAAATGTATACTACCCAATCATGGCGAAACACCAATTCCTGCCAGCCGTTAGTGCCAAGGGATTTAGCAGATTTGATGAGGTAAAACAATGGCTGGAAAGCTAAGCTTACTGCAAGAATTCTACAGCGGATTGCCCAAAAACCAAGCTAAGATAGAAACCGACAGGTATGGTTTTGCTTATTTGACAAAATTACTGGCGGGCGGGGCCAGCCTGGAGTACGGCGAGTTAACTGCCTCCGGCGTACTCCACAAATACAAAATTATCGCTATCCCGCCGTACCGTATGGACGAACTATTGGCAGCGCATATCGCCCAAGAATGCAATGTGTGCCTGTACTTTGACACTTATGCTAACAATCTGTTTTGTTTTAATCTGGACAACAACTATAAGACGGACAACACTGTCGTAATTCCCGAAATGAGCTTTGCTGTTCGCGCCATCAGGCAGCAGCTCAGTGAACTGGGCTGTGAGCCATTAATCGTCGCCAGTGGCAGAGGGTATCATGTCTGGTGCAGATTGTCGAGTTCAGTCAATAATAATCGTTTGTACCAGTTTATGCTGCGCATTGCAGCCCAAACGATGCTCACATTGTCAGAGAGTGGCTATGATTACCACAAAATAAAGTTCAATCTCTACCCTGACACCCGCTCCTACAAGATCGTATCGTTACGCTTGTTTGGCTCCCAGCACTCTAAAAACAAAACCTTCAGTTCCATCCTTACACCCGATGGGTTGCTCGACGAAGCAGCCTCCTGGGAATACTTCGCCACTTACCTGCGGCATAAAACAATTGCAGAGGCCAAGTTTAGCGAAGCTTACGCTAAAGTCACGGCTTCCTTTTCAGTTTAAACCGGCAGCGTGACGAACTGGGCGACAGGCTGCGCCAAAGTGGCAGAAGTCGGGCGACACAATCTGCCGAACTAACAAACTGAATTTAATTGCTTGCCAACTTCAGAAGGAGTAAAATATTTTTAGCAAGGAATATTTTACTCCTTGACCAGAAATTAGCTCAATTGGCAAGAATGAACCCGCACGAAATTCAACGTAAAAGGAGATACATGGATGCAATACCGCAAATTTGGCCAACTCGATTTTCAAGTATCAGCTCTAGGTTTTGGTTGTATGCGTTTACCGTTTCTTGACGGAGATCAGGGTAAAATCGCTGAAGCAGAAGCTATCGCCATGATCCGGCATGCCATCGATCAGGGCGTTAACTATGTAGACACTGCCTATTTCTATCATAAGGGGCAAAGCGAGGTTCTCGTCGGTAAAGCTCTGCAAGACGGCTACAGGGAAAAAGTCAAACTAGCCACCAAGTTTCCTGCGATGTTAGCGCAAACTTATGCAGATTTTGATCGCTACCTTAACGAACAATTGCAGAGGCTCGCTACCGACCACATCGATTTTTATTTAATGCACGGTCTCAGCCGTCGGACTTGGGACAAGCTCAAGGAGCTTAATTTTGAGCGTTTCCTCGAGCAAGCCAAAGCTGACGGCCGGATTCGTAATGTCGGTTTTTCGTTTCATGATGAGTACCCGGTTTTTACAGAAATTGTCGACGCCTACCCATGGACCTTCTGCCAAATCCAATACAACTATATGGATACCGAAATCCAGGCGGGTACTGCCGGATTAAAGTACGCCGCAGCCAAAGGACTAGCGATTATAGTTATGGAGCCGATCAAAGGCGGCAAGCTGGCGAAAAATCCGCCCCCGCAAGTTCAAGAGCTCTGGGCTACCTCACCGGTAAAATCCTCGCCTGCTGCGCGGGCTTTGCGCTGGGTCTGGAATCATCCGGAGGTATCTATGCTCTTGAGCGGGATGAGTTCGATGGAACAAGTGGAAGAAAATTTACGTACAGCGGATACAGCCAAAGTAAATGATTTAGCCGCGACCGAGCTTGCACTCATCGAGCAGGTCAAAGCTGTGTATAAGTCCTTGACTAAAATCGACTGTACAGCGTGTGGTTATTGCCAACCTTGCCCTGCCGGCGTCGATATTCCACGCAATTTTTCTCTATATAACGAAGCCTATATTTACGACGATTTTCCCTCTTCGCGGTTTGCCTACAAGCAGTTTTTCCAACCGTCAGCCCGCGCTTCCGCCTGTACGGAGTGTGGCAATTGCGAAGACGTTTGCCCGCAACACCTGACTGTTCGTGATTATCTCAAAGAAGTGGTCAATGCCATGGAAGAATAATTTACCACACCAAGTAGCAACAATCTAGTAAATTGCCAAGTGACAATTAAAACTAAGTACGACAAACAAAGGGACAGATATGATGTTTAGCTAGTAAAAACTAAACAATGTACCTGTCCCTTTGTTCTAGCATAAATATAGAAACCATCCTAAAAATTACATATTTGCTGCGGTGCTATTCGGAGCAACACCGTACTTCCTACCTGCAATATGGTTTAGTACCTTAACAACTGTAGCTGGGGAAGCAGTTAGTTTGACAACTCTATACTCCCGGGAATTTTCACCAAACAATCTATTCAGACTGTCCTCAATTTCCCTTTTTACCTTAGCAAACTTCGCATCATTACCTAAATGATGTCGATCACGTTCGACAAGGTTTTCCATTTCACTCCGCAAGCGGGTGAAATCCGGCCAAAAATGCATTGAGCTCCTCCTTCGTATACCTACACTTAACCGTAAGACGGTTTGTCCAAACTGATCATTGTCTATAGCCATAATAATTATAAGGATGAAATGTAAATTTTGCTTAAAGTAATTGTAAAGTCTTGGTTAAACTTTCGGCAAGGGTGATAGTGAACCCTGCAACTCATATTTACCATTAACCACTAATTGTGTTAGAATGGTTAAAAGTGGTAATGGCCTTGAGAGGAGATTGCTCAGGTGAATCTTAACGCAAAAACTATTGACATAATTAGACAGCACCTGATTAAGGAGATTAATGCTCATTTAATTATCCTCTTTGGTTCAGGTGCTCAAGGAGTTTTTCGGGCAGACAGTGACATCGATTTAGCTTTTTTGAGCGACATCAAAGCCACAGAGTATCAAGTGTTTGCAACGGCCCAAGCCCTAGCCGCGCTGTGTGGTCGTGAGATAGATCTCGTTGATTTAAAGCAAGCATCTACCGTATTAAAAGCTCAAATCCTTGGCAAAGGAGAGGTAGTCTATTCTGACAGTACTGAGCTATTGCAAAATTTTCGCGTACGCGCTTTCAAAGAATATGCTTTACTTAATGAGGAAAGAGCGGAAATTATGCGCCTAATCGCGGCAAGGGGGAGTGTATATGGTCGATGACATTGTCTACAACAAAGTTGCCATTATCGAACGATGTTTACAAAGGATACAGCAAGAGTACGCCGGAGACCCGGCAAATCTCAAAAACCTTACCCGGCAGGACTCAATTATTTTGAATATCCAAAGAGCTTGTGAGGCAAGCATCGACTTAGCTATGCACTTCGTTGCCATTAAGGGCCTTGGTATTCCGCAAAACAGTCGTGACGCCTTTGATTTATTAACTGCCGGTCAGGTAATAAGTGAGGACTTAGCTCGGCGCTTAAAAGGTATGGTAGGTTTTCGCAATATTGCAGTTCATAATTACCAAAAGGTGGACTTAGCCATCGTTCAAGGGGTGATCGATAATAATCTGCAAGATTTAGTCATCTTTGGACAGTTATCCCTGAGTAACTTGTAAGCTTGAATGTTACGTATTTACCAAATTAATTCAGATATACTAATAGATGAGGGGGGCTTGTGAAGCCGGAAACACACCGACACAGATACCTGCTTCGGTTCTTAGCTCCGTCCCTGACTAGAACTCTTTCCTATAAGCAAGGAGCGAATTTTGTTGCCTAGGGACCAGATAGCGTTCAGCGCTACCAGGCTGGGTCCGTACTCATTGGCGAGATAGGAAGCCCACGCAAGGAACCAAGTAAGGTTTCTCACTGAATCACTTCCTTTTGGTTCTGATTCAGCTCCCCTCTCTAAGACTATACCAGAGCAAGTGTTCTGGTATAAATAGGAATAAATGTCGCTATGGCGCAAATTAAATGGCTGCCCTAAACAAGGGGTCCGGTTGACTTACAAAGTCTATCGGACCCCTTGTCGCTCCCGCGTAACCAAGTCAGGTTTGAGGACTCGGTCAGACCCGGTGATAAAATGTTATAATGTAAATAGGGAAACATTTTGACGGCAACGCACTGAAGGGAATATAACTATGAATATCTTGTCCGCGGACAACTTAGGTAAATCTTATGGCATGAAGGTGTTATTTGCAAAAATCAGCTTCGGTTTGGAGCACTCCGATAAGGTCGGGATAATCGGCATCAACGGAACCGGCAAATCTACCCTACTCAAAGTGATTGCCGGATTGGAAACGCCCGACACCGGCAAGGTTACTATTACTAATAGTTTGCAGGTTGAGTACCTGCCCCAAAACCCGGTATTTGCGCAGGAAACAACAGTGCTGGAACAAGTCTTTCGCGGTAGTTCCCCGCTAATACAGCTAGTACGAGAATATGAATCCGTTTCTGACCAGCTGCACCAAGCGCCAAATGACACGGGGCTGCAACAAAAACTATTGGGGCTAAGCCAAAGAATGGATGAGCAAGAAGCTTGGCAACTGGAAGCAGAGGCTAAGGCTGTTTTGACCAAACTTGGCGTGACCAATTTTGCCGCCAAAGTCGCTGACTTATCCGGCGGGATGCGCAAAAGGGTCGCCTTGGCCGGCGCCCTAATCACAGTGGCTGATTTATTAATTTTGGACGAGCCAACTAACCATTTGGATTCTACAACCGTTGCCTGGTTGGAACAATATTTGAATCAATCTAAGAAAGCCTTATTGCTAATCACCCACGACCGGTACTTTTTAGATCGGGTAGTGAACAAAATATTTGAGCTGGATAGGGGCAAGCTGTACACCTACCCCGGCAACTACAGCACTTTCCTTGCTGCCAAACTACTTCGCTTAGAGCAAGAACAAGCTTCGGAAGACAAGCGGCAAAACCTATTTCGCAACGAATTGGCCTGGATGCGCCGCGGAGCGCAAGCGCGAACTACGAAACAAAAAGCCAGGATTGATCGTTTTCAGCAGCTTGAAGCAGCTAAACCTCAGGTCAGTTCCGATAAAGTGGATATTTCCGTAGGCAGCAGCAGATTAGGCAAAAAGGTCGTGGAGCTGCACAAGGTAGGCAAGCGCTTTGCCGAGCACAAGGTGCTTGACGACTTCACCTATATCGCGGCAAAGGACGACAGAATTGGCATTGTCGGCCACAATGGCTGTGGTAAGTCCACTTTGCTCAACCTGATTGCTGGAAGATTAACTCCGGACGAAGGAACGATTGCCATCGGGGAAACGGTCCGCATCGGTTACTTTACGCAAGAAAATACGGAGCTTGATCCGGATATGAGAGTGATTGAGTATATTAGGGAGCAGGCAGAAGTAATCACTACTGCAGACGGAGGGGTTATTACGGCCTCGCAAATGCTTGAGCGGTTTCTGTTTTCGTCGCAGCTCCAATGGTCCCCGATTGCCAAGTTGTCCGGGGGTGAAAAAAGACGCCTGCATTTATTAAGGATCTTGATGAGCGCCCCCAATGTTATCCTTTTGGACGAACCAACCAATGACTTGGACATTCAAACTTTGACCATCTTAGAAGACTATCTGGACAACTTCCGCGGGGCAGTGCTGGCTGTTTCCCATGATAGATACTTTCTCGATCGGATAGCCCAAAGAATTTTTGCCTTTGAACCTGGCGGAAATATTCGTGAGCATACCGGTAACTACTCGGATTATTTGGCCTCGCTTGACGGGCTGGAAGAGCCTGTCGCTAAGCAACTTGAGGCGGCAAGCAGCAACCCGGAGCCTAAAAGACAAGCAGCTTCCGCCACTAGAGCCGCGGAAAAGTCGCTGAAATTCAGCTATAAAGAGCAAAAAGAATATGAGCAGATTGACGAACTGATTGCCAAGCAAGAACAAGCTCTCGCCGAACTCAAAAACTCCATTAATACAGCGGGTTCTGACTATATGCGCTTACAGGAGCTGGCCGGCGAACAACAGAAGCTGGAAATGGAGTTAGAGAATTTGATTGAGCGATGGACTTATTTGAATGAATTGGCGGAGAAAATTAAGCAAGATAGGTAACATCAATGCAAGAGGGATGCAGTCATATGCATCCCTTTAAAATTGGTAAGTGCTGAGCACAGCAGCCCTTCCCAAATCACTTCAGTCTGATTGCTTCTTGCTCTAACTTGCAGTCGTTTTCAAGCATATAGCTTATTACTGTCTTGAATTGACCATCCCTTAGCTTTGTGAGTCTATCACGATCATTATCGGTAAGTTTTTTTGCGTAGTCCTGGTATTGCCGTAAAGTCTCCAGATCCATTTTATAAGGTTGAAATTCTACGCCGGTTTGGCGCTTTAAATGCTCCAGGATATAAAACCCGCCGGCATCAATGTCGCCAAAGTGATAAAAGGTTACTCCAGGGTTTTGTTGAGCTATTTTCTGAATAAATTCTCGCCTAACGCTGTTGTGAAAACCACCTAGGTAGATTACGAACATGTCACTGCAACCTGTTGTATGAAAACTTGTCAAGTTTTCAATGGTTATAACTGCCCTGCCACTAATTTGGATTTTATCAATATCCGGCAGCAGAGCAGATGAAATCGCCAGGTCACTGCGCAGCTTACTTAGATCAAGCTTCTGCCCGGATATTTCGATGCTCCCGGCTCCTTTAAAGTTGACATAGGTGGGATTCTTAACTAAGTTCAAGTTCTCCAGCACCTGGTTCTTTTCCGGAAAATCGCCATATTCAAAGAGCAGATTTTCCACTTTAGAACTTATGCGGTCAAATATTTTAGAATCTTTAAAAATCCGCACGGAGAAATCCCGCACAAAAGTTTCCGACTCAATCCTCAATAACGCATCGACCGCAATTAAGATGTTTTCAAATTCCCTCAGATCGTCACTAAAAAATTGGAGGGTTTTATTCGTCAGGATTCTTGCCGTTTGAGCCCTGCAAAACCGGTTTAAGATTGCGTTCTTGTCTTGATAAGCAGCAAGTATTTGCCTAACGGAGTTATGGATAGCTTTCTTCGGCACGCGATTGAGATATTTGTACGCCGCTTCGCTACCAGCCAAATTCAAACTAACCTCGCTGCAGACCCCGGCAGAATTCCCCTTCGCAAAGATCAGTTTCTTTCTGGCTAGAATATCAATGGCTTCGTTAACTGCTTGAAACAATTCGTAGTTGGCGTGATTAGTGTATTGCGGAAATAAGGCCAAGAGCTTGACAGAGAATTTCTGGTTGACTTGGTTGTCCCCAGTAAAACTTTTACTTCGCTCATACTTATCCAACAGCTTATTTAGAATCGTTCTCTCGTATTGGCTGCTCATAGGTTGTACTCCTCAATAATACTGTTTGCCCCTTCGCGCATAGCCATTAAAATAGTGTCCACTTTTTCACCAATCACCTCTAACTTTGCCGGTGGCGTGGCCAGGATAATTTGGAAATTTTGGCTATTCAGAAAGTCCATCATTGAGCTGATTCTGTTGTCATCCATTTTATCAAAAGCTTCATCAAACATGATAATTCTGATGGTATCACCTAATTTGTACAGCTGTACAAACGATGCTGCTATGGCAACGTAGAACGGGGTCTGCGTTTCCCCGCCGCTTTTTTCACCATAAATCTTCGAAAAGCGTTGGGTGGTACCGTCTATTTGCTCAACGATAATGTCATAGTCTAAATAGCTCCGATAATCCGTGTACTCAGCCAGAACCTTTTCACCTTTATCATCATAAGCTGTTAATTTGGCAAATAAGTCTTCCATTTCTTCTTGATAATCAGCTTCAAACGATTGGGACCACAGATTCTGGCCTATTTCATTTTTCCGCGACGTAATCATCTGATAGATGCTCTCTTTTTTCTTATTGTAAGTTAATTCGAATTTATAACTGTCTTCGCCATAATAAATGTTTTTTAACGCTGTATTGAGATTTTTGAACTCCAATTTAGCATCTTCGATATTTTCCCTAAGCCTTGCCAGGAAAGATTCGCGAAACTCGAGGTGGCAGTTGTCTTTGGCTTTGGCTAAATCCTCTTCGTACTTAATAATGTCAGACGCGACGAGCTTGTGATGTTCCTTAACATATTCCTGCATCTGCTGATAGCCCGAGCCCAGATCGCAGTCGTACGTGCTGCAATAATAAAACTGCAGTTTAGTAAGCTCCCCGCACAGTTCATTTTTCTTATTTTCCAGTCCCACTTTCAGCGGCGAAAAGTTCTGCACAATGGTTGCCGGAGTCTTGGTTTTAATTTGCTCGTTAAATTTGTTCCTGCCCAGTTCGGCCAACTCAAGCTCAGCATCACAGAGCTGCTTAAAGCTTTGGGCCAAATGCGAAATTAACAGCTGCATCTCTTGCATTTGAGCGGAAATGCCTTCGATTTTGTTCTTAAAACTACCGATTGATTCTTTGGTCCTGTCATGTTCCGCCTGTATTTTGTTAACCTGCCTGCCGCACTCCTCAATCTGCATTTGCAGCTCAATAATGCTGGGATCTTGCTCAGCTTTTCTTAGCTCCAACTTTTCTTGTTGAATTTGCTCATTAATCCCCTTAAATTCTCTCGGTGCATTGATATTCTCTTCCAACACTTCGACTTTGCAGAGACTAAGCGTCTCGATGATTTGCCCGAGCACCTTCAGGTTTCCCTCAGCAGCCCTGATAGCTTCATTAACACCGTTAAGTTCAGCCTGTTTGTTTATAAGCTGAACCTCAAAGGCATGTGCGCCAATATATGGAGTGTAATACACTCTCACGTCAATCTTTCTTACCGCATAATTTTGGTAAAGCATACAGTCGGGTGTAATTGCCACCTTATAATCTTTTAAACTTTGCACATCTTCACAGCGAATCACCCGGTTAAGCAGATAGACTGCATAGGCCCGCGCCCAGCGATTGTCACCTTTAATGACATAAGCTAGTGAAGCAGCATCAGCTACAGCATTAATATCAAGTTTATTGGTGTTAACCAGACCAACGGTGTGTACTTCTTTTTTAATTCGATTATAAACCTCTAAAGCTACCCGGTAGTGTTGGGGTTCAACAATTATGTAGAATCTTTGCGTATTCAAATAGCCTTCAATCGCATTTTGCCAGGTAGGATCGGTAATTTCCAGCAAATCAGAGAATATCCTGGGTTCGCTGCGGATACCCAGTTGTAAGAACTCTTGCTGAATAGCTGTTAACAGCTTTGTGGTATTATCCGGATAGGTAAGCTTTTTATTTTTAAGGTCTTTGATTTCGTTTTCCAGTTTAATTTTTTGAGCCTGATATTTTACCAGCAAATCCTTCTGCCTGACATTATCGGAAGTATAGCCTTCTAACAATGACTTTAAATCCTTTTTCAGGTTGTAGATATTTTGGATCTTAATGTCGTTAGACTGATCGACTGAAGCTAATTGCCTGAGATCATCCTTGGCAAGGATGTGGACTTCAAACTTATTGAGTAAGCTCAAGGCGTCCTCTACGACCTCAAGCATGTTTTGCAGCTTGCGCAGCGCTACCTCAGCAATGCGCTTATCCTTTTCCAGGATTTCAAGGCGATGCTTGGTATGACTTATCAGCTGCGCAGTTTCATTTTGACCCAGCGCAACCTGCAAATTCGTCAGCCTGTCCCGCTCATTTTGCAGACTTGAGTTTAAAGCAGCTTCTTTATTTTGCTCGCTGGCGAGGTTTTGTCTGTAGCTTGCCTGGCTTTGCTCCAGTTCCGCAAATTCCAGTTTTTTGGCCTCGATTTCTGCCTTTTTGATTAATATTTCATTAGTCTTGATTTCACGTTCTTTAGCGATAATATCCTCGTTTTTGGCAAGGATGGCTTTAAGCTCAACTATCTTGTCCTTGGTGAGCTCTAGCAGATCTTCGAGCTCTTTTAAGGCTGCAATATTGTTACGCAAAGTGGCAACCTCAATGGCCTTTTCCGACAGGATAAATTTATTAATAAAGTCCTTGACATTATCCATGGGTTTAAAGGCCAACGACTTGGGGATCATGTCAAAAAATCGGTCTTCCAAATTGCCCAGTCTGTGACGAAATCTTTCTTTTGCCTTTGCCATCTGAGCAATTAGGTTTATCTTCTTATCTTTTCTGCGGAACTCTTCAGTGGTGGCGGGTCTCCCGCCTACCACAAAGGAAAGCTCCGCCAGCTTACATTCTTCGCAAAACCAGGCAATTGTCAGCTTGCTTTCTTCGTCGGGAGAATCGATTTTGACGCCCAACGTAAAATAGTTAGCGGTTTTTTGTTCATAAAACTCTAAGGCAGCATACGTAATGACGCTGCCGCTCCTCAGAAAAGCATTATCTTCACTCCCCGTTTTACAGCGGACATAACCTTTCAAGTTCCGACTGCTTTTTTCGTTCGCTGCTGTGTTAAATTTACGATGATTCGTGGTAAGCACAAATTGAATCGCATCTAAAATCGTCGATTTTCCGGCAGTATTTTCCCCACTAATCAGACATGAGCCAGCAACGTTGATGGTTTCATTGACAAAATAGTGCCAATTAATCAGCCTAATCCTGCACAGTTTCTTCATCATCACTCTGCTCACCCCCCGTCACGTACTTATGCAGTTTCTCAAGGATCACCTCGTACATGCTGCTCAAGTTGTCAGTGGGCACCGCAAACAACACCGCTGGATAGATTCTAAGCCTGGCATCGGACAAGGTAACGTCGCTGTCAATGTTGGCCACGATATTATACCGCTTAAACAACCGGACAGTATCGCGCAGCGTCGTTTTATCCAGGTTTGCTTTAGCTTCAATTTTTAGCATATTATACTCTTGATGGATCTCATCGGTTAGCACCACTACATCTTCATTCAGACTCAATTGTTTACGCTTTTCGATATACAGCAGTCTCAAAATGAGCAAAATAATGCTTTCAATCTTGCGCAGCCTTAATCTTCCCGTTCCCTGCCGGCTTGTCAAGGCCACAACCCCTTGCATTTCATTAATCTCAATGCTGTAGCCAAGCAGGTCGAAATACTCCGTAAAAAGGTTTTTGTTTTGCACAATGAAGATGTAGTCATTCCGGGTATCTTCCTTTTTCTTGATGATAAAGCAGTTATTAAGCAGCTTGTTGGCTGTTGTTCTGAACTTTTCCTTTTGCATCAGGCTTTCCTTCAGTATTTCCATCTCCATTATTCACACCTTTCAATCAGAAAATCATTAAACCGGAAGTTATTGACCGCTATGGTTTCAGAGAGTGGCGTAGTTTTATAAATTGACTTATTATCCCTGCCGTAAAGGCTGATAAAAATAACTTTTATGAGATCCCGTTTATCAGCAAGTGGCAGGGTAGAAGCAAGCACCACTTTATTTTCTTGCAACAACCCAGCAACGTACTGGTTGATATTCTTGCGTGAAAACCTGTTTTTGCTTTTTTCCTGCAGCGCTAGCCGATGCAATTCGCGTTGTTCCGCTGTAATCCCTAAGGTACTGTCCAACTCCTCGGGCAGGGACACTTTCTTGGAAATCGGAACCACATATAAGGAATCGCTGTCCATAAAGCCCTGGGGGAAGATATTAAAGACCCCAAGCAAGGAGTCATCGATTTCGTCATTGAGATTTAAGCTTGCGTCATTATTAAACTCATCGGACAGGTAAGCCAGAATTTTCGCGATCTTACCTTCAGCATTATTGGAATTGGTCAGCAGGAATTTTGCTCTAGCCACAGAGCTGCCAATATATTTCGCGTTCTTATAATCGATTTCCGCAATAATCTCATCATAATTTCTATAGGCAGAAATGATGCCAAGTATCTGACTCCTCAGCCCATCATGTGCTGACGCTTGCTCAGCGACCTGCTCTAACTCCATATATCCCAAAACAGCACGCTCAAAAACATCCGCATCATTTAAAATGTTGTGCAGATTCTCAATAATTGACGATCTGAAATAGGAAATATTGTCGCTGGTCTTGATGCGATGATAAGCCTTTGAACCTATATCTTTATGGTAGATGAAAAAATCCTGCACAATTTCAGCCGCAGATTTTTCGTTAGTGATAGCGTCGATATATTTTTTGATGTTGGTATTGAGTTTTTTCAGGCCCACCATTAATTCTTCCGTGTTTTCGATAACCCGTTTGATGATATATTCATAAGGCTTAGTGTACCCTTCCTGATTAAGCAGCGTGGCGTGGATCTGGGATACTAAGCTTTGATATTCCAACTCTTCATTCTTGATGATTTTATTGAAGGACTCTATAACCGTAGCAGCGTAGTCAAATAGGTTCACCTTAACCCGAAAGTCGTTAGCAAGTTCGTATTCAATCCATTCGCTTTCCTTTAACCTACGCAAAATTGCGTTGGCCTTGGAGCGAGAGTCCTTAGCAATTTCATTATCCTCATCGAAGACCATCTCTGCAGTGGATTCATTGTCAAAATAATTCTCTAATTCGGCGACGATAATATCTTTGTCCACACCGAAAGACAGCTCAGATTTATAGCTATTATAGATAAGTGTCAAGCAATCGACATAAGTAGTTTTGTATTTGCTGGTCAAGGGTTTGAAAAAATCTTGCGGAATAATATTGAAAAGATTCAGTTGTCTTACCTCCTAGCGCAGCAGAATTCTCCCATAACAAAATTCGCTGTTTTACACTAGAATCCTCTCCACCTTTACCCCACTCTCGCTTAATTAATTTACAGTCTGTCCAATACAGCATGATTTCAGAAAGCTTCCTTCCCATTGCTAATGGTTCAAGCCAGTTGCTTATATTGCTATATTGTCCTGTCCATGCTATTATTAAGGAAATAACTGGTATTCTGCCTCAGTAGCATCCAAGGGAGGACAGAGCCCTAATGGCAACCAAGTCTACCAATGACAAAACCGAAAATCTTGAAATACTCAAAGAATTGCTCATAAAGTCTATTAATGACAATGATGTAAAGATTTATCTTTTTGGTTCCTGGGCCAGACAGTCAAACAAAAACAGTTCAGATATTGATATTGGTATCTGGCATCCCGGTTCACCCGGGCCTGAATTCTTTACGCTCCTAAGGAATATTTTGGAAGAGTCAACGTTCCCGTATAACGTCGATATCGTTGACCTTGTTCATGCTACTCCCGCTCTTGTAGAAAATGTGCAAAAGGAGGGTATTTTGTGGACAGACTCAGTGAACGTTTACGGGCAGCCCACAGCGCCTTATCACGCTTAGAAGAAGTTCTATCTATCGATGCTCCTTCCTTGATCGAAAGGGATGCAACTATTCAACGTTTTGAATTTACGTTTGAGGCCCTTTGGAAGGCCGCAAAAGAATATCTATTTGTCATAGAAGGGTTTGAGATCGCCTCACCTAAAGGGGTTATCCGCAGTTGCCGGGAACTAGGCATTCTTAATGATGAAAGTGCTACCCATGCCCTGGTCATGGCTGATGACCGCAATTTGACTCTTCATACATACAACGAAACCCTTGCAAATCAGATCTATAGTCGAATCAAGTCATACTCAATTCTAATAAGGAACTGGCTGCAGCAGATGCAAGACCGAGCAAATTAGACCACTCAGTAAATTGTGTAAAACATTAATTATCGAAAACTATCTAAAAAAAATTTACCCACTGGCCGCTTAAGGTCAGTGGATTTTATATTATGCCCCCATCAGCCTTCCTGTTGTCAAATTAAGTGAATCCACGCGGCGATATCGGCAATTACCTGTTCTGCCACATTCGCTTGTGCATTGTATTCCGAGATTTGCTGCAATTGTGTCAAACTCTCCGTTCAAAACAGCCTGCACATATTGCTTGCTTTTTGCAATTAGGCTACTTTTATCCGTATTCATAACTTTTCACTCCCTTTATTTATTTGACAAAGATCATGTTGTAGGCCTTGATATTAAAGTCGCTTTTCATATAGCGTTCCGGGATAAAAGCATAACTTCCATTTTGCATCAGGGAGTTGAAGATAGCTGACACCCGATATTCTTTTTTGCTGGAGCCGGTGTTTAGAGTAATGTAATCTCCTTCGTTAACCTTAAACCTTGATTGGAGCTGCGAAGTAAGCATGATATTGCGGTCTTCATCAAAATCCTAGGGGATACCCTTGGCAAAGCCAGAGAATTCTACGTTGATGTAGTCGGGGAACTTGGACGAATCAAAGAAACGGCCTATCTAGCCTCTGATCATAGGCGTTATTGGCCTTAAGGAACTTGTGCCAGCCAATTTTACCAATACCGGTTTGCTCTAATTGTTGCAAAAATATTAACTGGAATTTGGAAAGCTTATAGGGGTGCCCAAACTTTTCTTTAATCCCCTTATCAAATGCTCCGGTTTGTTCATAAATTCTTCCCAAATGATTTAATTGCTTAAAGAGCTTCTTATTCATAAATTCGGGCTTCATGTAAGTTCCGGCGGCCTCGCCTTTGCAAACTGTGCCTAGGTAAGTATAATTAAGCTCTTGTGCCAAAAGTCTTAAATAATTCTCTATATATCGCTCATGAGCTGTTTCCGGGAAACCGGCCTGAATAATAAAACCGATGGCTTGCCCTTTTTTAGCAGGTCTTAGCTGTTCTATAAACTTCATAACAATGCCGGGCATTGCATGCACATATAGCGGCATTACAATAATAATTGCATCAAAGTTCCGAACGAACTCCGCAAGCTGTTGCGGGTTTTCTTTGGCAATATATTTAACTTCACAGGGATGTTTCATAGTCTTAATAAATTGCCTGGCAAAGATTTCCGAGTTGCCCTTAGTGCCTTTGGGCGAACCATTGAGGATTATGGTGTTCATCTATATCACCTCCTCTAAGCAAAAGTCATTAATCGGTTTTACTGAAATACCTTTAAAATAAAACTGGTAAAAGGTGCGACAGATATAATCCTCATAGACTTTTCTTCCTTCTTCTGAGGCAAATTCACCTTGATAGTAAACCTCAACGTCCGGATATCTTTCGTATCGCGGAACATGCATAGTCTCCCCTGTTGTATAGGTTGTGTACGGCAGATAGTGGGGAATAGATCTGTCAAAAAGTGTTTTAAGATTACCGCTGACAAACCCCCGCGTAACTTTAGAAAAAATAATAACTTTGTCTGCGTTCACGTATTTAGTGTAAAACTCATCCAAATCCTTATGGACGCACCTGCCTGGGGTTTTCCACCAACAAGTCCAGCAACCAAGACAATCCTTTACAGTTACCTGTGTTAAATCAAGCACATAGGTGTCGGGTATCGTAAAATCGCCGTATTCTTTAATAATTACAGTTTTCATGTTCCCCTCCAAAAAGTAGCATTCTAATATTACCCAGCCATTGCTCCCCTAATAGGTATAGGCTGCTATTTCTTTTATTTCTCTTATGAGGAAATCTTCTCTTTAATGTCTCGTAGCGTACTGACCAATCTCTCAGGCTGGTCACCTTTACTCACAAATGCATCTGCGCCGGCGGCAAGGGCCGCTTTGGCAGCTTCTGGACGCCCACTTAGGGCTACAACCCTAAGACCTGGGTGCAGCTGCTTCAGTACAGGAAGAAGATCAGAGATGCGAAGATGGGCCAGTTCCCAGTCCAGCAAAACCACATCGTGGTTACTTTCCTTGGCCTGAAGCAACAGACTACTCATCTCGGCAGCCTCTCCAACCACGCTCAAACCTCATACTTGCGGCCGTTTTTTAAATCATAGAGCGGATAATAGATAGCCAGAGATTTCATGCGTTGGGCAAAGCCCTTTAAAGCCGTCAGCATCACTTAACCTCCCCGGCAAAGTAGGCATAGTTTAAACCCTCTTGCGGCAGGTAGCGTTTAGCTGCCAAAAGATTTTGGATCTCGGCGGCCACCTCAGGCAAAAAATAGCTTAAGAACCTGTCCAGACGCTCCGGTTTTAGCTTTTGATTTTTGTCCCGCTGCTTGGGCCGCTCCGGGTAGAGCTTTAGGAGCTCGCTGTAAAGATAGGTAAACGGCTCAATAGACAGTTCCGGAAAGTTTTCCTGCAGCTGACCGAAGATATCGATGCCCTCCGGGTCTAAATCGCCGAAATAGTAGACCTTGATCGGTAAAGGTGTTTGTCCCCCAAGGCCCTGCACTTCCCGGTAAAAGGCAAAACTGGTCACGATCTTACGACCCTCCCCGTAAATAAGGAAGTTGTAAGGAATACCGGCCAGCGTACGCCGCGTGGCAGTCAGGCACTTTTTGAGCGAGAAAAAGGTGTCTTTGTTCTCCACGATCAGCAAATGGGCAAAGTCATCCCCAGGCTGCAGGTACTGGACATAAAAGAAGGGTTCACAGGTCTGAAAACAAGCCAGTTTGGCAAGGTTTAGCCCCACGCGCTGCAGCAAAGCCCGACCGGCCGCCGAAGAGAGAAACTTTTCGTCGCGAAAAATTTGAAAAGAACGTTCGTTAACCGAACAAGGGACTGTTAGGGACGTGGTGATCTGGTGGTTCTGATTGGCCTCGTTGACCTCGTTGACCTCATTGACTTGGTGGTCCCTGATTACCAAAAAGGCGTTTAAGTCTGATAGGTACGGCAAATCCGCGTGCAAAGCAGCAGGTCTAGAGCGATAATAATCCAGGGCTATGTCCCGGTGGTAGGCGATCAATTGGTCGAGTACCGGTTGTTCCAGCTTATCGTCGACCCGTTTGTAACTATTATAGGCTCTCGGAATTTCAGTGAAGGAAATGTGGATAATTCCAAAAATTAACTGGAAATTAAAGATGTCCAAAGTGAGATGCGTAAATGTACTATTGTTTATTAAAAATGGACATAGCAAAAAA
>JAJXUE010000037.1 GCA_021783135.1 Bacillota bacterium | reverse complement strand
ATTTCCTTGCTGGGGGGAGTGAATTGTAGCTTTGGAGCTACTGTCTGCTGGGCAGGATACAAGCTTAACCGCAGCACTTCTTAAACTTTTTCCCGCTGCCGCAGGGACAGGGATCATTGCGACCAGTCTTATTACTGACCGCCCGACTTTAAGCTTGCACTGATAACTGGCTTCCCCTACCTTGAAACCATTAAAGTAGCGCAATTTTTTACCAATTATTCTGAGTTCGTCACAAATCCTTATGTTCCCTCCTATTTCGGCTCAATTATCTCAATTTCAGTGTTCGACTACGCAGCTACATTCTCAGAAATTCCAGCACCTTATAGACCAGCACTGCTGGCCAAAGAGCAGCCTTGCATAAGCCGAGTACCCCTGCCCACACCGTAGTCGCATGCTGTAAAAAATAGATCGCTGCTCCGATAAAGCCTAAACCATACACTCCGCCTGAAACTTGATTACCTTTCATTTTGTTGCTCCCTTGAGGATAGCGCGTGACTGGTTTTTTTTCATTGTCCATGCTTCCCACCTTCTTTGTTTGTTATCTTAGCTCTATTTACACCATATGCTGTCGCGTGCAATACCTTGTCGCAAAAAAAATCCTTCCTCCGCCTGCACGTCAAAAAGGAACTGCCCATTGTGTAAAACAGGAGTTCCCTCGTGGTAGTCTGTCATAACTTTAACACTATCAATCTCTGCTTTATGTACCTTATTTGCGTGTTCGATGACCTTTACAACATGAAAAATTTCATTTTGCCTTGACTCCACACCATCTAGCCTTGAGCCAACCCTATCAAGCTTATTAATTATTAGTTCAAACATTTCCCTTGTCTCTTTATCCATTTCCTTACCCCCGCTACGTGTATTATATAGAACTAGTGTTCGTATTTCAAACAACAATCCTGTCGCAATGGTGGGTACACCGTAGTTACCATCTTTCAAATTATACCGCACATATTGTCTTTGTGCACCAAAGAGTAACTCTGGACGTTTGTTGGTTTGTGGGGAGTCTCATAGCCAAGGAATAGCGGCAAACTTAATTTTATACCCCATGGGGGTATGCAAGGCTAACCTTTTTGGGTATAATAATATTTATCCATAGACCGCAACAAATAATCATAACTAAAATAAAGCGAAGGAGGAAATCCATTTGGAAAAGTTGCTTGCTGAAAAGGATGCAGATCAAATCAAACAACATTTTGCGCAACAGTTACTAAATCCAGTGACTTTACGGCTTTTTGTCGCGGATCCCAATCAGCCGGGTGAGTGCGAGTATTGTGCTGAAACAGAACAAATATGTCGTGAAGTTGCCGAGCTAAGTGACAAAATCAATTTAACGGTGCATAGTAATGCCCCCAGCGAACAGGCACAGGCTGAGAAATATGGGGTTGAGCGAGTCCCAGCCCTAATCCTAGAAAAAGTATCTGGAACTGATTCTGGGATACGCTTTTACGGAATCCCTTCCGGCTATGAATTCGGAACTTTGATTGAGGACATTACTGAATTATCCGGCGGAGAATCTAAAATTCCAGCGAATTTGAGAGAACAAGTCGAACAAATTCAACAAGATGTTACCATCAAGGTATTTGTTACCCCTACCTGACCGCATTGTCCCCGTGCCGTGCGCACGGCTCATCAATTGGCAATGCTGAACCCACATATTAAGGCAGAGTGTATTGAAGCAACCGAGTTTCCTGAGTTGTCCCAACAATACAACGTCTTTGGCGTACCAAAGTCAGTGATCAATGAGACGATCATGTTTGAAGGTTCGGTGCCTGAGGCAACTTTCGTCAGTAATTTAATGCAGGCTGTACAATAAATATAAATATAGCATCCTCTTGCGAGGATGCTATATTTATTTAATTTAATAAGTTCTTGTTCGCCCCGACTGCTTAAGTTATCCCTCAGTTCCGCCTTCCTGAGTAATACTTGCTAACCTCCTCAGCAGTTTAAGAAATATCTTCTCCTTAGCCGCCTGAGCCCATGTTCCTTCACAAAACCGTTCCTGGCGGATGTAGTAGGTCAAAATGGCCCGCAACAGTTTAAAATCTGCCGTGTCGATACTTGCCACTAATTTATCCGGGTCTGGTACGTGTTGCGTCAGATAATCTAAGTAATCCTGATCGAGCACCTTCGCTTGATAGGTTGCTTCGACAAATTCACGCAGTCTCGCATCATAATTTGGATAACCCAAAGACACCACATCGTCTGCTCTTTGGTCCGGCGCTTGCCAGGTGCTAAAGCTAATACTCTCATCCGCGAAATAGCCGATATACTTTAACAAATCTGCATATTGACTCATTCTTTATTCCTCCCACTAACACCTCATTTTGCTCATAATTTAATCCTACAACCTGGAACCGACAAAATTTTGCAGCAAGTCCCGGCAGCTTGCGTCAAAAAACCACTGACCGCAAACAGGTCAGTGGTTAATGCTAAAAAATCCTTATTGCTCCTCTATTTCCACTTGCCCTCGGGCATACTATAAGTGGAGGGGGAGGCAAATGAAGCTGGGAAACCCGAAGCCTTAGTCTGATCCTTTGGTGTATTTCTTTCCTTCAAATAAGCTCCGAATCTTTTTAAAGAGAGACCAAGCGGCATTCACCGCTATCAGAATGGGACCGATCTCCATGGTAAACCGGTAACACCAAACCAGGACTAATTGTAGGTTAACCACTGACACCCCCTCCTTTTATTTTGAAGTTGGAATCAGCTCCCCCCCAATAAAATTATATCGAACACTTGTTTCTGCATAAAGGAAAAATGGTGTCGTTTTTACTCCTTAAATTCGTGGACAACATTCCGCACTTTAGCCGAGTATATAAGTTAACCCACTGTCTTTTGGCGACAGTGGGTTTTCATTTACCTAAATGCAAATTGTCCTCAATTATAAACCGTACACCGCTAAAGCATTTTTTACCCTAGCCTTAACCGCCTCACGCAGCTCGGGCGGTTCAAGTACTTCAGCGGCAGATCCAAAGCCCAGCACCCAAGCGATGAATTCATTTAAACCGATTACCGTATCTTCCATGCTCAGGGTCTGAGCATCATCGGCGAGGGTAAGTTTAGTCTGGCGATGTGCTGTATCCTTTTTCACCTTGGCGAAGATTTGTGACCTGTTCGTAAAGCGCACTTTTACAGCCATTGGCTCGCCATACTCCATCCCCCAGCGTGGGGCCATCCACGTTGGCACCTCAAAGCCTATGGGGTAAATAAAATTTCGCTTAGTTAGCCTAATAGCAGTGATATTTTGCAGGTTAAAGGTCTTTATCTTGTCTTCTTCCCGCGCTATTAAGTACCAATGCCGCAGTTTGGAGTAAAAGACAATCCCCAACGGGTCAACCCAGGCTTGGCGCTCACCAAGGACAAAGGTCAATTGGCGCCGCTCACTTATGGCTGCTTCCAATAGGGGAAATAGTTCTACATCGATGGGCTGGATCGGGTCCATATTGCCTTTGACATAACGATAGGCCGGTTCCGCGGCAAAGCCAAAGGCGGCGGTAATCTTTTGCTCTAGCTTGGTGCGTTCCGCACTTAGGTTGACGAATTCCAAGGCTCGCAGCAGCACGAGTGTATCCTGAACCTCGAGGGATATGGGCAGGTAGGGTTCATACCCCGGCACGAGGTACCATTTCACCTCAGGCTTACTTAGGTCGTCTTCCGCCTCTGCTTCATCCGCATCCGTGTACACTGGGTAGCTGCCTGCGACAACCGCCAAGTCCTTTTGCATGGTCGACCAAGCTACCCCGCAAATTTTGGCTAATTCCCCGCCGGAAATTCCTTGCGGTGCGGCAGAGAGGTGTACCAGAATTGCCACAATTCGTTGCATGCTGTCCATCTAATTACCCACCCCTTCGTACAGGGCCAGGGTTTTGCGTAATTCCTGCACAACCTTATCCCTAAGTTCTATCGGTTCTATTACCTCTACCCCAGGGCCAAAGCCACGCAGCCAGACGGCAAATTCCTCTATACCTTGCACCGTATCACTCAAAACTAAGCCAGCGTCCGTCTGCGTCAACACACAGGTTTCCCGATGGGCTAATTCTTCTTGTACCCGTTGGGGAACAGTATAATAGTCGCGCAAAAGCACTTTGACTTTGACCGGTTCGTCACCTTTGTAAATGCCCCAAGCGTATTTAAAATAATGTTGCAGGTCGAATCCCTTTGGCGCTGCGAAGTTTTCTCCTGCAGCTTCACACCACAAAATACTGTCCACGGCATAAGTTCTAAACTGCTCAACCTGCCCGACCTGCTCAGCCTGCGCCCCCACCACATACCATTTGTCCAAGACCCAGTAATACACTAAGCCTAAAGGACTAATTAGGCGCATTGTTGCGGGCTCAGCTGCTTTGCGATACAAGATTCTGAGCTTAGTGCGACTTCGCGCGGCACTTTCTAAGTCAAAGCACAGCTTGTTGACCGTATGCTGATGCATGGGGCTCCTGCCATGCACATAAACCGCCTGCGGTCTTGGCTCTCCCTTACAAACTAAACTTTTTAACCGGCTAGACACTGATTTTACTTCCTCCGGCAAGGGTGCAGCACCTTCCGCTACAGCGAGAGCTTCTAATAACAAGGTGCGCTCATTGTCCTCCAGATACAACTCGGTTACGACTTGCTTAGGATTTAGTTTGTACCTGTCGCCCGTTTGCGCCACCAGACCTTTTTGGCACAACTCCTTGACAGCCCGTTCCAGTGTCTTTTCCGATATTGCCTCTTCGGTGTTAAGTTTAAAGCGGCTAATAATCTCCGCATGGCTTTTACCGTCTTTAGCTCCTGCAATATAGCGCATGATTGCCAACTGGCGCACCACCGGGGCTTTCACAAACTCCTGCTCGCAACTACCACTGCACACCAAAAACAGCCTGCCCAAATCATCCTGGTCAAACAAATATCCGCTAGCCGCCAATTCTTTGATGTCCCGGGCTATGGTGCCTTGGTCCACCCCTATGGTTTGGGCCAATGACCCCATACTATGCTGCCAAGGTTCTGTGGCTATGCTGATGATTAATTCCCGTTGGCGATCTGCCTTGCGCATAAGCTGCTCCAATCACTGCCTGCTATCTATCAGAAATAATGGTTAATCTTGTATTTTCGCCAAGGTTCCGCCATTTCCTGCAATTATTGGGGCATGGGGATATGCTTTACCAAATTAAGCTTCCTACCGCCACACATATACTCATAGGCTTGTTGTACCTCCCCTATGTCGTTGACAACTCCGCCCTCATACAGGTATTGATACAAGGCCAAGATATTGTGCATATAGCGTCTGGCCTGCTTAAGCCTTAGTGCAAAGCGTTCCTCTGCCGAAAAGATGTGGCTTGCAACCCACTCATAACTTAAACTAAACTCCCACCAGGGCAGCTTACCCAAGGTTGCATAGTCGAGGCGATCTGCATATTGCGCAAAAGCGTAGACATCCTGCCAAACTTCATTCAAAGCAGCTCCGTCTCCACCGGACTGGAAGGCTAGAGACTGCAAAAAGTGTTCCACCCAATCTCGCCGCACGGCTGGTTCCCAGTCAATCTGCCTCTCGTAGTAATCGCTAACTTCCAGAAATACATCTTTTATTTCCAGCGTGGGCCTTGGGTCATCCGCCCTAAGTCGCGTCGCCAAGCCTCCTGTTGCCATTTCCCCGCTTAAGATACTAAGTCCCTGCTGCGCAGCCTTGGCATAAATCTCCTCTAAAGCCTCCAGCAAATCCCGTTTGCCGCGCCAGAAAGGGAAATTGCCTAATTGTTTGGGCCAGGCTGCTGCTGTCGTGGGGATGGCTATGTCTCCAGCCAGGGAGCCGGGCAAATCTCCACCCTGCCAAAATATATCCGGGTCCGGCGCCAAAGGTTCGACCGTCGCTTCTGTTGCTACGTCGGCACCATTGTCTGCTTTAGTTAGTGCTTTCTTCCGTTTGACTCCGGCAGCTTTGCCGAGTTGGGCCAGCAGTTCCTCCCGCTCCAGACCCCTAAGCCGGAACAAGATGAAGGGGTCGCGGTCAATCTCTTCCGCCATGAGGTAGTATACAGCCGCACTGTGCTTACACGGCTCAGAGTAGTCCGGACAGCTGCATTTGGTGCGCAAGTCCCAGAAACTTTCCGGCAGCAAGCTAAGACCGGCCCGTGCGACAACCTCAGCCACTTCCTCCGGCATTTCTCCGGCGAAGAGTTTAGCTGCCAACAGGGGCTGGGTGGCCAGTTCCCGGGCAAATACGGCCCATTGCCGTTTCAGAAAAAGTTCCAGCCGAATGCTAACTTTGTACGGTCGCAGCCTGGAGCCTTGGATTTGGGCTGTCACCTTGCCCTTACTCACTGTGATATTTTGCACCTGGCCGCTTCTGGCATAAGATTTGCCTCGGCTCAACCTGCCGGAGGTGGCTGACACTTCCAGCATCGCAACCCACTTTTTACCCCACAGGCTTTGCCCGAAGGCCCCCCGCTTGCTGCGAGCCTTAATGCCCCCTTCTGTCTCACGGGGCGCAGAGCGCGGATAATTCGGGTAATTAAAGTAGTCATCCCAATCATTCATTTACTTCACCTCACCGCTTCCTGGCTTAAGGCAAACAGTTCCTTCAGGTCCGAGGTGGAAAGTTCCGTCAGCCAGCCCTCGCCGCTGCCAACCACCTGCTCTGCCACTTCCTGTTTCTTGCTAATCATCCCATCGATTTTTTCCTCGAGGGTCCCCACGCAGAGAAATTTATGTACTTGCACATTTTTGGTCTGGCCGATGCGATACGCCCGGTCACTGGCCTGGTTTTCCACCGCCGGGTTCCACCACCGGTCAAAATGAAACACGTGATTGGCGGCGGTCAGGTTAAGTCCTGTCCCTCCCGCCTTCAGTGAGAGGATAAACAAAGGCAGTGCCGCGTCCCCAGTTTGGAACCGCTCCACCATCCGATCCCGCTCCTGCTTGGCTACCGCTCCGTGCAAGAAGGGCACTTCAACCCCAAAGTTATCCTGCAGATGGCGCTTTAACAGTTCGCCCATTTCGGCAAACTGGGTAAAAATCAGCGCCTTTTCTCCATTTGCGACCACCTCTTCCAACATTTCCGTCAGGCGGGCCAGTTTGCCGGAGCGCCCGGTAAGGGAGGAGTTGTCCTTTAAAAAGTGGGCCGGATGGTTGCACAGCTGCTTAAGTTTGGCTAAAGTGCTTAAGATCAGACCTCGCCGTTCCATCCCCGCGGCGCCTTCTAACTGTGCTTCAACTTGATTGACCACTGACTGGTACAGGCTGGCCTGCTCTTTCGTCAGCGTGCAGTACACCTTCATTTCCAGTTTTTCCGGCAGATCGCTGATAATGCTCTTATCGCTTTTCAGGCGGCGCAGGATGAAGGGGGAAGTAAGCTTTTTCAGCCGTGCGGCAGCCTCTTGGTCCCCGCCGGCTTGAGTCGGCAGAAAGAAATTACGTTTAAACTCGCTTTGCCCGCCTAACAGACCGGGGTTTAAAAATTCCATCAAAGACCACAAATCACCGACATTATTTTCCACCGGGGTACCGGTTAGGGCCAAGCGATAAGCAGCAGGAAGATTGCGCGCGGCCTTAGCCTGACGGGTCTCGGCATTTTTAATATTTTGTGCTTCATCGAGAATTATCCCAGCCCAGGTAATGCTGTTAAAATCGGCCCAGTCGCGTTGCAGCAAGCCGTAACTGGTCAAAACCAGGGCGTAATTGCTCGCTGCCTCTTCCCAGGCCTGACCACTCAGCCGGTCCGTGCCGTGGTGGATTAAGACTGATAGTTCTGGTGTGAACCTGGCCGCTTCCTTATACCAGTTGCCAAGCAGCGAAGTTGGACATACGAGCAGTACCGGGCACTTCTCGCCCTTAGTTCGGTTATGCTGAATTAACGCCAAGGTTTGGATGGTCTTGCCCAGCCCCATGTCATCGGCCAGACACGCCCCTAGGCCAAACTGGCTTAAGAAGGCGAGCCAGGCAAAGCCCCGGCTCTGGTAAGGTCTGAGTGTCCCTTGCAGTTCAGCCGGTGGCGCGACCTCTTCATATTGCCTCTTCCCCTGCAGCTGCTCGAGGAGTTCCCCGAGCCAGCCGTCCGCAGCCACTCCAGCCACTTCCAACGGGCCGGTGGACTGTTGGCGGCCTAAGGCAAGCTGGATTACATCCCGCGCTGTAAAATTAGCGTGTTTTTTCTTGCGCCAAAATTCCAAGGCAGCCTGCAGCTCCCCGGAGCGTACTTCTACCCACTGGCCACGGAATTTCACCAGTGGAGCTTTCATGTCTGCTAAGGTTTTCAACTCGGCAAGATCCAATACTTCATCACCCAAAGCGGTTTGCCAGTCTATCTGGGTGATTTCCTGCAAACTCAAAGCACCGCCGCCCTGAAATTTTGGGCTTTTGACCTGCGCTTTGACCTTAAGCCGTTGGACTGTTCCTTTACGGCTCCACCAAGCAGGCAGCATTACGCCAAAGCCGGCATCTTCTAAGACCCCGGCCCGCCCGATCAGAAAGGTATAGGCCCCGGCGTTGTCTAAGCCATACCCCTCCGGTGCAGGAGAGTCAAGACCTGTCGCCATTTCCGGGCACAAAGCGGCTGCCCGGCCTAAAGCAGTTAGGGTATATTCCCGCACCTCGGCCAGGCTTGTCGCCTGCAGCGCCGGTAGGCTCTTATGCTGCCAAACGTCAGCTGCAGCTAAAATCAGACTGGGATCTTGACGAGATTGCAATAAAAAGCGTACAAACCACTGATCCTCTATGTCTGAACTATCCTGAGGTTCTTCCAGTCGGAAACAAAGCTTGAAGGGTGAGCCTTCCAAGGCCAAAAGTTTACGTTGCCATTCCCGCACCTGCTTCGCCAGCCCGTCTAGTCCGCCTGGTCCGGCTGGCCCGTCTAACCCTTCCTCCGGGCCAACTCTACCGCCGCTGTTTCCCAACCCATATAACCAGGCATCATGCACGCTGGCAAAGTTCATGCTTTGTTTTCCTCCCCAGGACCAGGTATGACTTGGCAGCGAGTCCAGGAAAGCTTGCTCCACACTGCTGCGCACAATTATGTCAACCATCTGCTCCGTAAACTGCATGAGTAAGCTTCGGGCGCCCTCTACGGGGGCCTGTCCACCGGCAACAACCGCGCGACAAGCATGGGGCATGGCCTTAATTAGCCGGGAAAATCCTTCCTGCTGCGCGCCTGTGATTATCGGTTGCCAGCAGGCCCGCACTGCTTCGTTTACCACGCAAACCGAGGGCAAAAAGTGCTCCCGCACCACTAAACCGGCTGCAAAAGTCAGGGCTGAGGCCCAATAGCTAAGGTCCCGACCCGCTACAATCCCTAAGGCTAGCGTCTGTTTGCCTTGGGCGACAAGCAACAAATCCAGCGCCTCCGCGTCAGCCAGTCCCAAGGCTGGGGTCTGCCAAGGCTTTAGCGTCACCGCGGCAGTTTCCGTTTCAGTTTCAGTTTCTGTTTCTGACTCAGTTTCTGTTTCTAACTCAGTTTCAGTTTCTAATTCAATTACCGCTTCAATTTCTAATTCGGTTTCGCTTTCTAATTCAGTTTCTCCGGGCGCCGCCGCAATCAAAGGGCTCGATGCCACCGGTCTGCCCCCAAAACTAGGCAGCCAGGCCGTGACACTTGCCGCCTGACCCCCTTTAAATATTCCAACCGATCGCAAGGCTGCCAGTAGTTCAGGACAGCTTGCCACATAGGGATTTTTCTCTGGCTCCGGCTGTTGCCGCCCTTCGCTGGGGGTCTTAGGCTTTTCTCCCCACAAGTAGTAACGGCTATTTGCCAAAGCAAGGTGCAATATGAGCATAATGTCTACTCCTTACAGTTGTTTGGTCAAGCTGCAAGTCCCCCTTGCCACAATACCGTAGGGAGACTTACTCTTTATCTAGTGCGTGAGCCGTCGTAATTATTGCAATATACCTGATAAGCTCTTGCTCTAAATAGGTACTAATTAATGCTACCAGGGCTGCAGGCGTACCGCTCTGATGATAACTGGTAAAGCAATCATAATAGCGTCGCCTGTCTGTATACTTGATATTGATTGGCGGATAGCCCGCCTGCAACAGAGCGAGATTTAACAGCAAGCGTCCAGTTCTACCGTTGCCGTCGATAAATGGATGGATGGCCTCAAACTGTAAATGAAATAACGCGGCCCGCTCAACCACATCCAAAGCATTCTCCCCTTCGGCATAATGCTGTAGCAGCTGTTCCATCTGCTTGGGAATTAAATAAGGCTGGGGAGGTTCAACCATCGCTCCCATAATGGTTACCGGCACACGCCGATACACACCCTTATCCTGCGGTCGATCCATAAGTACTAGGCTATGGATTTGCTTAATTACACGCTCACTTAACGGTTGCTTATCTTGTACTAACCCCTGAACATAGTGGAAAGCATCTTTATGCCCAACCGCTTCCAGATGCTCCTTGAGAGGCTTTTTATCAATGGTAATACCATCTAAAACCAAAGCAGTCTCTTGTAAGGTTAGGGTATTGCCTTCGATAGCGTTGGAGTTATAGGTAAAGTCAACAATGAATTCCTCCCTGAGGCGCTGGATCTCACCCTCAGTTAGTGGCCTGTACGAATTTAGCTGGTTGAGCAATTGCTCTATTTTCTGGCGCACACCTCATACCCCCCACCTAATTCCTGCAGTATCCTCGGAGCTATAGACAGATAGCCTCGCTCATTTTTACATATCTCTGCCCAAGCCAAAACCGCGCATACGACAAAGCCTGGACCAAAGGCGGATTCTCCCGCTTGTACCCCGTGGACCTTATGGGCAATATATCCTTCGACAGAGTCAAACGGCAGCCGCTCACTGCCAAGCTTACCAGCTCGCGCATTACCTTTTTCGGCCCTGCCGCCTTTTTCAATTACTATTTCTACCGCCGCAGCAAAAGTGTCCCACGTCAACTGGTTTGGTATGGGGATTTTTGCGGTTTCCAGTCCATTACCGTTTGCTGCATACCATATCTCGCAAGCTTCTCCTTGTAATAGCTTGATAGTTGTCCTGCCACCGGCTTGATTAAGTTTTTGCTTAAGGAGTTGGGTGATTTGGGCGTCACTCTCTAAAATAGGTACATGGTCTGGGCACTCTAGCCGCGGCTTTTCCAAATCGTAAACTTTGTTTGCCGCGTGGCCGAGTTTCACCAATATATCTGCTAGTCTCTTCTTGGCAGCAGGATAAGAAATATGCTTTTTGGCCTGCAATGCTTTGAAGTTGCCCTGCGCGTTGAGGAAACAGTCGATAAAATCAAGCTCATCTTTAGCGAGATAGTCAAATTTTGTCAATTTAAAATCTGCGTTTAGTTCTAATTCACAATTATTACAAAAAAGATGTGTGGCTATTAACTTATCCTGACATCTCGGGCAACATCCTAAAAGTTCCTTTTCCATACCACACCCCCAATTTTTTCCATTATACAATATTGTATTTAAATTTGTCAATGTAGTTAATAAAATCTCGTTACACTACTTTAAAATTAACACAAACACAAGAAAAGTGCGCATCGGTTTCCTCTGCGCGCACTTTTCCTCGTACTATCTTCTGCTGGGGCCGATTAGCTAAAGGGTGAGTTTACTTTCTGTGCAGAGAAGCATTACGGAGGCGCCGTTAGCATACTCGGCGAGCGCCCGAACGAGAGCACGAATGCTCGCGCCCAATTTATGGCTACGTTTGCGGAAGTGAGGAAGCGAACCGAAAAGTATGCTAGGCGATGTAGTTTGCTAAACGGAGCAGAAAATAAACTCGACCCCAGCGACCCGAAAAATGCAACAAGGACCGCTTAGCTTAAGGGTGAGTTTACTTTCTGCGCAGAGAAGCATTACGGAGGCGCCGTTAGCATACTCGGTGAGCGCCCGAACGAGAGCACGAATGCTCGCGCCCAATTTAAGGCTACATTTGCGGCAGTGAGGCAGCGAACCGAAAAGTATGCTCGGCGGTGTAGTTTGCTAAACGGAGCAGAAAATAAACTCGACCCCAGCGACCCGAAGCTAGTTTCAGTAATTCTACCGCGGCGGTCTTTTGCCATCTTGGAGCTCCTCGGTGGTCAAACCAAAGGTATATTGAAAATGAGGCAAATCGACAATTGACTTAAAAGTGCCCCCCCACTGCAGCCCGACCTGTTCGCCCAAGTGGCCCATTAAATAAAACTTGGCTCGATCCGTTGTCATGACATTATTGACAAAAGGTGCCGCGTCAAAAGCTAAGCCCCAATTGTGATAAGAATCGCCGGCTCTGGCATTAGAAACTACCGCACCGGGGGCAGTTCGACCTAAGGCATAGAGCCGATCCGACTCATCCCAACTTCTAAAGGCTGCAAGAATTCGCACGTCCAAGCCATTGGCGCTGCAGAGACGGAGAAATTCATGGGCCAGCTTGGCCACGTAGGGATCAAGTGCACTTAACGAAGTGGAGCTGGGCCGAGTTTCAAAGTTATCGATAGGGTGAGGATTAAACAATTTCACCCGTGTTCTAGGGTTGACAACCCCCTCCGGCACTAGCCCGTGCGCGCTTTGGAATCTTTTTACGGCACTTGTAGTTACAGGGCCAAACCAGCCATCCGGACTTCCCGCGTTGTAACCCAAAGAATTCAGTTTGACTTGTATCGTCTTAACTCTGGTAATTAGACTAGCCCAGGTGGCGGGCCCGACAATTCCGTTCCGAGTTAATCGCACATCATCTTGGTAATTCATGAGTGCATCCTCGGTTTTTTTGTCAAAATAATCGTCAATTATAAAGTTATTATAATTTTTACTCAAGCCCGTTAACTCCATTTTAAGCCTTCGTACATATGGACTGGTGGAACCTAATCTTAAGGTCGGTAAATTTGGCATGGCATCCGTCACCTTTCCTAAGTACATTAGTACATTGCTATATTTTTATACTATGTAGTACGGCAGGAAACGTTAGCCACCGACGCCAAGGATACTGTAAAAAACCCAGGGGTACATCCCCTGGGTTATCTGCTACTGTAATAGCAAAAAATATGGCATAGGGCTTTCTTCTTCTAGAATTAAGTGTATTTTTGCTACAATCGAAAGACTTTTACAAGCTTGATTAGTCTATAAAAAGAGATGCCCGAAGCGAGAACCGAATTATCGCTTCGATTCTGGAACACCTCCATACACAGTAAAGCGAATAGACATGTAAAATTACACCGTACTGTCCCGGTGATACCAATTTTTAGTTGCAACAGCCTCACATGGTTAGCATTAATGACAACTAGGTTTAATTCTGTTATTGAATCTCCCGAGAAAGTTGGGCCAGCATCTCCATGCGTCCACGTAGAGCGCTTATGGAAGACGCCGTTTCTCGACCGATAGCCTTCTGATCAGCGGCATGAACGGCAGATTCCCCTACCGTTTGAGCAATGATGCCAATTGTCGCATTTAATTCTTCAATTATACTCCGTACATCTTTGATAGCACTTGCTGTTTCTTGCGCAAGTTTTCGAATTTCATCCGCAACTATGCTGAACACCTTACCACTTGCACCAGCTCTAGCCGATTCTATCGCCGCATTCAGCCCAATAAGATTGGACTGAGAGGCCGTTTTCGCCATAATATGCAGAATTTCTTCTGTTTTCCGAGAATAAACTAAAGCCTTCTCTACGGCCATGACTGCCTCCTGTGCTCTATTGGATGATTCCTCCGAAGAAGTGGCCAGGCCCTCGACGATCGTAGCAAAGCTAGCTGAATCATTGTTCAAACCTTGAATAATGTCATCTAGACGGGTGGCATAGCCAGTATCTGTAGCAAAAGTAACTGCTCCTACGATTTTGCCTTGATCGTCTTGCAGCGGAATAGCTACGGAATAGATGGGTATACCCCAGACACTTGGCGGAACGTTACTTTTAATAGAATGTCCCTTTTTAATGGCTTCAGTCAAGGCCTGGCCTTCTTTTAACGGAGTTCCTATCGGTATATCTACTTTTTGAGCCATACCGGGAGCGGGATAATAGGCCAAATGCTTTTCTAAGTCTGCAATTGCTACCGTCACCTCTTCCCTGCAAAGCTGATTAATATATGGTGCAACATTAATAAAACTCGTTAAAATGTCCATACAATTCCCTCCGTTTTCGTCTGGCTAGGTCTGGGAGAGTAACGCGTAACCAAAAGTGGTCCTTACTCCACCAACCTCTAAACCACCTCTTCATTTACAAAAACGATGGAAGATTCTTTTGGCACTGCAGCGCCCATTTCGACCATTATTGCTTTTATTACGGCCACTGGGACTGGACAATCAGTGTGTGCTATGTTTTCTTGAGCTGCTTGAAAGATCACCGAGTCTTTCATCTTAGCAAATACCTTCGTCCATTGGAGTGTCCCCAAAGATTTATTGAAAGCCTTGATCATTTCACAAGGACTGTTAATTGTAATTTCGACGGTAGAACGGTCAATTTTTGTTACATGAACCATAGCTGTGAAACCACAGGCGCCTGCACATACCTTGACATTGCTCATCTCAAAAACCGCCTCTCTCTTTAAGAATATCGCTTGATAAGCTTATGTTGTAAAATATGCTCACCATTAGTCAAATTTTACGACCACACCTGCACGCCTTAATACACTTACCACAAGCCAGTTCACCGATAGTGATTCGGTTATTCTCCAACTGTTGCGCGCACGAAACAATGTCTATCATCGTTGTGTAATTAGTGCACCTACTCCACTCGATCCCGGAAATTGCCCCTGCTGGACACTCTCGAACACAGACGTTGCAGCGTCCGCACTGCCCATGGATGTATGGTTGTCCAGTAGCCTGGTATGGCGCATTGGTGAGGACTGTTGCCCAACTCAGACGGGGACCGTAACAGGGACTAATCAACAAGCCGCTCTTACCGATCCAGCCTAGACCGGCACATGTTGCAGCTGTCTTATGCGGAAAAAGAGGGTGGATCTTGGAAATCAGCCTGTCCCGTTGTTTACTGCTGTCCGGAGGAATCTCCAGGAAGCGCCACCCGTCTACCCTGAGCTGCTTAGCAATATTTTTTTGGATATCCTCAAGCTTCTGTTCTATTTCCGGATAACGGTATTCATAAATTTCGTTTTCATTCTGCTGTTCAGGATGGGTTAGAGCGAGGGAGATCGCTGTAGAAAGACCTTCTAAGTCCGGGGGTAAACCGACACTGACATTACCAATACCCACGACTTCCCCACCCCAAGCTTTGATCTTCTCTAATAGGCTGGCTGGATCCAGTTTAGCCTGGTCAATATGCCTCTGTTGTCTCACACGCCAACACCTCACTCTAACCAAATTATCCCGAATCTTCTCAACAACTCAGCAATTGAAGTCACTCCGAGTAATTTTCTAAGAAATATCTTTTAGTGAAGCGATCATATTAATAGCGTCTTTTAAGGCATTATTGGCATCGCGAGCATAGCCGTCAGCACCCCAGCGGGAAGCAATATCACCGGTCACTGGCGCTCCGCCAATCATAATTTTACACTTCGGATTCTTTTCCTTGATCTTTTCAATAATTTCTTTCATCCCCACCATTGTCGTGGTCATCATTGCCGAAAGACATACTAAATCAGAATCTGTCTTTAGTTGTTCCTCGACGAACTTGTCGAGAGGTACGTCCCTGCCAAGGTCATGCACTTCAAAGCCAGAGGCATCAAACATCATGCGTACAATGTTTTTGCCGATATCATGCACATCACCCTGCACAACACCCATGACGACAACACCTTTTTTGGCACCTTCTTTTACAGACATGTGGGGCTTAAGAATGTTCAACCCAGCATACATTGCGTCGGCACACATCAGCATTTCCGGCACAAAGTACTCTTGTTCTTCGTACAAACGGCCTACTTCCACCATGCCAGGCACCAGTCCGTCAAATATTGCTGCATGAGCATCCACGTTTTGGGCTAAGGCTTCATTGGCCGCAGCAATAACTGCATCCTCATCGTAATCGATTACACCTTGTTTTAATTTATCAAGAATTTCTTGTTCCTTAGTAGCCATTTCATTGAGTCCCCCTTTTAACTTAATTAATACCTTCCGTACATTTTGGAGGCCTTGACCATTGCGATTGCGTTCATAAGGGTACCATTTGGTGGATACTCACAGCCAGTTGCCAAGATAAACCCACCATCACAATCCTTATATTCTTCAATCATTCTTCGACTATCTTCAATAGCTTGTTCCTCAGTAAAGAACAATCCATACGAGGATGGCTCTCCATAACCTATGGTTACGATTTTCTTTCCCCACTTGGCTACATGCTCTTCCCATGTTTTACAATCATCGGCAGGATATGCATGAGAAATAGCTACTGGATCTAACCATTTCTCTTGTGCATCAAAGTAAATGCCATTACCACAGTTATGCAAGCTAAGAACACAACCTGTGTCCTTAATGGCCTGTGCTACTTTGGCAGCATAAGGGGCCTCAATTTTTTCCCACATTTTCTTACTCATAATACTTTGTGAAGCGTATAGTGTATCCAAACATATAGAGTGGGCCCCTGCTTCAGCTTGGGCTCTAGCGTACTCACAGAGTACTTCCGTGATAACTTCTTGAGCGGCCATTACTGCCTCCGGATGCTTGATACAGTCCATAAAAAGTCGATCGTGACCCCGAAGTTGAGATAAAACACCTAAAGGTCCATACAGGAAACCAGTGATTGCGACTTCATTACCCTTAGCCTTCGATAAGCCACGGATAACATCTACCTCCAATTTCATCCTAGGTGTTTCACGCGGGTTTATTCTTTCAAGTTTGTAGTAATCCTCAACTTCTCTTATATGAGAGTTATTCGTATCAGAATACGCTGTACTGTTGGTGGGGTAGATAACTTTTTGCCCAAAATCAGCAGCCTCTACAGATAAATCAATTAAGGTTACAAAGGCATCGAAACCGATTAACTCTTGGGCCTGTAGAAAAGACTTGGTACATGCCTCAGCATCAGTTGACCATTTGTCATAAGTTACACCCAGTACACGAGAGGATGCACCGCAGACCAGTGGAGCAGTGGGCACACGATCGGGTTTTTGATAATTTAAAGCCGCAACTACCCGCTCTAAAGAAGTCATTTCGTCCTTAATAGCTTTACTCATAGAATTGCACCTCCAAGAATTTTGATAAGCCTCACTGAGCTAGCATATACCCGATATTTGCCCTATAGCTCTTCACGTCTACTCTCTCTACATGTAGTCTACCCTCTACCTCTTATCACTCGTTTACATCTTAATCCCCTTCCTTCTAAATCCTGGGTATTTTAATCAATGAGAATGAGGCCTGTATATATAATCTCATTCGTCATCTCATCCCCGCCAAATAATTTAAAGCCTAGCCCTACCCGTTCCGCAGTTGCTATCACGTCTACTCCAACACCCTCAACACTCGGACGGGCTAAATAGGGGTGCCTGCACCCGCCAGGATCGCCTATTCCCACACACTTTTCACACAATCGGCATTTTGAAGCCTTAAATCCAGTTGCGAAATATGCCCCCATGGACATAGCTTTACTTTCTATCTTGTTGACCCATTTGTGCAGTTTTAGTTCTAAGCGGGCAATATCAGGACTTATATCAAATTGCTTTGTTCCTCCGTCGGCAGATTTAGCGAACTCAACTTTCCCTTGAATTAATAAAGCTTTGTGGTATTTGGTAAGAATATTACGAAATTCATCTACAGTCAAAGTGTTGGGCGGGCAAACTAAACATGTCCCGAAATCTGGACAAAATGGTACCTCACACTTCAAGCGAACTCGTTCATCTACCACTATATCGGTTACATCGAACACCCGGGCTGCAGAAGCCCCTAATTCCAGGCTATACTTTTCTAACTCTTCATAGTTAAAAGCCATTACATTTCCACCCCATTATCTTAATAGCCCTTGCGAAAGCTAGACCGTGAGCCTCCGATAAATTTCCGGCAATCTTAAAGGCAAATCTTCAACTCGGTTTACCACGATATAACCGACTTGTCCAAAGATCTTATCTAAATAGTCCTTACCTTTCCGGTCGACTGTCAGAGCAAAAAGAGTAATTCCTTGGGCTTTCGCTTCTTGAAGGGCTACCCTAACATCGGCATGGGCATATTCCTCACAGTCAAACCTTAAGAAACTTTTCATATCTTTTGGTTCCACATTACTGCGATAGTCAATATCATAAGGCCGCCCATCGCTCAACACAAACAACAGCTTTACTGCAGCTTGACACTTGCCTAATTTCGAAGCAGAGTGACGGATCGCCGCTCCCAACCGCGTAGCGTTACTACTACGTAACCCGCCAAAACGCTGCCAGACATTTTCTGTATAGGCTTCTTCAAAATCTTTAGCTACATAAAAATCAACTTTTTCCCTGCCACTACTAGAAAATCCATATACAGCATACTGGTCTCCGATTGTTTCTAAAGCTTCGCACATAATTACAGCTGATTCTATTTCTACATCGAGAATTGTTTTACCCTGCTCATTAATTACTTCATCTGTAGAAGCACTTAAGTCTAGCAGAAAAGCTGCTGCTACATCGCGCAAACGTTTGTCACGCCGGATATAAAAACCATCATTCGTGGAAACTGAGCCAACCTTGATTTCTGTCATGACTTCCACCAATGCGTCAATATCCAGATCATCACCATCAAGCTGCCGGCGGTATCTTCGCAAGCGATCCGGTCGTAGTACTGCAAAATACTTTTTAAGGCTTTCAATTAGGCCATAATTTTCACTACGGGCTAAGTACACTGCACGAGCTGAACTAGGTTTTAGAACTATTTCCCTCACTCGACACCAATCGTGGCGATAATCGGCGATGCTAGCATCCCACTCGTTATAATTATGGATTTCACGGAAAGTATTTTCCATTTCATCGAGCTGAAATTGACTCAATCGTTCCCTTAGTCTCCGATAAAAATTCAAATCAGCTTCCGGGATTTGTTTATCTAAGAGTAATGGATATACTTCGCATACATCGATTTGATTTCCTGACTCAAGGGAGACTGCATTCAAGTGTTCCAGCAGATGTAATTCCGGTCTTAATTCTCCATGAAACTCGAAGAAACTCCAGTTTTTAATCCGCTCGCTCTCTGTTTCGTTAAGCTTAAAATATAGAGTTGCTGCTAATTCTAAAACATCCTGGAAAACTGCCGTTGGCTTATACAATTCTTCCCAACATTTACGTTCCTGTGGGGTGCCCGGGGGTAATGTTAACGATTCCATTTCAACTAAGGGATAATACCACCGAACCAAACAGTTGAGAATGTCGGATTCCTCCTGTGGTACAGTGTTACGCGCAAGCAAACTTAATAGTTCTCTCCAACTTCGGCTAAGACCTAGATATCGATGAAGCATTCTTCGCTCGGCCCTGCCATCTTCCAAAATGCATACTAGATTTTTAATAAACAATCGATCAGGAAAACAAGCAATAAACTCTACTAAGCTACCCGTTGCAGGTGTGGTATTTGACGAATGCTCTGTTAACCAAACAGGTATTACCGCATTAAGATAGGAACCCGCTTCAATGTGGGCAAGTTTATGCAGAAGCATCAGCTTGTAAACTAAAAAGTTATTGTCATTATCGGCAAACAAATTGACTCTTTCAGGTAAATAGACTCTATATCCATCACTTGTTACCCAATGTCTCCGCTGACTGTGCAATAAAGGAGGTAGCTCAACTGCACGCCTAATTATAATTCGCCTATTGACTAAGCCCTCGGCCAGAGTTAGAAGTTGGCCTTCGATTTGTTCATAATCAAGCCCTTTACGCACATCTCTTAGTGCTTCTCTTCCACCACTTCCTGACAAAGCAAAAAATGCCTTCAGTCGTTTCTCGTCGCCACTATATTCTAATCCTCGCTCGACCCACCGTTCTACTTCACTCGAGTCAATTTCCTTTAAAACGTTGGGAATGGCTTGGAAAAAAGTAAGCCCTATTTCCAGATTGAGCTCAACTAAGCGAAGACCGGGTATAAACCAGTTGTCAACATGCTCATAGCCAGAAGTTTTGATGGAACCACCTAAAACAGTCAAAAAGGCGACAGCAACCTTAGGAGATTTTTCTGTCATTTTAGAGATTCTTGCTATAAAGTAAGTCCAACTGTCTTCATTACTTAGGAAATCAATCCATTCAGGGCTAGTTCGCAAAAAAGTGATACCAACTTGACGATTCAGGACTAGTAACTTCTGGGAAACTGAAACTATTTTGGGTAAAACATCAGACCTTATCTTAGTCGTCAAACCCGTTGTCGCACCAAAATATGCCTCCCCCGCTTCAGGTTCTTGTTGCGTTAATTCTAGACCAAATTTATACCAAAGATCATAAAAGTCATTATTAGGCATATGATTACCACTAATAGCTCTAATATAGGCAACTGCAGAACCTGCCGAATGTGTAAGTAAGGCTAATGCCTGAGCGGAAATATCCTTCGCTAGAATAGAAAGATTTGGCAATCCAATCAAACCCCGCCGGAAAAACCAAATTGCGCTATCTTCTTCGAAATTAGCTAACCTAAACCCAAATTCAACCCAAGAATCTATGTCTATTTGAAATGACATAATATTCTGTAAATTCTGCAGAAAATTTATTCCTACTTCCCAAGGTGCATTGGTCAACCATTTTAATAAGTTTATCCATTTACGATTACTGGAAAGGTTTTCAATAAGCTGAGGCATGGTATGAAAAAAATAGGAGGCTAGCGGAGGGTTTTTGCCTACTAAATGTTCGTATACAGTAAGAACTATTTCGCGTTCCTCTGAAGTCAGACCCTCAAATTCCGGTAAAAATCTAAAATCTTTATCTGAATTCAGCAATTGTCTCCCCATCTCTTCGGTCAAAGGTCTCCCCCCTTAAAACGCTGGAAGTACTGTTCCTATGATTTCTTCCATCCCTCTTTGCATAACAGGGTCATCCGTAAGAGGTTTAATCATGGCCGCTTTTACTGCATCTTTCAAATCTACTCCTGAACCTATTAATAAAGCGGCATAGATCAATAATCTTGTGCTAACTCCTTCATCTAGTCCACGATTTTTCAAATTTCTAATTTGTGCGGCTGCTTGAACCAAGCCTTGAGCGGTTTCTCTACTGACACCACCCTCCTGAATCACAATTTCAACTTCGACTTCCTGGGGAGGATGGACAAACTCTATAGCTATAAAACGTTGTTTTGTACTTTGTTTTAAGTCTTTTAAGATTGTCTGGTAACCCGGATTATAAGAAATTACGAGCATAAACTCTGGAGGGGCGAAAATTGTTTCTCCTTTTTTTTCAATTGGTAAAACCCGACGGTCATCGGTAAGCGGGTGAATAACGACAATGGTGTCCTTGCGAGCCTCGACGATTTCATCTAAATAACAGATACCACCATTTCTAACCGCACTCGTCAGTGGACCATCAACCCAAACTGTTTCTCCTCCTTTAAGTAAAAAACGTCCGACTAGATCACTACCTGTCAAATCTTCATGGCAGGCAACAGTTGTTAGTTTACGCCTAAGCCGGTATGCCATATGCTCCAAAAAACGGGTCTTACCACAGCCTGTTGGTCCTTTAAGCATAACAGGTAGTTTCAGTTCATATGCATACAGAAATAATTCTACTTCCTTGCCAACTGGTAAATAGAAGGGTTCTTTTTCGTGTTTACCCATATTGTCACCTCAAATTACTAATTCTAATTTACGTTGACTTTTACCAGTCCCTAATTTCCTAGTTAAATACAATTGTTAGAGTCCTTGATTATTATTTGTTTGGGCATGTGCATGCAGCAAAGGCCTGTAAAACAAATCGTTGCTTAGAACAATTTAGGATAATTTTAATTGTCTTGTACTAAACGAAAGTGTAAAAAATCCAGTAAATTTTAATTTAGTTTATCAAATTACTCTTAATAAAGATATAGTTCTCAGCTAAAAGGTCTGAAAAGTAACTTTAGTGGCAAAATAGACGATTATTCTGCCACTACAATAAAAGATAAAAAAAATTAGCCTAAAATTAGGAAGTCACTGAAATCACCAAGAATCAACTGCTTAGGAATTCTAAAGCACTATATTTAGCAGTCGGCATAAAAACCGGTACTATATATCCATGTGGTCAAATTTTGCGACCACACCTGCACGCCTTGATACAGTTACCACAGGCCAGTTCGCCGATAGCGATTCGGTTATTCTCCAACTGTTGGGCGCACGAAACAATGTCTATCATCGTTGTGTAATTAGTGCACCTACTCCACTCAATCCCAGATATTGCCCCTGCTGGACACGCTCGAACACAGACGTTGCAATGTCCACACTGCCCATGAATGTATGGTTGTCCAGTAGCCTGGTATGGCGCATTAGTCAGGACTGTTGCCCAACTCAACTTAGGACCGTAACTGGGACTAATCAACAAGCCACTCTTACCAATCCAGCCTAAACCGGCACATGTTGCAGCAGTCTTATGCGGAAAAAGGGGGTGAATCTTGGAAATAAGCCTGTCCCGTTGTTTACTGCTGTCCGGAGGTATCTCCAGGAAGCGCCACCCGTCTACCCTGAGCTGCTTAGCAATGTTTTTTTGGATATGCTCAAGCTTCTGCTCTATTTCCGGATAACGATATTCATAAATTTGGTTTTCAGTCTGCTGTTCAGGATGGGTTAGAGCGAGGGAAATCGCCGTGGATAGACCTTCTAAGTCTGGGGGTAAACCGACACTGACATCGCCTATACCCACGACTTCCACCCCCCAAGCTTTGATCTTTTCCAATAGGCTGGCTGGATCCAATTTAGCTTGGGCTATAAGTCTCTGTTGTATCACACGCCAACACCTCACTCTAACCAAATTATCCCGAATCTTCTCAACTACTCAGCAATTCCGCCGTGCACTAATTCTACCTGCTCCCCGCCGCTTAATTTACTAGCAAATGATCCGAAGAATTTGTAAATGGGGTGATTCTTATTTTCCGGCAAACACTTTGTTTCATCAAAGGCCAGGGTCGCCTGAAAGAGAGAAGCGGAAACGATTGCCGGGAAAATCCTGGGCGCCACAGATATTGGTCCATAAAAGATGAAGTCACTCCACAGTAAGGCGGAGAGGGCTTGTCCTGCAGCATCCATTCCGGCAAAGCCGTTTTGCCCCCACATTTCTCTAGCTTCCTTCCACATAAATGTGCCATTCGAAGCAGCCACACCAGCTGGCCAGCCACACTTTTCCTTCACGATTTTATTACCCAGACAGGAAAAGGCTGTTGCCGGAAGATTCATAACAGCAGTATCAACCAGGATTGACTGGAAATTCCCTTTGCTTACTTCTTCCATCAACTTTTCAAAGGCAGTCATGCGACCGGATGGCATTTGATCATTCTCGTCAAACGCCTGTACAACGACGTGCTTGACTCCCATTTCACGTAAAACTTTCACCTGATCAGCTATATCCTTATCCCAAGGTGTAATACTATTGTAGAGTACGCGGTCTAATAGACCTTTAGATGCTGCATATTCCATAGCTTCGAGGCGGGGCTTTTGTACCCACATGTCAATTCCAAAGGGGAGGTCGCTATGTTCCGTGAAAAAGTCAATGTAATACTTCATTTCTTCTGTCGAACTTGCAACCATAGCAACGAGCGCCGGTATTCCGGTCTGTTCCGAAAGCGCCTCTTGCTGTTTTATTAATTCTACTGCTTTGGCATGGTCAAATTTATGATCTTTACGGCTTTCCAAGATTCTGTCTCCGTTGTGAAACATGGAAGAGATTAGAAGTGGCGGATTTTCTCCAAACGGACCTCCCACTTTTAAAGGTCCGATTTGACAAACTTTTTGTTCTCCTTTTAAAGTGAACATAGCTTTATCACCATCCAACTTTTATTCATTAAACTACCATTTAACTGGCTAGGACGCCAACTTAGCCAGCTTTGTAAATTTTTAAATCTTTGCGCTAATTAAGCCTTTTTACGTGCCCAGCGACTTGCGCCATATTCCTTTACCGTTTCAACCATAGCTTTTAGATTTTCTATTGGTGCAGTGGGCCAGATGTCGCAACCAGGCCAGACCGCATCAACTCCTGCGTCTAAACTAGCAAGCACCCCATTAACTACATCCTCGACTTTCCCGGTGACAAGCACATTGTAGGCATCTACTTGGCCAAAGATTAAGGGCTCAGGGCCAATTTCCGCCCGTGTTTTTGCCATATCGTTTTTGAATTCAATACTTAAGGCCGAGGCTCCACAATTATTCATTATTTTGATAACACTATTGGTTCCGCCACAAATGTGCAAGACCTTATTTCCGTTTAGTCCAGCAAATATCTTTTTCAGGTGTGGGGCTATTACTTTATCAAAGGCCTTGGGACTTAAGATATCAGTTGTCGCTCCCATTTCCCTCACGGTAATATAGTCCGCTCCTGCCTCGTAGAATTTTTTCCCGATGGCAATCTGAACATCTGCTAAACGGTCTAGCATGTGATTTATTTTATCCGGTTTTTTAAAGGAAAGTTTGAAAAGGTCATTAAGATCCATGAGCTGTCCCGCCAGGGTAAAAGGACCCAGTAGATATGTGCCAATGGCAATTTCTTGACCTACATCTTTTTTCAGCAAGCGGATAGCTTCGCAAATCACATCAATCCTACCACGCTCTAAAAAATCATCCGGTATGGTAAAGGTTGTAATTTCTTCCTCGGTGTGAATTACCTTCTCTTTAATTGTAGGGTAAAGAAGTTGTTCGACATTGTCATAGGGATTCATAGCACAGCCTAAGGCTTCTGCCTCCACACAAAGGTCGAAGGGAATTACAGCGCTTTCGTAGCCGAACAGGCGGTAAGAACTGGCCCCTGCTTTAGCCATTTTTTCGGCGTCTCCGTGCAGCTCCTGAAATTTACAACCTATTTCCTCCAAGGCCACGGTGGTCACGTTACCCATTCCACTGTAACAAGCAGGGCGATCCACTTCTTTACCGGCAAAGAGATTTAACACTCTCTCCCTGGGTGTTAGTGTTGACATTTTTACATCTCTCCCTTATGAGTATTTCTTTACAGAATCAATTACCAGCTGGTTTTCCGTTTTTATAGTGATACTTTTTGCCTTCATTCAGGTATACTTGGATGTTTTGCAACGGTACAGTAGGAGGTATGTCACAACCCGGAAGAAGGATGAAAGAGCCATTATCCCCAGCCTTTTCGATACAATCACGGGCAGATGCCACACACTCATCCGGAGTTCCGTTTTCCAAAACAGAGACAGGGTTAGAGTTACCTGCGATGCATATCTTATCGCCAATTTCTGCCTTAGCCCTAGCCATGTCTACTTTATAATCCAGCGCGATTACATCCACCCCGCTTTCGGTAAAAAGTTCCATACGGTCATGGGTGTCACCGCATATATGACAGAATACTAAAGCTCCCATGTCATGCACTCTGTCGCTCAACTCTCGTAAGTACGGTAGAGCAAAATCTTTAAACTGCTTGCGTGATACCAAATCGCCTGAAGCAACCGGGTCGGCTAAGGCTAAAGTTGTCATGTAACCCGCTTCAATCATGGGTTGATAAAAGCGCACAAGCACTTCTGTAGTAAAACGCAAAAGTTCATGTACAAGTTCTTTATCCTTAAAAGTACCCCGCATTAGACGTTCTGCTCCCATAAATTGAGCTGCTAAGGTGAAGGGACCCCAAGCCGTCGTCCCAACTAGAACATCATCTCCGATTTCCTTACTCACTAGTTCACTAGCCTTCCAGATTGTCTGGATAATTTCATCCTTTTCCAACGCCGCAAGATCTAGCCGCCTAATATCATCAATAGTTGTGATAATAGGTTCTTCTAGGTCGGGTGCCCCGATTTTCCGCCAACGGGTCTTTCCGCCAAAAACTGCAGCGTGCAAATTATTATAACCAGAGCCGGGAAAGACCATCTCAGAACCGACTTTTTCATTTGTTTCAATAATTAGTCTAGCCATAGCTTCTGGTTTACCAATAAAATTTTCGAACACGTTTCCAGAGTTATGCATTGTCCAGACGCCACCACCATAGATAACGCTTGGTACCCATTCAGGTATTTGACGCCGGAAAGCTGACAAAACGTTTTCTTTGGCATTCATTTTATACCCTCCTCTTTTTCACATTCTCTCAATACTTAAATTGCAAACAAATTTACTTTTAACGCGTATTACCTCGTTTAGGAATCCGGTCAAGGATGTGTTGGATGCTCGGGAAAGCATCGTGACTATGCGGGAAAGCCATTGCGTCAGAAAAACGTTGTTGAAAATCTGCTTCTACTGCAGTCTCTACAAAAAAGACGTCTTTGGCTACCCGGTCAGCTTCCACCCGTTTTTCCTTGTTTAGCAGGGCAATCTGTGCTCCATCACCCGCTGCATTTCCCACTGCGATAACCTTATCGAGATCACAGTTCGGAAACATACCTATAAGCATAGCACTCTCGCGGTCAATAAAGGATCCAAAGGCCCCTGCTAAAGTGACACTGTCAACCTTTTCGATGCCTAACTTCTCCATAAGATATTTTGCTCCTACATATAGAGCAGATTTGGCTAGCTGGACGGCACGTACATCTGCGATGGTGATCGAGATATCCTGACCAATGGATGTTTCTTCAGCCCAACAAATGACATATTCCATCTTGCCATCCGCACCTTTGCGGACACGCGCGTACTCTTCAAGTCCCTTGTTAAAACGGCCACTGGTGCCGATGATGCCTGATTTAAACAGCTCAGCTATGGCATCAATGATTCCTGAACCACAGACCCCTTTAGCTCCGAGACTTTTATTCTCGGGATACCAAACATCATTCCCGATAACTTTGTAACGAGGTTCAAGCGTTTCGGGATCGATACGTATGCATTCGATGGCTCCCGGAGCTGCACGCATACCGAACTTGATTTGCGCACCCTCTAACGCTGGGCCTGTGGCACAGGAAGTGGATAGCATCTGGTGTTTGTTTCCGACGTCAATTTCACCATTGGTCCCAATGTCAATAATCAGGCGCATTTCTTCACCCTTATATGGTTCCTCAGCTATCAAAACAGACATGTTGTCTGCTCCCACGAAGCCTGCTTCGATGGGTAATACATGAATATTGCCACAGGGATTGATTTCTATTTTCAGATCCCGGGCTTTGATATCTAAGGATTGTTTGATTGCAGGGGCAAACGGTGAACGACCCATAAACTTGGGATCAATATTCAGCGCGATATGGTGCATTACTGTATTGAACACTAACACAATCTCTTGCACATCAGCCGAAACTAAACCCACTTCTTCTGTCATTTTTTGGATTAAAGTGTTGATACTTTCAATGATCGTGTTATGCATTTTTTCTAAGCCGTTATCTTCCATCATGGCATAACTAATCCGGGAGAGCACGTCTTCTCCGTAACGCACCTGCGGGTTCATCATAGATTTCTTACTCAATACTTTACCTGTGTGCAAGTCACATAAATAAGCTGCTACGGTTGTCGTTCCGATGTCTATGCCTACACCAACAATCTTTTCGTTAAAACCTGATTCGACATCAATAATCTCCCGTCCTTGCCAGATCGTGACAGTAGCCTTCCATTCTCCTTGACGCAGAATCGGTGGTAATTTCTTCAAAACAAGATAATCTATCCCCAGCTTCTCGTCAAGCTGTGCATATTTAGCACAGAGGGCTTGGCGCAGGCGTTCAAAGTCGCCCCGATGATCTTCCAAGGTAGCTGGCTCTAATTCAACATAGTATTTGCGTACGGCTGGGTCTAACGTAAATACTCGTTCTTTGCCTGTCTCTAGAACAATTTGTTGAGCGCCTCTGCTTTCCTCGGGGACAAAAACCAAAATATCGCCATGGACTTCCGTTGCACAAGCAAAACGGTAATTTTCCTCGATTTCCTTAGGTTTCATATACTTTTGCTCTTGTTGAGTCAGTGGGCTAAGATGGCTGACGCGGGACTCAATGCCAAATTTTTCGAAATAGCCTTCCTCAATTTTAACTTTACATTTACCGCATACTTTGGAAGAACCACAAACCGATTCTATATCTACTCCAAGCTCGTGGGACGCCGCAAGGATAGTTTTGCCGGCTTCAACTTTACCACGCCGACCTGATGGTTGAAAGATTACGTTGTATTCCACTGTTTGTCCTCCTCTCGATATACTTTAAAGTTATTTTGTTTTTATACATGCACGCGTAGCTTACTAAGAAATATCTTTTAGTGAAGCGATCATATTAATAGCGTCTTTTAAGGCATTATTGGCATCGCGAGCATAGCCGTCAGCACCCCAGCGGGAAGCAATATCACCGGTCACTGGCG
>JAJXUE010000036.1 GCA_021783135.1 Bacillota bacterium | reverse complement strand
GACTCGCGAATTTCCAGTTAAACGTGATGAAAAGCAAAATTCCTCCCACTAAATGAGGGAGGAATGCTATAAGGTTGGTTCAGGGAAACCCTTGTACCAACTGCCTCGGCGAATGCCGAGAGCCTATAGATTATAGAGGGAGGAAATTTGGTATGTTGAGACTTCGTGGAAAGATAAGTATACTTTATACTTTTTTGATTGGCTTTAACGGTGTAATGTGGCTAATATTGCTTGGTGCTTCGAGAAGTTTTCCCGCTTTGCTGCCAATGGGCATCCTAGCCTATGTTTTCGGCCTGCGTCACGGCGTAGATGCCGACCACATTGCCGCCATTGACAATACGACACGCAAATTGACAAACGAAGGTTCAGAAGCTTTGGGAGTGGGACTATATTTCTCATTAGGGCATTCTACTATAGTTATTCTGCTTTCAGTAGGTTTGGCAATTGCCGCCCATATGGTTAAAACTTATATTCCGGGTTTAGAGCATATCGGTAGTGTGATTGGCACCTTTGTTTCAGCCGCGTTCTTGTATTTAATCGGGTTTATGAATCTCGTAGTCTTAAAAGATGTCTTCAGTATCTTTAACGAGGTTAAAATGGCCCAACATGACCCCGACAGGTTACAGGAGTTAGAAGAGTTACTGTTAAAGCGTGGTTTTATGAACCGCTTCTTTAGCAAACTGTTTCGGACAATTGATGCTTCATGGAAGATGTATCCTATCGGCGTACTCTTTGGCCTTGGCTTTGATACAGCCAGTGAAGTAGCTTTGCTCGGACTATCTGCAGCTGCCGCATCAAACTCCATGCCAGTTATTTTTGTACTGATTTTACCGCTGTTGTTTATGGCCGGTATGACCTTGGTGGACACAACAGACGGAGTCATCATGCAATCCGCGTATAACTGGGCTTTTTTAAACCCGTTGCGCAAAGCCTACTATAACGTAGCGATTACCGGTATTTCTGTGTTTGTGGCTTTGGCCGTTGGTGGCATTGAGTGGCTGCAAGTTATTGGTATGGAATTTAAGCTTGAAGGCAGTTTTTGGAGCTTTCTGAACGGAATCAGTTTTGAATATCTCGGCTTTATCATCGTCGGTGTGCTAGTTTTCAGCTGGATGGCTGCGGTATTGGTATACAAATTCAAATATGCTCGAACGGCTACTGCATAATCCCTACAATTAAAATTTAATAGCAATACTTTTGTTAGAATGAGGATAGAGAGGTCGTTTCGTCCATTTCACTATCATCCCAAAAGTCCGAATCTCCTTTCCTTGTGGAGTGATGACGCAGGCGGTAATCCTCCTTTTGTGAACATCCAGTCCGCAACAACGCTCCTGTAATACTTCCATAACTTATTTTGCCAATAATTTTCATTCTTCAGTGGTGCCGCCATGCGGCATGGATGTCTGATAATACAAGGCTATGCTTCTAGCCGGTTTAGGCAATAGTGCACAAGGATTTCAGACTTAGCGTAACCAGAGCCACCAGAGTGAGAGTTACACCCGCCACAAAGTATACCTTTTCCACTCCCACCCAGTTTGCCGCAAACGTTAGTATTGCTACAGAAGCCATGAAAGCAACCCTGGTAACCGCGAACCTAGCGCTAAATACCCGTCCCCGCATGTTAGCCGGGGTGAGTTCCTGAAAAATGGCCTGAATCGGCATGAAAAACATGGCGTTAGAAAATCCGGTAAACAAAAAGCCGACCAGGGCCAAGGGATACCAGTAAAGTAAACCCAGCATAGCTATCGTAGCGCCCGAAACCAGGTATCCGCCTGTGATCCATTTACCCTTGCCGCCGGGAGTTCCGATTACACTAATGACAATACCGCCCACTGTTATACCAACCGCGTGCATAGCCTCTAGCACGCCAAGACCTAAGGAAGAAGTATGTAAAGTGTGCAAGGCGTAAACGAAGATCAAAGGATTAAACCCGCTGAATATCAACAGTACCACGCAATAACTCACTAAGGTCACCAACAAAGCTTTAGTCTGCCCAATGAAAGCAATCCCCTCTTTGATGTCTTGCCACACAGCAGAACCAATTCGGGACGTCTCTTGACCAAAACCGCGCTGCATCAGGGTAATCGTCAGCGCCGATACGACAAAGGTAGCAGCATCAAGGTAAAAAACCTTGTCCAAAGTCATGATTACCGCTACCACTCCAGCCAGAGCGTAGCCGGCAATTTCCGTAACGTTTTCCACTGTTTCGGCTAAAGAGGTTGCCGCGATAATCTTTTCACGCGCGAACAAAGTCGGAATGACGGCCATTTTCGCCGGACCAAAAAATAAGCTGACCGTTGTCACCAAAAAAGTTATTACGTAAACCAGATTGATGGACACGCCAATCACCCACGGGATTAAAGCAACTAAACAGGCACGTAAAACATCTGACACAATCATAGTTTTCTTTTTATCCCAGCGATCGACATACACCCCTGCGATCAGACCAAATAATAAGTAAGGCAGCAAGGTGGCTATTGTCATTTTGCCCACTGCCAACGCGCTGCCTGTGGCCCTGAACACCAAAATGCCCAGCGCAATATAGTTGATCTTATCACCTAAGGCCGAAATCAATTGGCCACTAAGCAGGAGCGAGAAATCTCGCTCCTTTAACAACGACAGAGGCTTTTGCGCCCCCCAACCTGTAGCCAAGATTTCGTCCCCCTCAGCCATAATCATCTTAGCTTATTCTATTAATTTGCTGTAATTCCTGTTTATGGGTGTAAATATTTTTAGTATTACGTCGTTTATTGGTACAACTTGGTTGTTTGCTTCCACACGCCGCTGGACAAAATATCCGTAGATAGGAGGCAGAAATTAAGTGCAAAACGCAAAAAACCCGCACCGCATACTAATTCGAGATTATCTCTCGGTCACACGGCGGATAAGCGAACTAGTGGACGATCACTCCAAACAGACCCGTGAAACAGCGGAAAACCTGATCTGTAAGGGTCTGTAATGCGGCTATATGGCAAGAAATATTAAACAGACTAGCTCATTGACTAAATTTCGTAAAGCATAATATAATGGGCACAAAGAGCATGATTTTAAGCTTTGAGCCCTCAGACCTTGAGTTAAGAGGCCGGTACTAATGTACCGGCCTTAATTATTTGTCTGGAAACTTCGATTAATTTATGGTTGAGGGGAGATTGGCACATGTTGCAAGGAAGCGTCAACATTGTCTGTAAGTGCGGACAAATCCACACCAATGCAGACACCATTATCTTCCGCCGCGATCCGGTAGCTAATCGAGTCAAAAGCTATTGTCGCCGCTGTTCCCGTCGCATTTACTTGGTCAAGGTTACCAGTGACACTGCGGCCCATCGCAAGCAATTACATGAGGGACGCCACCGGACAGATTCACTGTAGCAACGAGCCTTGGGCCTCTAATGCTGACCCGCAATATATTTTTCAGCTTCCATCGCAGCCACAGCGCCGTCACCTACTGCAGTGGCGACTTGCCGCAGCGGCGTTTCCCGAATGTCCCCCGCCACAAACACTCCCGCCACATTGGTATGCATTTTAGCATCTGCTTTGACATATCCTTGTTCAGTCAGTTCGAGCGTGTCGCCCAAATAGCTGCCGTTTGGTATTTGGCCCACATAAATGAAAACGCCCTGGGCGTTAAGCTCACTCAATTCTCCGGTGTGAACGTCTTTGAGCACGACCTTTTCCACGCCGTTATTGCCCTCAATGGATTGGACAACCGCATTGAGGTGAAAAGCAATCTTAGGATTAGCCTGCGCCCGCTCAACTGATATTTGCGCTGCCCGGAATCCCTCCCGCCTGTGGACTATAGTTACCTTACTCGCAAACCGCGTGAGAAAAATTGCCTCATCAATGGCTGCATCACCACCGCCCACCACAACGATTTCGCGATTACGGAAAAAAGCGCCGTCACAGGTTGCGCAGTAGGACACCCCCTGCCCGTAAAGTTCATCTTCACCCGGCACTCCCAATTTTTGGGGATAAGAACCGGTGGCGATAATTATAGTTTGAGCCTCAAGCACGCCCGCTGTCGTATGCACTTGTTTAACCGGACCCACGAGGGATATTTCAGTTACCTCCTCGCTGCGTATTACCAGGCCCAGCTTTTCAGCTTGGGCTTGAAAGTTCATCATTAACTCCGGGCCTCCGATTCCATCCGGAAAGCCGGGGTAGTTTTCTATTTTCTCGGTTGTTGCGGCCATTCCGCCCGGCAAACCCCTCTCTAAAAGACACGCATTAAGCCGCGCCCTCGCCGCATAAATCCCGGCTGTTAACCCCGCCGGTCCCCCGCCAATAATAATTAAATCATACATATTCATTCCTCCTACCCCCCCGGGGGTATAATAAGATATATTCATAAGTATATGCAAAGATAACCGCTTTGCCAAGAGATTTTTGTATTTTTCTATTATATTGGTAATAATATACCTTCAGTAAAAAATATGCAAAACGCCTTCCTATATTTACCGGCAAAGGAGGACTTTACAGCGCACAGCCCGAATTTAGGGGAGTATAGTTTAGCTGGGGGGATTGCGACTTGAAACGCCTGATTTACATTTTAATTATCATTCTCTGCTTAATCGGTCTTTTGTCTGCTACTAATCTCTACGAGGATTGGCTTTGGTTCAAAGATTTGGGTTATCCCCAGTTATTTTGGACTCCCTTACTTACCAAACTCCTGGTGCAGGCCGTAAACGGCATTTTCCTCTTAGCTGCAATTTTTGGTACTATGCTGATGTTGCGCACCTCACTTGTAGGTCTGATCAACGAACGCTTTCAGCAAAAAATCCGTGTTATCCACGCCCACGACATGGCCCCGGTAGCTGAAACCTTGGACAGCCGGTTAATAACTCTGGCAATGCTACTCATCGCCATCTTAATCAGCTATGCGATCAGTTACGTCTCGGGTTCGGTTGGCTGGATGGATTACCTGACTTTCCAGCATGTTACTCCCTTTAATCTGACTGACCCTATTTTTGGAAAAGATCTTGCATTTTATTTTTTTCAACTACCATTCTACGAAATACTCTACAAAGCCTTCTATATTCCACTATTATTTTTAAGTGTAATCAGCTTCGTTTTATACTTAAGCACTGGCATGGTCTCCATCCGAGGCCTGGCAATTTGGCGCAGTGGAACTGTGACGATTCAACGCCAAGCCCGCCGCCACCTCGCACTATTTGGCCTTGTTTTATTCATGCTCAGCGCATTTGATTACTTGCTGAATATTTATGAGCTGCTCTATTCGCAACACGGTCATGTGTTTGGTGCCGGCTACACCGATTTGAGTATTACCGCACCTGTCCTGCGTATCTTGATTGTAATTTGCTGCATTGGCGCAATTGCAGCCATTGGCGCGTTATTTTTGAAGGACACTCGCTTATTGACGCTGCCCCTTGTAGGACTGGTACTTTTTTCAGTCGTTGGCTATGGTATAATACCGCAAGCCATGCAATCCCTGCTCGTGATTCCCAACGAGTTAAACTACGAGTTACCCTATATCAACAACGAGATAACGTATACCAGGTACGGATTCGGCCTGGACAAAATTAAGGAAGAACCCTATTCCGGCACCACCCCCATTACCAGCCAAGACCTCTCCCGTGATCAGGCTACCCTGAACAACGTGCGTTTGAACGATCCGGGACCGCTCAGCCAAACCTTTGCGCAAGAACAAGGCATTCGCCTCTATTATAAATTCAATGACATTGATGTGGATCGTTACATGCTCAACGGTCAAGAACGTCAGGTAATGCTGGCAGCACGCGAAATGTCCTCCAGCGACATCGACCCCAAAGCCCAGACCTTTGTCAACCTCAGGTTCAAATACACCCACGGTTTTGGTGTAACCGCTTCCCTGGCCAACTCTGTAACACCCGATGGTCTGCCGAACTTTATCGTCCAAGACATTCCGCCTGTAGCGAGCTACCCTGAGCTTAATATCACACAGCCGCGTATTTATTATGGAGAATTGACGAATGACTGGGTCATCACCAATACCACAACCAAGGAATTTGATTATCCCCAAGGCTCCAACAACATGGAAAACACGTATCAAGGCACTACAGGCATCCAACTGACGCCCTTTAATAAATTTATGTTAAGTCTTAACCACGCCACGTTGCGCTTCTATTTGTCCAATGAAATTACCTCTAACAGCAGAATCCTGCTTAACCGTAATATCATGGATCGGGTGCAAACCCTGGCCCCATTTCTGACCTACGATCATGACCCCTACCTGGTCATCGCCGGCGGCAAGCTGTACTGGATCATCGACGCCTACACTACCTCAGGCCACATGCCTTACTCGGACCCTGATTCCGCTACCGGTACAAACTACATCCGTAATTCGGTCAAAGTAGTGGTAGACGCCTATAACGGCACAGTAAATTTCTACCTTGCTGATAAAACTGACCCCATAGCTCAAACCTACGCCAAAATTTTCCCCGGATTTCTCAAGGATATTAACCAAATGCCGGCTGACCTTAGGGCGCACATACGTTATCCGGAAGACCTATTTAGCATCCAAACCAATAAACTTAAAAATTTCCACATGCTTAATCCCACCGTCTTCTACAATAAAGAAGATGCCTGGGACGTAGCCTCCGAACTGCATACCTCCGAATCACAAAAGATGCAGCCGTATTACACTGTAATGCGTTTGCCTGGGGCGACTAAGGCGGAATATATTCTCATGATTCCGTTTACCCCGGCCAGCAGTGCCACCAACAAACGTAATAATATGGTCGCCTGGTTAGGGGCTCGGATGGATGGAGCAAATTACGGGCAGTTAACTCTATTTGAATTGCCCAAAAACGATGAGATTGAAGGACCGCTCCAGGTGGAATCCCAAATTGACCAAGACACTACCATTTCCAGTCAGTTATCCCTGTGGGATCAGCATGGTTCCACCGTGATTCGAGGTAACTTGTTGACTCTGCCGATTCATGGCAATTTCCTCTACGTCGAACCAATATACCTGCAATCTGATCAAGGTGCTATGCCCGAGATGAAAAAAGTAGTTGTAGTCTACATGGACAAAGTCATCATGAGCGATACCCTTGACGCCGGCTTGCAAAGCATCTTTGGGTCGACAGGGCAACCCGCAGTCACGCCCACAACACCTACCACTGCCGTTTCTCCCCCATTATCTTCAGGTCAAGTCCAAAACTTGACCAATCAGATTGACCAAATCAAGCAGCTGCTCGATAATATGCAGAGTCAACTCCAAGCCTTGCAAAGCCAGAGCAAGACGAAAAAACCATAGCATGCCATCAAGCTATTCAGGGGCAGTTTGACTTCATATCGCGAAGTCAAACTGCCCCTGTTTTACACTAGCTTCCAACTTCTTACCTGGGAGGATTTTCTTACCTAGGAGGATTATTAAAATTAACGTCGATTAAAGCCGCACTGCCATTTTGCGAAACACCCGCTACAGTAACCTTAACCCCGTAAGAAGGTGTAATAACACTATCGTATGGCGCAGCTGTACTGTAATAAGACTGGGTATCATCAAATACTTGTACTGGTGCTTCCGGCCTAAACCGATTCAAAACAGAGCTGGTATCATGAATATTCAAAGGTGCGGTGTAATTCACGCCAAACGGCGCATCATACAATTGAATACGGGTACGGAAGGGTTTCCCATTGGACATCAGCATCGGAGTGCTGTGCGCATCCACTAAGAGCAAACGCCCTTGACCAGGATGATTGCCGACATTATTGTCAGGCATGGAGGTATCGCGATACCACAGTAACATACCTGGTTCATAGGCAAACCGTTCGAAGCCATTAGCACCGTAATAGTTGTAAACCTGTTTCAAGCCGGCATTAGTTGCATAGGGTCTTTCTAATTGACCCATGTAGTACTGAGCTGCATAAGTAGTTTCACTCCCGGCAAACTGGCGGAAGCCGTTAAAGGTCCAGTCACTGGCGCCTTCGGCATCATCACTGTAGTTGATTGCGGGAATTGTAATGTTGTCAATCGCCCAACCTTTAAGACTTACCCCACCGTCAGTTAGGTAGTGGAAGCGCAATTGAATAGTTTTACCGGCATAGGCGGCGAGATCAAAGCTGGCGTCTACCCAACCGTTACTCAAACCGTCAATGCTCGGTATGCCCTGAATGTCACGCGTAATGTTACCGGCTATCTTGTTGAAGGTGGCACCATTATCAGTGGAAACTTCGACAAAACCAAAATCATAGTCAGCCTCAGTCTGATACCAGGTTTTGAAATTCAACGTCGCAGCACTAACCCCGGTAAGGTCAAAGGTACGGGTCATAGTTGTACTAAGATCGTCGCCCATGCCGCTCCAATATTCCTTTTGACCTGCAAAAGGCGTGTTGATAGTTGTCGTTACCTGCTTATCCGGCAAGTTGATTCTAAAGCCTTTGGCAAAGGTAGCATAAGTTTCATCACTGTGGATGAGAAAGTCTTTGCGACCGCTGGAGCCGGAATTTACTTCCACCAGGTCTGGCGTCCAACCCAGCACCATTTTGGACCAGATATCCAAATTAGCCGGTTGCGTGCCCAGCGGTTTTCCGTCCCAGCTCCCGCTGGACATCAAGGTGTAAAAACCGGTCGAAGACTCACCAATATAAGTTGTGTCATACAAATCAGGCAGTCCGAGTTGATGACCGTACTCATGGGCAAATACACCGACAGCTCCATCTTCCGGTTCGATGGTATAAGGACCAACCATCGTACCGTCAGCCGTCTTCATTCCTTCATGCGCATAGTCCACAAACCAACTGTGCGACCAAATGGCGTCGGTGCCTTGGGCCCCGCCACCGCCTTCTTGACCCGCTCCGGCGTGCACAATCATTAAGGAATCGACGTATCCATCACCATTAGCATCAAAATCCTTATAGGGAATATTGATACCCTGCTGTTGCGCGGCGTTAATTGTGTCCTGCACAACGCGCCATGCCGGACCGTTCAAATTGTCATTGCCACCCCTTGGATTGTCAGCGCCATAATATGACTCAGGATAGGGCAGTTTAATCCAGCCATAAACACCGCCATTAACGGTAAACCGGCCGTCGGATTGGGCCAGATAGTAGTTAGCTAGGGAATTTACACCCTTGGTTGTGTCAAACAGCATCTGGGTGTAATGTTTGTTGTCGAAGTTGCTGACCCAATAGTCTTTGGTTGGGTCTGCCGGCTTAGGCAAATTACCTGCCAGTGGCCCGGGCGTTTGTGCAAACTCCACCATCAGAACCAGAATTTTACCGGAACTGGTCGTCTTTTTCAGAGGTAAAGGCATTGCGTTAGGAATGTTGGCATTGCGTGGTCCCAGAGCCAAGTTGTTATTCGCACCGTTAAACGTGATTTCCGTCTGTTTTGTTTGCTGCTGTGCTTGCGGACTAGGCATATCCTTGGGGCTGGGGTATTCAGGTTTAACCGACGGGTTAAGTTTAAGCTGCAGATAGTCCTGAACTATTTTTTGTTTCTGCGCATCTGTTGCCCCGAAAGGAATCGCACCGTTTGCAGTCAACGCCGCCTGGATCTTCTCATCGTTCGGCGGCATAAAATTGGGCCCGGCACCCCTCGCCGATTGCGCAACAACAGGAGCGGCCAACAAAGCTACCAGCATCCCTGCAGTTACTAAAGCACTGCTAAATTTTTTTACCATCCTCTTATTTTTTCCTCCTTTTCCCTCTTTTCCCACGCGTCTTTACCCGACTAAGACCACAAAACTGCCATATCTCACCCCCTATCATATTGATTGGCGAGCTGTCTTTGCCGTGCTGTCGTAAATTATATAGAGCTGCTTCGAGAGAATAGTGTCGATAAGAGCACTGTTAGCTGAGATATTCCTGAGAGTTTTTAGCAAAAAAAATATTGGGACAGAGAAATTTTTTCTCTATCCCAATACGTTTATTCCAGCCAACTATGTTTATACCGACCAAGGTCATTATACCAAAATGTGTTAATTTGGCAGGACCCTACGAGCTGCATAGAAATTCCGACCATAAAAAGTCTTTTTGCCAGTGGGCGTTCTTATCGCATCAAATTCAATTTTTGGTGGTGTTGCATTAATCATGGTATTATTACCCAAATATATTCCTACGTGAGAAGGACCTGGTCCATCAGTGGCGAAGAAAACTAAATCACCCGGTCGCAACTGAGCATAGCTCACCGCTTGTCCCACCTTAATTTGTTGAAAAGTACTGCGCGGCAAGTGGATGCCCACTTGGCGAAATACGAATTGAACATAAGCAGAGCAATCCAGGGCCTTTCTGAAGTCTGTTCCGCCAAACTTATAAGGTAGGTTGAGCAGCGCCCTGGCCTTTTTTACCAGCTTTGCTGCTAATACCGCTGAGTTCTTTGCAGACCCAGAGGCCGGTTGAGAATGAGCTTTGGCCACCATATACATAGACAAGGGCCTGAGGCTCTCACCTTTAAGGATGGTTGTCGGCATAGGTTTGCGGGCAACCGCAGTCGTCTTAGCGGCATAAGCAGGCAGTAAAGCAGCTAGAAACAACACCCAACAAGTTGCCAGCAATATTGCCAAACCGGTAATGGCAACCCCAATGCGGGCACTTCGCGTGGTAGTTTGCATTCAGAGTCCTTTCTAAGCTTACGAGGTTAGTTGTCGGGTTCGGTAGAAAGATAGAACCTACGGGTCGCCCCGATTCACCCCAAATAAGTAATTCCCCCGCTCCAGTAACTGGATTAAGCTTTGTAAAATTTTTGTCAGGTTTAGTATAACATTTCAGATTAATTTGCTTAACCCGTAAATTTATGCCAATTTTCCATAAAGCTAACACTTAGCGCACCACTCCGTCCATTGAAGCCAAAAAAATTATCGCGTACAAGGGCATAATCACCGCATAATCACCGGTGAGGCGATCATGTGTGCCAACATTGTACGCGATTTCTTAGCGAGAATCAGTGACATGATCGGTGGTCGGGCAAGCATGTACGAGGCGAACCTTCAGGAAGCGTGAGATATCAGCCTCAAGTAACTCGAATACCATGCCGGAAGGCTGGGTGCAAATGCCGTCATTGGCATTGACTGGGATTACGAGGTTGTCGGTCAAGGTGGGAGTATGCTGATGGTGAGCGCAAGCGGTACTGCGGTGATAGTTGAGTAGCCCGCACGCAGACTTAACGTGAGAGCGAAACGGGGCCTTCCAGTCGTTCCCGTGCGTATTTACCGCGCGGAGGGAGCAAGCCGCGTATGCTTAAGGCGCGGTAAATACCTAAGGCAGTTGTCTGTGCACCGGCATAGACCAAAGCGAGTCGCGTATTGGCCAAAACAAGGTTTTCCATGAAGCCGGCTACATTGACAGTCATGGTAATGCTTGCATCCCCTACACTATCCAGTTTTTTCCCCACTCCGGCGCCCGGGACGAGCGAGCCGTGTTTGAAATTAATTTGTCCGATGGAATTTAGACTTCCCAAGCAGGCGTCTATCGCCAAGACAAAACTCTCCGGCCCAAGCTTTGCAACATAATCGGTAAGGTTACCGGCATGCACAGGCTGTTCGAGCGTCCCCAAGGGTTTGAGCCCGAACCCTTGTAAAAAAGTGCCTACCAAAGGCCCATAGGCATCACCGGTAACCCTATCCGTTCCAATGCATAATGTCACAACCTGTTGCGCCTGCGGCGGTAGTAATAACAAGACCGCTTCCGAGATGCGTAAATAGGCATTTCTTTCATTATACAAAATCGGCGTCACCTGCATAAATAACCTCCGCTCGTTACTTACACTTATGTTCAACCGCAAATATGGAAATACCTTCCACAAAATATCGTCAGGTTTTGGCACCAATATAGTTAAAGTTATTATAAGCTCCAAATTCTAAGCTAAAACAACGCACCTAGCAGGGCTTTTGCGAGAAATGGAAGATTTTAGTCAATACAGGCGACTCGCTCGTTTAAATTTAACCACCGTCTTTTTTAATTCCTCATCCGTTAATTTAAGCAATCTTTCAATGGATACACCGCGTACATAGAGATAGCGTTGTTCGCGCGATAATTTATTTTCATCCATCTATAACACCTCCACGCTTATTTTCCCACACGGTACAAAAAAAATATCAGCCTTGCAAAAACAGGTAAAATACCCTTGCCAAAACCTTGCTAAATGCCTAAAATAAGGTCTATACAAAGTTACCAAGGGTACACGTATAAAATAGCTCGGATTTTTTTACGCTAAACTTAGCGAGGTTAATCCGAAAGCAATACAGGAGGTGTTTGCAAATGTTGATTACAGGAGATATGTCAATCACAGATGTTGTCGAAAAATATCCGCAGACTGTAGATGTATTTCTGCGCTACGGCATGCATTGCTTTGGTTGCATGGCAGCTCGCTTCGAAAACCTGGAGCAAGGCGCTTTAGCTCACGGAATTGATGTCCAAAATCTGTTAAAAGACATCAATTCCGTTGTTGCTTAATATGTCAAAAACCTAATCTAAAAAAGTAATGACTATCCATATGGATAGTCATTACTTTTTTAAACGGTCTCTCCGGTCTCTCCATTTGGATAAATTAGACAAATTATCGAGATTTGTCTAATGAAGTAATTTTATAGATTGAACTCATGCATAGAATATGATATTCTTCACTGCGGGAGTAAACGTTGATTTTAAATTGCAAATGCATTGGTACGTTTAGTTCTCAAACTATATGGAGGTGTCACACATGCAACGCGTCGTTGGAATTGACGAAAAACTGCCCTTAGGCCAAGCGATTCCGCTTGGGGTCCAGCATGTCTTCGCCATGTTTGGTTCAACCGTTTTAGTACCTTTTCTCACCGGGTTAAGCCCCGCCATCGCACTTTTGTCTTCCGGCATCGGAACAATCGTCTTTTTGTTAATTACCAAGAGCAAAGTTCCTGCCTACCTCGGGTCCTCCTTTGCCTACATCGCAGCACTTACCCTATTTGTTAAAACCCAACACAATTTGGGTGGTGCGATGAGTGGAGTAGTCAGCGTTGGTCTGGTTTACCTTCTGCTCTTTCTACTCGTCAAGCTAATCGGCACCGGCTTTATTCACAAGCTGGTGCCACCCGTAGTTTCCGGTCCGGTCGTGGCCATCATCGGTCTAAGTTTGACCCCAACCGCAGCCAGTATGGCCGCAAAAAACTGGTATATCGCAGCCTTTACTTTAGTCGTAACCGCGGTGCTATCCATCTATGCCAAAGGCTTTTTTAAAGTAATTCCAATTTTGCTGGGTATTATCGCCGGATACATTTTGGCGGCCTGTACCGGGTTGGTAAATTTCGCCCCAATAGCCGCCTCATTTGCAACCCCGCTTGTTTTCCCGCTTAAAGCGGGCGTATGGTCTTTGCCCGTTATCAATATATCAGCAATTCTCGCCATGGCGCCGTTAGCCTTGGTGACCATCATCGAGGATTTAGGCCATATCTTCGTACTCAGCAACATCACCGATACCGATATGATCGAAAACCCTGGTTTTGACCGGGTTGTACTGGGCAACGGCCTGTCCACCCTGATTGCAGGCTTCATCGGCGGTCCGCCTGTAACTACCTACGGTGAAAATATCGGTGTTTTAGCCGTAACCCGCGTGTACAGTTCCCGCAACATTTGGTATGCTGCCTTTTTCGCCATCATTTTAAGTTTTGTTAATCCTCTGCAAGCTCTAATCATGTCAATTCCTACTCCGGTAATGGGCGGAGTTACCATCTTGCTGTTCGGCATGATCGGCGCCACAGGCCTCCGAACCCTGGTTGAAGCTAAAGTAGACTTTGCCGACGGCAAAAATTTAATAGTTGCCTCCATAATCTTTGCGCTGGGGATTGGCCTGCCGGATCATTCCGTAGCCTGGGCAACTGCCGCCGGAATTATCCTCCATTATGTTTTGGACCATGCCGGCGCTCCGGATGCTGCGCCCGACCAGCTTGATGACGCAGCCAAGTAACGCAGCCAAGTGACAACACCGCTTTCATCTAGAGATATCCACTCAGGGCGCCGACGGCGCCCTTTTTTGTTCCTTCCATCTAAGTATAACTTACCCCGCCTAGAGTGATACTAACTTATAGTGTCCGCAGCACAGCACAAAACAACTTAAGCGCAGAAAGGAGCACAAAAATGCTGAAAACTTCAGGGCTGGCCAAATCCGGCCTTTCCCGTGTACATTCAGGTGCCTTTAACCCGATGACCGTAAGTCCGGGATCAGCCCAGGCACTCCAACAGAAAAGTCAACCCCGCACGATCCACAAACCTCCCTACGTAGGAACCGGTGCAGACTATGTCCCCAGTTCCACTGATATCTAATTACCAAACTAGGCATTCCGGGTAAACCGACCTTGCACAAGAACTTTACACAAGAACCGTCCCCATGACGCCGAATGTGCTTGAGGGACGGTTCTTAAGGTTAACCTCCGCTTGTTTTCCGCCGCCTAGGCGAGTATGATGAAACCTGTATAAAGCAATGCAAAAATTAAGCGGCAGGAGGCCCCAGCGTGCAAGTAAAAATATTCGCGTCCGACAAGCCTGAAAAACTGGAGAAAACGCTAAACCAATGGTTAGATGCCAACTCATGGCTCCAAATCAAGCAGATTACCCAGAGTGCGGGCAGCCAAATTTGTATCAGCATCTGGTATGAAGAACCTAACGTGCCGATTTTAGGGTAAGGCTTAGCGATCCCTCACCTCAAAGATGGCAAATTTCAAATAGTCGCTCTCCTCGGAAGCCAACAAAATTGGATGGTCTTTACCCGCTGCCCGTAGCTCAACCAGCCGCAAAATCTTTTTGGCGTCTGCTGCTGCCGCCCGGATGATTTGGAGGAAATGCTCTTTGCTCAGATGAAACGAACAAGATGCGGTCACGAGAAACCCACCATCCCGCACAAGCTTCATCCCGTGCAGGTTAATGTCTTTATAGCCCCGTTCCGCCCCGTTCAAAGCTGAGCGGGACTTCGCAAAAGCAGGCGGGTCAAGTATGACCACATCCCAACTTTTTTCCTCTTTGACACTGGCGCGTAGGTAGTCAAACGCATTGGCTGTCACAAAATCCACCCGATGCAAAAAGCCGTTTAAAGTTACATTGCGGCGTGCACTTGCGATGGCCTGTTCAGAAATATCCAGACAAGTGACCTTTTTAGCGCCGAATTTACATGCATTTAAAGTAAACGCCCCGGTATGGGCAAAGCACTCCAAGACCTCGGCCCCGTCCCAAAACGGATTTTTTACAACCTTCCCTTTACTATCAAACGGTAGGCTGACCTGTTCACCTTGCTCGTCCGTCAAAGGAGTTCCACCCTCACCCAGTAGCGTGCCGTCAACTGCTGCGGGTTGTAAGATAATCCCATGGCGCGTGCCCCAGCCCTGCATCAGCGGTGCAATAGCGGCTCTATTTTCGCGTTGATCAAAAAAGTAGCCTGTTTTTTGTCCTTCTGCAACATCAACGATCAATTTCAAGTCATTTTCGACAATCTCCACCGCAGTGTCAAATGGTTGAGTAAGAAAGCCACTCTGCAGGGGCAATCCTTCCAGCTCCCGTACCGGAACGTCGTTACGTTCATATATCCCGCGCGGCGCAAACACTTGCTGTAAAGCTTCAATCAACCATACTTTATGTTTTTCCATCCCATAGGACAGAATTTGCAGGACTAACACGTCGCCAAACTTGTCCACAACTAGCCCCGGCAGAAAATCAGCTTCCCCGAAGATTGCCCGGCAAGCGTGCACATTAGGCAGCAAACGCGTACGATATTCCCAAGCTTGCCTGATCCGCTCGAGAAAGAACTGCTGATCTATTTCTACCTGGCGATAGGTTAAAATACGCACCGCAATTTGTGATTTGGGATTAAAAAAGCCGCGCGCCAAAAAGACATCCTTATGGTTATAGACATCAACGACCTCGCCAAAGTCAGGCGTACCACATACTTCGGCAATTTCATTTTTAAATACCCACGGATGCCCCTGTTCCAGGCGGTGTTTGCGTTGCATCTTGACAATTATTTTATTCATGCTAGCCTCCCACTGAAAATATAGTGTTATAAGGCGGTGAAGCAATGAGCCATTGGCGCAGGACCGGAATAATAGCACTTAGTTCACTTTTAGGAATTATTCTGTTGGCAGGGGCAATCCTGTTTTTTAGTTTGCCCTCCCTTGCTGCGCCGATATCCCCAATTCCTTTAGCCAATCAGGCGCAAAACCAAATAGCGCTGCAAAATATAACGACCAAACTGCGCTCTGCCACCTTAGGTCTGTTAACCTCACGTGATGGCACCCTCCGACTTACCCTATCGGAAAACGAACTCAATGCTGTAACCTACCAGGCGCTAAAAAGCGCAATCCATGGCGATATCACCTTGCTTGGCACGACTACCAAGATCACTCCGGAAAAAAGAATCGTTACTGACTGCGCCCTTAAATGGCACGGCTACACTCTCGGCTTCCATGTCAACATCAAACCGGTTGTCCTGCCCAACGGTACCCTAGCCTTGCTGCCGGATGAACTAAAACTCGGTCGCATTCCCCTCCCCAAAAACATGGTATTGGAGCAACTAAAACCATACTTACCGCAGGCAACCACACTCATCCAACAGCCTGCCGGAATCCTATTTAACCCTAACGGTCTTATTAACGGCAACTATCCGGCCATAATTAAAGATCCCCGCATCGGAATTAAAGGCCTAAACTTTGGTTCCCACAGCGTACAAATTGCTGCTTTGGTATCGTTTCGCTTATTTTAAGCCATTTCAGGCACAAAATAACTAACTTTTTTTCTAATAAAAGTGTTACTGACTCTCCATACTAACGGAGAAGCAAAATCAAAAGGAGGGATCTAGTTGACTGTACAAGCCGATTTGAAAAAAGCAGTAGCCAGTGCGGAAGCCGCCAAAGGTACCTATTCTATGATGGCGGAATCGACAGAGGATCAGTCCGCCAAACAAATGTTTAAGGAATTATCCCAAGACATGGATCGTCATGTCGATATGTTAAACAGCCGTTTAGGGTACGTGACCCAAAACAACACTCTTAACAATCAGCAAATTTAGTCAAACTTAAGACGTTAAGCCAAACTTATGACATTAAGCCAAACTTATGACATTAAGCCAAACTTATGACATTAAGCCAAACTTATGACATTAAGCCAAACTTATGACGTTGGATGTAATTAGGCAGTACCTATCCTTAGGATGGTACTGCCTAATTGTATAGCTAACGACGTCTTATCGACTTGCTTTCATGCAAGGTTGATATCAAAGCGGTTGGAATTTCACCAAGGTGGTACCGTTTGCCTGCTCATTAATTTCCATTACCTCGCGTCCATCCGAAGTAAGGTAATTGTGTTCACCCGTGAAGGTAACATTTTTAATCGTCCCGCCATGCAAGACTACTGCGCCGTGAACATTGTAAAACACCAGGAAATCTCCGGTTCCGGCAATAACTTGGTAATCTTGCCAGGGAATATTACCTTGCCATTCCACTGTTGTTTGGCTCGGATTGGGGGAGTCCATGCCAGTGTCAGGCATGCTGATTACTTTGGTCAAGACATTATTCTGCATAACGCCGATCATTACCTTGCTATCCTCTTGCCCCAGCAGCATGTACTGGCTGCCGCTTAATAACTGCTTCCGCACATGGCGCTTAACCGTAATGATTTGATTGATACCATCCAGTTGTGATTGCACATACAGCGTTCCCAACGTGTCCGACGCCGAAATATTACCGATTTTTTCACCGGGACGTTGGAGTTCAGTAATGACGCGCATAACATCAATCTCGTAAAGAATATCTCCATATTTAGTTTGCACGGGCATATAAATCAGATTGGTAAAGGTAGAAAACTCCATACCTTGAATTACGCCACCTGGAGGAATATCAATATCTGATTCGTACCTCTGCGTAGGTGCAGCATTGGCCGTATCATAACCTTCACCAAAGTCAACTGAGTAAAGTTGGGTCAGTTGCGGATTATAGTACGGTTGAGTATAGCCTACAAGCTTGCGTACAGTGGTCGTACTCGTTATTGGCTTCTGGTTGGGGTCTTCCGTTGGGGTTTTAGCTACCGTCTCAGTTGCGTATTTGGGGATTGCCGCAGGTCTGGAATACGGATTAGGCTTTTCAACCACGTACAACAAAATATTCCTATCAGGCAGCCACTTATAGTGAAGAATCTGTCCGTTAGCAGGACTTGCCACCGCAAAAATCTGTTTTTTGCCCTTTACATCATAAACCTTAAGCCCTTGATTATCGGTATATGCCATATAGTGCTTGTCAAACGATGCCTGCAGGTCACTAAGACCTGTTTCCGGCAAGTTTACCACGGTCTGCACAATAACCGGCGTCGTTTTTTTCAAAGTAGCCGCTTGGACATTGCTTTTAAGATGGCTATTCAAAATGAAAAGAAAACCCACCTGCAAAAATACTGAGATCAGAAACCAGATAATAAGTGTACGGATTAAGATAAGTTTTCGCATCAGTTGCCTCCTAAGGTTTTACCACAAAAGCTGTGGGTACATAGCGTTCACCGAAAATATCGGCTGGTTTATTAATTACTGCACCATTGTAATACAAGGTTGAAGAAGACCCGCCATCAAGATTGACAGCAGTCACAGCGCCGTATTTCAGAAACACTTGTTGTAAATCGACCAACGATGCGCCCACACTGTACCAGGGCTGTCTACCGTCGATAACTACAAATATAATCGTACCATCACTGAGCTGACCTATACCAGTGCGGGGACCAATACCCCATCCGCCATCCCCTTGGGTAATCATCCCCTTGCCATTTTGCACTAACGCGGGATAAAAGCTAATGCAATCGCGCATGCCCATAGCCTGAACTTGCGCCAGGGTATAGTTGCCGACAATTAATTTATTTTGCTGGTCCAAGCCGACAATTTCCTGTTTACTATTGCCGGAATCATTAAATACAACCTTATTATTGATAATTGTCAAGCCTTGCGGGAAACCGCCATTACCTTTACCATTGGGGTCATCGAAGCCACCGGCGTTAATCGCCGCAATTGCATTAACCCGTTTCGCCATTTCACTAACGCGTTCCCCGACATTGCCAATAGCCGAAGTAGCAGCTACGCCAACCCGAGACGGATCCTTAATTAACATGACTTTGCCTTTGAAAGTGCCCATATAGTTGTGGCCGCTAATGTCGATAATTTGAATTCCATTGGTATTAACTACCTTATTTTGCTCAACCGGAACCGTACTCGTATTGATTGTAGTTTCCTCTTTTTGCAATAAACTTGCGATTTGGGTCTTAGATAAAAACAGATTCAACACTTGCGGGTGGCGTGAAGTATAAATTGTACCCACCGAAACCGCTTTCAACGTGGAGAATGGGCCCCAAAATACCAGAAATGGAGCCAACAATGCTACACATAATAATTGGAATAAAATAAAACTAAATACTTTTTTTGTTTGTTTCAGTTTCGATTTTTTCGGTTTCAACGCCTTAGCCTGCAAAGGCTTATTGTTAATTGACTTTTCCAGCATTAATCGTATTCTCCTCATTTAAACATAGGTTAGTAAACATAGGTTAGTAAACATAGGTTTGTAATGGTCTTTTTCAGTACGTCGCACAATCTAAAATAACTATATTAAGTTCGACAAAATGCGGTCCATTCCTGTCTAGTCAACAAAAAATTATTTATAAGCGTAAGGTATGTCGTATCCACTCGAACCGCATATTACTTTAGCACATAATTGTAAACATTTTATGAAAAACGCAAAAATATTTCGGAACTTAATCTTGGACGAACGCATATTTGGCGTGTTGCATAACACCAATACATGAGTATATAATGTCACTAACAGTTGTCAGTTGGTAAAGGAGGGAATACTGTGTCAGTATTTCTATACGATACAACTCTAAGAGACGGCGCTCAGGGCGAGGGTATTCAATTTTCTGTCGAGGATAAATTGCGCATCGTCCAGAAGCTGGATCAATTTGGCATGCCCTACATCGAAGGGGGCTGGCCTGGGGCCAATCCGCGTGATGTTGAATTTTTTCAGCGTGCTAAACATTTAAACTTAAGCACTTCCCGCCTCGCCGCCTTTGGCAGCACTTGCCGTCCTCAGAGCGAAGCGCAGCAAGACAGCGTACTTTTGCAACTCATAGCCGCCGAAACGCCAGTGGTAACCATTTTCGGCAAAACTTGGGGTCTCCACGTCAGCCAAGTGCTCAAGACCACTTTCGAAGAAAATTTGCGCATGATTACGTCTTCCGTGGCCTTTCTCAAAGCACAAGGCCGCGAAGTTTTTTACGACGCAGAACACTTCTTTGACGGTTATAAAGCCGACCCTCAATATGCACTTGCTACATTACACGCCGCGCAGCAAGGCGGCGCGGACTGGCTGATACTGTGTGATACCAACGGCGGAACTATGCCGCTCGAACTATGCGCCATTATTGACTCCGTCCGCCAAGCATGTACCCAAAAGCTCGGCATCCACGCCCATAATGACAGCGGCTTAGCCGTAGCCAATTCCATCATGGCAGTACAACATGGCATCACCCAAGTGCAAGGCACGGTTAACGGGTACGGCGAACGCTGCGGCAATGCCAACTTGGTGAGCATTATCCCCAATTTAGAGCTCAAGCTCGACTATCAAACCGGAGTTGACCTACCGCAGCTTAGTTCGTTATCCCGTTTTGTCAGCGAAGAGGCCAACCTTATACCCGTGGAAAACCAGCCTTATGTCGGTCGCAGCGCTTTTGCCCACAAAGCAGGCATGCATGTGGATGGAGTGCTGAAAAACAGCCATTCCTTTGAGCATATCAACCCGGCCTTAGTCGGCAACAGCCGGCGCATCTTGGTTTCCGATTTAGCCGGCAGGGGCAACCTCTTATCCCGCATCAAACGCTACTCGCCCAATATCGAAAAAAACTCGCCAATAGTTACCACTCTGCTCAATAAACTAAAGCAATTGGAACATCAAGGCTATCAATTTGAAGCTGCCGAAGGTTCCTTGGATTTACTGATCAAGCAGCAGCTGGGGATTTATCAACCCAGCTTTGCCATTGAAGATTTTCGTCTGCTCATTGCCCATGACAAACAAGACAATATGTCGAGCGAGGTTATCGTTAAAATCAACGTCAACGGCGAGACCGTTCACGTTGTCTCCAACGGTTCCGGCCCAGTTAACGCCTTAGACAACGCTTTACGCAAAGCGTTAGAGCCCTTTTTCCCCATCCTTAAAGAGATGGAACTTGCCGACTACAAGGTTAGAGTAATTGACGGAACTACCGGCACCTGCGCCTTAGTCAAAGTGCTGATTGAAACCCGTTACGGAGAAGACACCTGGGGTACAGTCGGGGTATCGGAGAATATCATGGAAGCAAGCATGCAGGCCTTGGTGGAAAGCATGGAATACGGCCTGATGACTTACGCACCTTGTGGCAACACCGACGCAGCAGCCTTAAACTAAAAATAAGCTCCATTATGAAAAAGAGGAGCGGGATCAATATGATCCCCGCTCCTCTTTTACCTCGCACCTCGCACCTCGCACCTCGCACCTCGCACCTCGCACCTCGCTACTTTCCTTTCCGCCGCTTAGACGCTTGAGCCGCTCCCTTGAACCTAGGCTGCTGCTTTTTATACGGTTGCACTTGGATTGGGTACGCCTTAAGCTTATACACTCGCCAGACAGCGTAAATAATCACCAGACCGGTCAAGCTGACGTTAACGCTTATCTTCGCCCAGGTAGTACTGCCGGCTCCCAACCCGCTAAGCTGGGCAATCACATTCAACAGTAACCCGATGGCCACAATTAGCCACAACTGAAAATCGACCTGGACTTTCTTCCGCATCCGTTGCGACATGAAGTAAGTGTACAAGCCTATGCATATAAAAAAACCTATAACTGCTCCAAATTGTAAATATTTGAAAAAGTTCAATACACAACCTCCCACCCTATTTGCATCAAGTATAACAAACAGGCTAGAATTGGACAAGTGATTGCCACGCGTAGTGATTGCCATGCGCAGTGATTGCCATGCGCAGTGATTGCCTACGCACAGTTGTGGCATATAACCCCTCTTAGTTAATCATACTAACTAGTGAAATGAAGGGGGGCTCAATATGCAATTTAACAAAGATAGTAAAATCAAAGACGTAATTCAAGCCAATCCCAAAACTGCAGATATCCTGCAATCAATCGGCATGCAATGCCTCGGCTGTCCTTCCTCCGCCAATGAATCGGTCGAAGGCGCCGCGCGTATGCATAACTATGACGTCCAAAAACTGTTGGATACACTTAACCAGGCTGAATTCGGGCAAATGTCAGACCAAACTGCTGCCGGAGCCCAACCCCGCGGAGCAGTACTCCAGCGCGACAAAACCACTTTTGCGATTGCGCCGCACATTCCCGGTGGAATTACTGATTCTGCCACCCTGCGCAAAATTGCCGACGTGGCCGAAAAGTATGGTGCTGCCTGCATCAAAGCAACTTCTTCCCAGCGTCTGGCCATAGTCGGTTTACACAAAGACGATGTCGAGCGTGCTTGGCAGGACCTCGGCATGGACCCGGGGCATGCCGCCGGGCTGTGCGTTCGCAGTGTCAAATTCTGTCCTGGCACAACCTTTTGCAAACGCGGTCAACAAGATTCCGTAGCACTCGGTTACGAGTTGGACAAGCGCTATCACGGGATGGAACTACCGTCTAAATTTAAAATCGGGATCAGCGGTTGTCCCAACAAGTGTACAGACTCTGCCACTATTGACCTGGGCATCATGGGCACCTCCAAGGGCTTTCACATCTATGTCGGCGGTAACGGCGGGGTCAAACCGCGTTTCGGCGATCTGCTGGTCGAGCACGTACATCCGTGCGAAGTGTTGGGCATTGTCGACCGCATCATTGCTTATTACAAAAACAATGCCAAAGGGGAAGAACGCATTGGCCGGATGCTTGACCGCCTCGGGCTGGACGCCCTTAAGGAATTTGCATTTGCTGAGCGCCCTCTAGCTGACTGCCGGGACTAACCCCTTGCAGCCGCTTAACCTTCCGGCCAATCGACCTTCTAACCTTTCTACCTTCTAACCTGTCTATCTTCTAATCCGTCTATCTTCTAACCTTTCTATCTTCTAATCCGTCTATCTTCTAACCTGTCAACCTTCTAACCTGTCAACCTTCCGGCTTGTGGCCTTCCGGCTTTATAACCTATCGGTACAATTGGCTGTAGGGCACCGGAACCCACCCTTTATAGGCATGACATTTTTGACAATACAACGCCGGCAATTGCTGAGTTGGCAACGGGTAAGCAAAGGAGTGGCATACCTCACAGCTGTCAGGCTGCGCGAGCGCCAGAATTGGGTGATCGTGCGCAAAATATTCCGTATGCGAGGACGGTCTAAGGCGATGACAATTGGCGCAAAACGCATTGTCCTGCGCATAAGACGCAGCGTTGCTTAAAGCATGGGACAAGCTGTCTCCGTTGGCATAGTTCAGAAATAAAGTATACTTATGACAAGCATTACACGCATTAACATCCTGTTCAGCTGCATTGCCGTGCTGGGCCAGCCAGTCCGACTTAAGATGCGGTGACGTGAGGGGCGGATCGCGATGGCAATCCTTGCAGTCAAGCGTACCGCCCTCATTGTAATGGCATTTCAGGCACAGCCCCATGACCCCGTTAGTGCCTGAGCTGGCCGGATGGACGGTTAGATTCAAATGGCCTGTGGCCGGATGGCAACGTTGACAGGCAATGTCCTTAAGCATATGGTACTCATGCGGCACCTTCAAATCTCCTGCCGGTGTAATCACCCTATCCTGCTTATGGCAGCTTAGACAGTTTACCGTGTCAAAAGGCAAGTAAACCTGCTGTACACTAAAATGGGCGGCGAGCATTAAGTTTTTGCTGACGAAGCTTAGGCGATGACAGTTAACACAGCCCAAGCTGTCGTGCGTGGACGATTGCCAACTGGCAGCTTGCGCCTGCATCTCGTGACACTCGGCGCAAAATGTGGGGCCAGAAGTATATTTAATGCTTACCAACCAAAATATCAGCAGTCCGGCCAGCGATACCAACCAGATTACACTTATTACCCTGCGGGGAGTTAACAAGTTCACCACTCCTTGCACCCTTCAGGCTGTAAGAAAAGCGCGCATCGGTTTCCTCTGCGCGCGCTTTTCCTTGTACTATCTTCCGCTGTCCTCGCCTAGTTGGCGAGGTTATACTTTATGATAGTATAAAAAAATGCTTTGCACCCTTCAGTCTGTTAATACTTTCTGGAGGGTGTGTTGTCGCATCTGTAAAATATATGTTGTATTACGCTTAGCTTGAACCATTAGTTTGTGATATTTTTCATTTTCTCACGGCGTTTTTTAGATTATAATCAAGGAGAATGTCAGACGACCCAGTAAGAGGAGGTCGACTAATGTCGAGGAAAAAATTTAATCCGCGCACCTTAGTTCAAGTCGTTTTTGCGCTCGTTGTGCTCTCGCTTGGCATCAATTTCATTCTCTTTGTCAACCACTACCTAGGTCCCAACGCCAATTCCCCGTTTAATCGTCCCGCTGGAGTGGAGGGATTTTTACCGATTAGTGCCCTGGTTGCACTAAAAGCATGGCTAGCAACCGGCATCTTTGACACAATTCATCCGGCCGGTTTGGTGATCCTACTCACGGCTATTATCATCTCAGTTATCTTCAAAAAAGCCTTTTGTGGCTGGCTCTGTCCGATTGGAACCTTGTCCACAGGTTTGGCGCGCATCGGCAAGTTTCTCTTCGGGCGTAATTTTCGCGTACCACTGGTCTTGGACTATCCTCTACGCTCCCTGAAATACCTGATTATGGCATTTTTCCTCAGCACAGTGCTACTGGGGATGAGTGGCAGCGCTGCTGCCGCCTTTTTAAACACGCCCTACAACATGGTAGCCGACGTGAAGATGTTGCAGTTTTTTCAGAATCTGGCCGGAGTTGGTCTCTTAATCTTGGGACTTATTATCGTCTTATCCGTACTGTTTGAAAACTTTTGGTGTCGCTATCTGTGCCCTTATGGAGCATTGCTAGGTATCATCAGTATGGTCAGCCCGTGGCGCATTGCCCGCACGGCCAAAACCTGTATCAATTGCAGTGCCTGCACTCAAGCCTGCCCCAACCGCATCGAGGTCGCCACCGCCCAACAGGTCTGGTCCCCGGAATGTAACGGTTGCTTAGAATGTGTAAGAGCCTGTCCTGTCCCGCAAACCCTGCAATTTCGCTCTATTCTGACACATTGGGCCTTTTCGCCCCAAGCCATGGCGCTTGCCGTTGTCGGAACCTGGCTGATATTTGTGGCAGTTGCCAAACTGAGTGGCCACTGGCAAACAAGTATCACACCGCAAATGTACCGGGTCCTGATTCCCAATGCCGCTAATTATACCCATTAAGCAAAAAGGGCCACGGCGAGGTAGAAAAAATCTTCTCACGCCGTGACCCTTAATTATTCAACATTATGATGTCAGATTATAGTCATATAGTCATATTTGCTTATAGGCTTATAGGCTTATAGGCCTTGTGCCGCCACATACAATGCCAAATCGACTACTCGTTCCGAGTAACCCCATTCGTTGTCATACCAGGCAACTACCTTAATCATTGTATCATCTATGACCATAGTCGAAAGTCCGTCAATAATACAAGAGGCTGAAGTTCCGACATAATCAGTCGAAACGAGAGGCAAATCACTGTAGCCTAAAATACCTTTCTGCCGGCCTGTACTGGCCGCCTTTAAGGCTGCATTAACGGTCTCAACTGTAGCAGGTTTGTCGAGCTCAACAACCAAATCAACAACTGAAACATTTGGCGTCGGAACCCGCAGCGAAAAGCCGTTTAGTTTACCCTTCAATTCAGGCAATACCAGGCCAACCGCCTTGGCCGCACCGGTGCTGGTAGGAATAATGGACAAAGCGGCCGCGCGGGCCCGCCGAAAATCTTTATGGGATTGATCCAGAATCTGTTGATCGTTCGTATAGGAATGGACTGTGGTCATTAAACCGCGTTTGATCCCGAATTCTTCCAGTAAAACTTTGGCAAAAGGTGCCAGACAGTTGGTCGTGCACGAAGCATTCGAAATAATATGATGCTGCTTGGGGTCATATTTTTCTTCATTGACGCCCATCACAATTGTAATGTCCTCTTCTTTGGCCGGTGCCGAAATGACAACTTTTTTGGCGCCATTGTCAATGTGTTTTTGACAGTCATTGCCCTTATTAAATTTACCGGTAGACTCAATCACGATATCAACGCCTAACTCCCCCCAGGGAATGTCAGCCGGATCCGGAAATGAGACTACCTGAATGACTTTATCATTGACAATCAATTTTCCATCGGCGAATTCCACGTCCGCGTCGAAAACCCCATGTACTGAATCGTACTTTAACATATGTGCCATGATTTCGCCAACCGTACGATTATTAATCGCCACAATCTCGATATCGGGGCGCGAAAAAGCCGCCCGGAATACATTTCGCCCGATGCGTCCAAATCCGTTAATACCAATTTTGACCGTCATGAGGTATCACACAACTCCTTCTCTCTGTATAGCCACAAAAACTATAACACTATATGCTGTCAACCTCAAATCCCGCTATGGCTAATTATTACTTATTTACTTCGTTATCCTTATTCAATCTCCTCTATAAATGTATATTGTCTGCCTTGGAAATATGATAATTTTTCTGGCATTAAGACACACAATATAGTGCATCAGAGGCAAATGAGCTATAATATTACTAGGATTTTACCATAGGAGGCGCATTATGGACGTAAATGTAAAGTATGTTAATGGCATGCATTTTCTCGGACGGGGGACAAACCCTGTAGATATCCCCATAGATGCTAGCCCGGAATTTGGTGGCAGCGGCCAAGGTGCCAGCCCGATGGAATTACTGTTAATCGCTTTAGCCGGTTGCACAGGCTTAGACGTAATTTCGATCCTCAGTAAAATGAGACTTAACTTTGCTCGCTTTGAGCTAAATATTGAAGGTGACAGGGCTGAGGACCACCCCAAATACTTCACCCAGGTTACTGTTGTGTACCGCCTTTGGGGCGATAACTTAGATGAAGGCAAAATCCGCCACGCTGTTGAGCTATCCATGGAAAAGTACTGCAGCGTCTCTCATACCATCGACAAAGCAGCCAAGGTGGATTACCGCATCGAGCTTAACCCCGCAGAGTAAAGTTTAAGGATTAAATCTAACTTCTGACGATATATAGTGTAGGGTTTTTACAAGCGTGTTATTGCATTACTGGAAGGAGAGATTAGCAATGACGACGAATACGAAGCTTGATTATTACTTGAGATTGCCATACAAATACTCACTCTATCCCGCCGAAGAAGGAGGATATGTTGTTGAAATTCCTGACTTACCCGGTTGCATTAGCCAGGGCGAAACTGTCCAGGAAGCAGTGTCCATGATCGATGATGCCAAACGAGGATGGCTAGAACTAGCCCTAGAGCAGGGAATGGATATTCCTGAACCAACGACCGTAGTTAATGCCGATTACTCAGGTAAGTTCAATGTCAGGGTACCGAAATCCCTACACAGAGCACTAGTAGAGAAGGCCAAGGCTGAGAATGTTAGCTTAAACCAATTGATAGTTCACCATTTATCTAAAAGCATAGAAAATAAGGGTATTTAGACCAAAGAAAACTATAGAAAAAAGCCGGCAAGCGGGTCATATGACTTCCCTGCCGGCTTTTTTAGCCCGTTTGGTCCGTTTTACCTGACGTGTGTTTTACACGCGGGAGTCCTCTTGCGGCGTTGCTAGCACAGGCTCCGTGCCCTTTTCCTTGTTGGGCAGGACCAAATTGAGCAATATCCCGATCACCGCTGCCGGGCCCACGCCCACAAAGCTGTATTGGCCGAAGTTAAGCGCAATACCGCCAACACCCAAAGTAAAGATGACAGAGACAATCAACAAATTGCGGTTATCCGCTAGATTGACCCTATTTTCCACCAAGTTGCGCAAACCTACCGCCGCAATCATACCATAGAGAATAATCGTGATCCCGCCCAAAACCGGTTCCGGGATAGTTTGAATCCCGGCGCCGAATTTTTGCACAAAGCTGAGCAAGATTGCAATCACCGCGGCTCCTTGAATAACTCTGGCGCTAAATACGCGGGTAATCGCCAAGACCCCGATATTCTCACCATACGTGGTCTCCGGTACCCCGCCCAAAAAACCGGCCACAAAGGTGGCAATACCGTTGCCGAGCAAGACTTTGTGCAAACCCGGCTTACGCATCAAGTCGCGCCCTACGGTGTCTCCGATCACCAGCAAGTGGCCGACATCCTCCACAATTGTGGCAATGGCAATCGGCGCAATCAAGCT
>JAJXUE010000035.1 GCA_021783135.1 Bacillota bacterium | reverse complement strand
ATCCCGAACACGGCAGTTAAGCCCTCCAGGGCCGATAATACTTGGACCGCAGGGTCCTGGGAAGGTAGGTCGTTGCCAGGTAAAAAGTCCGGTACTTCTTGTGAGTACCGGTCTTTTTTTATATGTGGCGTGATTTATTGCTGTAGGACCTTTATTACTGTCACATCTGGTGAGACAGGTGAATATTTTGAGGTACCTAGGTACGAATAACGGGGGTGATAAATATGTGGTTGTACCGGTTGCGGTGGTACATAAGAGTAGCCTCCAAACGCAAGAACATTGGTGCAGTACGACAGTTCGGCTTATATGGTCATCAAACTAGCGAGCGAAAACTATTTTTAATAGGTACATTACTACTTATTAGTTCCTTATGTTTTGTTTTACTTCGTTCAATTTGGCTCGTATTTATGAGAGGTTTTTTGGCATCTACGCCGTGGGTACCAGGGGGTCAAACAGGCGCATACTACTGGAACTCAGTTATTTTTGCGACTAAAAGCACTATAATAATCGGTTTAATTTTCGGCCTGCTACTATTTTTACTGGGGGTTCAATTTAATAAGTTATTGCGGCGCTAAGCTACAATCGATCCCTGGCGAAGCGATAATGTTTTTTGAGTAGAGGGTTACAAAAACTTGCCTTATTTGTGGCAAGTTTTTTGTACTTAAGACAGTAAGAAAGTAACGAGCATTTCTTGTTAAAAAACTAAATTGCGGAGACAATAGTAGTATGGCAGGATTTTGGGAATATAAGTTTAAATACTTAAATATATTTATTGAAGACAACCTGGGTCTGGCCTTTGGTGTCGATTAGTTAAGATTGCAGGGCTAGAACTTTTATGATAGAATTGGAAAGTCAGGAAGGGAGATGGAACGGATTGGGTTTTTTGGCTGATTTCGCGGGTTTGAGACTTTTAGATGTAATTATGATTCCAGTACAACTCATAATTATTTTCTTTACATTTTATTATTTTATATTATCAATTTTCGGTCTCTATCGTAAGAAAGAAAACAAAATCATGATTCCTCAAAAGACTTTTGCGTTGGTGGTTGCTGCTCACAATGAAAAGGCCGTAATTGGACCGCTAGTGGACAATTTACTTGAACTTGACTACCCGGAAGAGCTCTTTGATGTGTTTGTGGTTGCAGACAACTGTACTGATGATACGTCTGTTATCGCGCGTGAACATGGGGCACAGGTTTTCCAGCGCTTTAATAATACTAAGCGCGGTAAGGGTTATGCTTTAGAGTGGATGTTCGATAAGCTGTTTAAATTGGAGCAAAAGTATGATGCGGTAGTTATTTTTGATGCGGATAACTTAGCGAAAGATAACTTCTTAATGGAGATGAACAGCAAACTTTGTCAAGGACATAAAATTGTTCAGTGTTACTTAGACTCTAAAAATCCGTTTGATACCTGGGTTACCAATACCTTCTCTATTGCTTTTTGGTTAACTAATCGATTGTTGCAGTTGGCGCGGTATAATGCAGGTTTGTCTAATGTTTTAGGCGGTACTGGTATGTGCATTTCTACCGATGTTTTACAAAAGTACGGTTGGGGAGCGCATTCTCTAACCGAGGATTTAGAATTTAGCATGAAGGCTTTGGCCAATGGGGTTAAAACATCCTGGGCGCATGAAGCTGTTGTATATGACGAGAAACCTTTGACATTTATGCAATCCTGGCGTCAGCGTAAGCGTTGGGCACAGGGGCAGGTCGATGTGGCAGGACGGTATTTCTTTGTCCTTGTAGCGAAGGGTATACGGGAAGGTAAATGGACATATATAGACGCTGCTATTCATCTCTTCCAGCCAGCACTGGTTATGATCGCAACCTTCTTTATGTTCATGAACTTAATTCCGGTAATTCAGCCTTCTTACACGCAGGTTTATCAGTTGGTCATGCCGTGGACCGGTTGGCAAATCCTTTCGGCGATTCAAACGGTATACCCGGTTGTAGCATTAGCGTTAGACGGATTGCCTTGGCGGGCTTACGTGGGACTTATTTTATATCCCGTGTTTATCTATAGCTGGGTCCCGATTGTGTTCCTAGGATTCATTAACCGGAAAGACAGAGAATGGTCACATACCGTGCACACACGTGCTATTAGCTACCAAGAAGTAATCAAGGAAAAAAAGGCATCCGTAAACTAAGGGAGAGCGCGGCTTTCCCTTTTTTCTTTTTTACACAATATTGCGTAAAATGCATAATATAATTTTGGCTTTGTCAAGAAACACAAACTTGTTTATTTTTATGGAGATTCTGGTATAATAAACTTTGACTTTAAACAGACGAGAGGGGCGGACACATGTTACCTACTCCTAAAAAATTTTTTATTACAGCTGCGAGCGCCGAAGGCCACAGTAAATTAACGGCTTTTGATAATGCCTTGCTTAAAGCCAGAATTGGCAATGTAAATCTGCTGCGAGTCAGTTCGATTTTGCCGCCTGGGACGGTGTATACGCCGGACTTAGTTATTCCGGAAGGCTCTTTGGTACCGACTGCTTACGGTTCAATCGTAAGCGACGTCCCAGGTGAGATCATAGCTGCGGCAGTAGCGGTGGGATTCTCCGAGAATACCTTCGGAGTTATTATGGAGTACTCCGGCAAATGTACCGCAGAGGAAGCTCGTATCATCATCACGAAGATGGTTCAGGAAGCTTTTGCGACAAGGCAAATGAAGTTGGTCGACATTAAGGTGGAAGCGGTTGAACACAAAGTAGGACAAATTGGGTGCGCCTTTGCAGCTGTTCCCCTTTGGTATTAATCCCTAATGGCGAGATAATTTCTCGCCATTTTAAATGGCCGAAATTGGCAAAGGGTTCAGCTGAATGGTTATACTAAATGCGAAATAGACTTAGGGAGGAAAATACTTTGGAATTGTGGTATACCGAAAAACAAACTCCAACTCACGGGATTACGAGTAAGATTAGTCAGACTTTGCATAGGGAACAGTCAGAGTTTCAGGACATTGCAGTGATTGACACCGACCAGTTTGGCCGGATGTTAGTTTTAGACGGCATGGTAATGACAACTATTCAGGATGAATTTGTCTATCATGAAATGATCTCGCATATTGCGCTTAATACTCACCCCAATCCGGAAAATGTTTTAGTAATAGGTGGCGGCGACGGGGGAGCTATTCGTGAAATTGTTAAAAATCCCAAGGTCAAAAAGGCCACTCTCGTTGAAATCGATGGTCGAGTAATTGACGTCTCGAAGGAATACCTGCCTGAGATAGCGGAGGCTTTAATGGGCAATGCTAAAGTTGAAGTTAAAGTAGAAGACGGCATAAAGCATATCAATGAAGTGGCTAATATGTATGATGTAATATTGGTTGATTCAACTGAACCAATCGGCCCTGCAGTTGGGCTGTTTGCCTTGGATTTTTACAAGGCAATTGCCAAGGCTCTGAAACCGGATGGTATAATGGTTGCGCAGACAGAGTCGCCTTTTTTTAATGCTGATTTAATTTCAAGAGTTTTTAAGGACATAAATAGTATTTTTCCTATCACGAAGCTATATTTGGCGAATATTCCGACTTACCCCAGCGGGTTATGGAGTTTTACGTTAGGATCAAAGCAATACGATCCGGAACTAGCAGATGAGACTAATTTTCCCCAGTTGGAAACTAAGTATTATAGCCCAGACATCCACAAGTCAGTGTTTAAACTGCCCCGCTTTGTCCGAAATCTTGTGAAATAGGTGAGTTGATGCTTGAGTCATTGCTGGAGCGCTTTACTGGCTTCATGGGGGCAAGTGAAGATTATGCCACGTCCAAAATAGCTATGGTTGGTGTACCCATGGATTTTACCGTTTCCTTTCGCCCGGGCACCCGCATGGGCCCGCGCCAAATCAGGCAGGTCTCGTACGGTATTGAAGAGTACAGTGTATATCTGGATAAGGATTTAGCCGACAAGCAATACTGCGATTTAGGTGACATTAATTTGCCCTTTGGCAATGTACCACGCTGTTTAGAATTAATTGAACAGGTCGTACGGCAGCTACTGCAAGATGGTAAGTTCCCGCTGCTATTAGGTGGAGAACACCTTGTAACCTACCCAATTGTCAAGGCCTTTGCGGCTAAGTATCAAGACTTAGTGGTAGTCCATTTTGACGCACATGCCGATTTGCGGGAAGATTACATAGGTGAAACCAATTCACATGCAACCGTTATGCGCAAAGTCGCGCAATTAATCGGACCGAGCAATCTCTATCAGTTCGGCATACGCTCAGGCACCAAAGATGAATTCAGCTATGCTAGACAAAATACAAACATTTTTATTGAACGGGTAATCGAACCTCTAAATGAGGTTATCCCTAGTTTAGGCAACAGGCCCGTCTATGTTACGTTGGACATAGACGTGGTAGATCCTGCCTATGCGCCTGGTACAGGTACGCCTGAAGCTGGTGGATGCAGCTCGCGCGAAATTATTCAGGCTATCCATGCCTTAGGGCAAGCGAATGTGGTGGGCTTCGATTTGGTAGAGGTTTCGCCGATGACAGATCAAAGCGAGCGTACAGCTCTTCTGGCAGCAAAACTGGTGCGGGAAGCAATCCTAGCCTTTCCAACCAAGTGAATCTCGGAGAAAGACCCCAGGGTTAGCGATCCCTGGGGTCTTTCTCGGGGTTGGGTACAAATATATATGGCACATTACGATAAAATTGACGGTAGTCTAAACCATAGCCCACAATGAATTTATTAGGAATGATAAAACCACTATAATCAACCAAAATATCTACGGCTCGATTATCCGGTTTATCGAAAAGAGCGACTATCTTCAAACTAGCCGGTTGACGCTGCTTTAAATTTTCTATTAGGTATTTAAGGGTAAGTCCGGTGTCAATGATGTCTTCCACGATGAGTACATGTTTGCCCTCAATTGATTCTTCCAGGTCTTTTACTATTTTGACTACGCCTGAGCTATGCGTTGCGGATCCGTAACTGGATACAGCCATAAAGTCCATTTCCAGCGGGACTGTAATACTTTTGGCGAGGTCGGCTAAAAAAATAACACCGCCTTTTAGAATGCACAACAGCAAAATCTCTTTCCCAGCATAGTCAAGTGATATTTGCGCGCCAAGTTCGGATACTCGTTGCTGAATTTGGGCGTCACTAATTAAAATTTCCTGGACGAATTCTTGCACCTAAGTTCACTCCTTAATTTTTTCAATCCATCGGTTACCACTATTCTACTACAAAAATATCTAAAATAACTATAGGTTAACGTCCTTAAATGTGATAAACTTAGTTCACCTTAGGCAAGAGGGTAGATTTGTGTGGAATGCTTAAAGGGTGGATAAATTTATACTTTGGCCAAATTAGTGTGTAAAAACTAAAGCCTAAAATTTATCTTGAAGAGTTAATTTGTACTTATCAAATTGTACCTATTTTGACAATAAAAACTCTTTGACAGATTCCACACGATTGTGTATACTATTCCTTGTCAGTTTATACGGGCGATTAGCTCAGCTGGGAGAGCGCCTGCCTTACAAGCAGGATGTCGGCGGTTCGATCCCGTCATCGCCCACCATCTACCGAAGTTCGAAGTTAGAGGTTTGGAGGTTTTGCAGGATCTCAAGACCAGGCTTTGAAGCTATAAAAGTATGCTTGATGTTTGGGCATTATATGTCAAACATCACGCCTCGCACTTCGAATACGGCCCCGTGGTGTAGTGGTTAACATGCCTGCCTGTCACGCAGGAGATCGTCGGTTCAAGTCCGATCGGGGTCGCCATTTCCTGCCTCGGTAGCTCAGTCGGTAGAGCAGAGGACTGAAAATCCTCGTGTCGGCGGTTCGATTCCGCCCTGAGGCACCATAATTCTGCGGGTGTAACTCAGCGGTAGAGTGTCACCTTGCCAAGGTGAAAGTCGCGAGTTCGAATCTCGTCACCCGCTCCATTCAGGCGGCATAGCCAAGTGGTAAGGCAGAGGTCTGCAAAACCTTTATCCCCAGTTCAAATCTGGGTGCCGCCTCCAAAAAAAATTGCCGAAGTGGCGGAATTGGCAGACGCACGGGACTTAAAATCCCGCGGGCCTTAAAGCCCGTACCGGTTCGACCCCGGTCTTCGGCACCATTTATTAACTCGGGTTTGTAGCTCAGCTGGTTAGAGTACCTCGTTGACATCGAGGGGGTCGGAGGTTCGAGTCCTCTCAAACCCACCATAGTTCTAAATTAAGAAAGCCGGGAAGTCTTCATAGCAGAAGATTTCCCGGCTTTTTAATTTTATTTGGAGTTGGAGTTAGAGTTGGAGTATTTCTCTAGGATTTATTGCTTATTGTTCCTCTTTCCAGTTTATCATTGGTGGATTGAGTTAATAATAGAAAAGTGCCGTGTGAGATTCATGCATTTAGGAGCCTAATTTGTGGTGCAGTGCTACATACAGTATAAAAGAGTTCGCTAATCATATAATAGTGTTAGGCAAAAGGAGGGTTATAACAGTGGGCATCTCAATCGGAGCAAGGCAGTATGTGGATGGCATTCGTAGTATGTTAAGTACCCAGTTTGCGCGGCAATCGGAGGTTAAAATAAGTTTAGCTGAACAGGAAGTCGGCGAATTTACTTTTATTGACTGTTACCCAGGGGAGAGTCAGTTGACCAAGAATTGCTTATCGGAGCGAACTTTTAAACAGTATATTGCGTCAGCTCTGGCCGAAATTATCTTACGTGACTGGGAAAAGGAGTTAATAGACAAAGAAATAAAGCATCAAAGCCAATGTTTTACCGAGCAAGAGCGTCGTATAATTTTGGATAAAGTAAGTAAGGTTCTCAACAATTGTGACAACAGCCATGCTACTACATACCAAGCTTCACGCAAAACTCGTTTAGTACAAAAATTGCTAGAATATCTTGAAATTAGCAACAAACTTATCTTAGACGGATTTATTAAATTTAGACTCAAAGAGTATCAAGAAGAACTGCAGACGGCCATAGAGGTTGCGGTAGATGAATTCATGGTTGAGAAAGAGTACTTGGAATTTGTGCGGTTATTACGCTACTTTGTCGATATTCAAGAACCAAAAATTGACACATTGCATGTGTTGGTAAAGAAATCGGGTGGATTTCAATTATTTGATGAAAATCGCCAATTTATTACTAATGACTATTTCGAAGATTTCGCGACTGATTTGGTAGACAATGAAATTACATATGAGGATCTGTTAATTAGTGCCCTAATTACAATTGCTCCAAAATTTGTCGTTTTGCACACGCCACAGTTTAAGGAGAGTGAGACCATTCGAACCATTCGTAATGTCTTTGATGAGCGGGTGAGCAATTGTCAAGGGTGTGCTTTATGCAACAGTGAAACTAGAAGTTGACACTATAAAGCTTACCACTTTATAATATAAACATTGGAATACATCAAAAATGCTATGAAAAGGACAGTACATTTCTACGTGATTGTGCAGAGAGAAGGGTATTGCTGGAAGCCTTTCCGTCAGTAGTCATGGAAGACCACCTTGGAGTAGCCTGCTGAACTTCAGCCCATTTAAGGTTTGAAGATTAAGTAAGGACGTTTACCGCGTTAAGGTCTTAAGTGGGAATATTATGATATTCCTATTTGGGTGGAACCCCGGGAGATTACTCTCGTCCCATGTTGGACGAGAGTTTTTGTTTTTAAGGAGGAATATTGATGAGCATGGTAAAAGTGACATTACAAGATGGCAGTGTAAAAGAGTTTCCGCAAGGCAGTACGTTGGCAGAAGTAGCTGAGGGCATCAGCCGTGGGTTGGCCAAAAGCGCTTTGGCAGCGAAAGTGAATGGGACAGTTGTTGGTCTTAGTAACACCCTTGAGAACGACGCCGCAGTAGAAATATTAACTTTTGCCTCCCCGGAGGGCCAAGACGCGCTACGTCACAGCACTTCGCATATATTGGCCCAGGCTGTGCAAAATTTATTTCCTGGTACTAAACTAGGTATAGGGCCGGCAATTGCTAACGGCTTCTACTATGATTTTGATTCAGAGCACATTTTTACACCTGAGGACCTGGAAACGATTGAAAAGGAAATGGATCGAGTTGTTAAAGAAAATTATACTTTTGAACGATCCGAGATTAGTCGAGACGAGGCTATTAAATTCTTTACCGAACGAGGCGAAAATTATAAGGTAGAGTTGATTGAAAATCTGCCGAATGATGTAGCAATCTCGATGTATCGGCAGGGCGAATTCGTCGATTTGTGCGCCGGACCTCATGTGCCTTCGACAGGTAAGGTCAAGGCGATTAAGTTGTTAAACGTGGCCGGTGCATATTGGCGTGGTAGTGAGAAGAACAAGATGCTACAGCGTATCTATGGCACATCTTTCACCAAAACAGCCGAATTGGCAGAGTATCTCTTTAAAGTTGAAGAAGCTAAACGTAGAGACCATCGTAAAATTGGTGCGGAACTCGATATGTTCAGCTTTCATGAGGAAGGACCCGGATTTCCTTTCTTTCATCCCAAAGGCATGATATTACGTAATGAGTTAGAGGATTTCTGGCGTAGTCAACACAAAAAACATGGTTATCAAGAAATTAAAACCCCGATTATTCTAAATCGTTCGTTATGGGAACAGTCCGGTCATTGGGAACACTACCGCGACAACATGTATTTCACGCAAATTGATGAAACCGATTATGCCGTGAAACCAATGAATTGTCCTGGCGGAATTTTGGTGTACAAGACCAAGTTGCACAGCTACCGTGACCTGCCGATTAGAATGGGTGAGTTGGGTCTTGTCCATCGACATGAGCTTTCCGGCGCATTGCACGGACTGTTGCGAGTGCGCAATTTTACTCAAGATGACGCTCACATTTATATGTTGAAATCGCAAATAATTGACGAATTAATCAAGGTCATCAGCCTTGTCGACCACTTCTATAAAGTTTTTGGCTTTGACTACCATGTGGAGTTGTCCACCCGACCAAAGGATTCTATGGGAGCGGATGAAGATTGGGAAATGGCGACAAGCGCACTGCGTGAAGCATTAGAGACTAAGGGTGTGGACTATAAGGTCAACCCCGGTGATGGAGCCTTTTACGGTCCGAAGATAGATTTTCATTTGCGAGACTGCTTGGGACGGACTTGGCAGTGCGGTACGATTCAGCTTGATTTCCAGATGCCGGAAAAGTTTGATCTCACGTATGTAGGGGAAGACGGTCAGAAACATCGTCCGGTGATGATTCATCGTACAATTTATGGCAGTATCGAACGTTTTATTGCTATATTAACCGAACATTACGCTGGAGCATTCCCGTTGTGGTTAGCGCCGGTTCAGGTTAAAATATTACCTATTAGTGATCGGCACGAGGCCTATGCCCATCAGGTGGGGAATGAATACAGTTCGCAGGATATCAGGGTTGAAGTGGATGAACGACGCGAAAAAATTAGTTACAAGATTCGGGAAGCTCAAATAGCCAAAGTCCCGTACATTTTGATTGTGGGGGACAAAGAGATGGAGAATAACACTGTTGCTGTACGTTATAGGGGCGAAGGCGATTTAGGCGCGAAAGATGTGGCTGATTTAGGGCAACAAATTTTACAGGAGATTAAGCGCAAACAATAATAATATTGACTATGGGATAAAAGCGTGCTATCCTAATATAGGCTGTTAAGTAGAAGCTCTTCCGCTTCTCACCTCATGGCGTTTAAGTCGATGAGGTTGGCAAAACAAGGAGTTTCTCTTTGATTGCTTTTTAGCGGATGTGTTACATCCGCTTTTTGTTTTAAAAATTTAGGGGGTGAAAGCTTATTAACAAGGAATTACGGATTAATGAAGAAATCCGTGCGCGAGAAGTACGTTTAGTGGGTGAAGAGGGAGAACAACTAGGAATTATGTCTGGGCGGGATGCCTTTCAAATTGCTGTAGAACGCAATTTGGACTTAGTTGAAATTGCTCCCACTGCTAAACCACCGGTTTGCAAGCTTATGGACTATGGTAAGCATAAGTATGAGCAGGCCAAAAAGGACAAAGAAGCTAGGAAAAACCACAAAGTAGTCGAGATCAAAGAAGTCAAACTGCGGCTTAATATCGAAGACCATGACCTAGATACCAAGGCAAAAAATGCGCAGCGTTTTTTGAAGGACGGCGATAAGGTTAAGGTCACGATTATGTTTAGAGGGCGTGAGGTTACTCACCCAGACTTAGGTAAAGCGCTGTGTGTTAGACTTGCCCAGATTGTTAAAGATATTTCCTTCGTGGAGCGCGAAGCCAAATTGGAAGGGCGCAACATGATTATGATTTTGAGTCCCAACAAACACGACTAATGAGAGGGGGCAAATTTAAATGCCAAAAATGAAGAGTCACCGCGGTGCGGCCAAACGCTTCAAGAAAACCGGTAGCGGTAAAATCGTACGTTCCCACGCTTTTACCAGTCACATTCTTGAAAAGAAATCTCCTAAGCGCAAGCGCAATTTGCGGAAATCTGCCGTTATGCATCCGACAGATGCAAAACGTATCGCCAACATGGTTCCCTATCTATAAGATTAAACTTACGCAAAGGAGGTACTTAGAATGGCTCGTATAAAACGTGGTATGACTAAACATCACAGACATAAAAAGATTCTTAAGTTAGCTAAAGGCTATAGGGGAGCAAAAAGCAAACTTTTTAGGCCGGCTAATGAGCAAGTTCTTAAATCGCTTGCATACGCCTATGTTCACCGCAAAGATAAAAAAGGCGACTTCCGCAAACTGTGGATAACAAGAATAAATGCTGCAGCTCGCGTCAATGGGATTTCTTACAGCAAAATGATTAACGGTTTGAAAAAAGCTGGTGTCGATGTTAATCGTAAAATGTTGGCAGATTTGGCAGTGAACGATATGGGTGCTTTTAAGCAACTGGCTGATGTAGCTAAAAACCAAAATAACGCTTAAATAAGAAGCAAGTATGGATTATTCCATACTTGCTTTTGCATAGTGGTTGCTGAACCAGGTTAGAGTAGCTATGAAATGATGGTGATTGAGATGGAACAAATGCTCACATCGATACAAAATGTCATGGTGCGGCAATTGGCCGGCTTGAAGGAGAAAAAAGGGCGAGATGCTACAGGTATGTTCCTGGTGGAAGGCGTGCGCTTGGTGGAAGAGGCCTTACAGGCTAGGGTTGATATCCGACAGGTCGTATATTCACCCAAAATTTATGATACACCCCGCGGACGAGAACTGATGGAGGCAATAACCAAGAGTAAGCTCATCAGTCAACTTGTTTCAGCCAAGGTGCTGTCGCACCTAACCGATACCGAATCACCGCAAGGGATTGCAGCTGCAGTGCGCATCCCGACAGTTGGTTTGCCGGAAATTAAAATAGATAATAAATTACTGTTGGTAGTTGACGGCGTGCAAGATCCAGGCAATCTTGGCACTATTGTCAGAACGGCGCTTGCTGCCGGAGTAGGGGGGATTATCTGTACGCAGGGCACCGTAGACCTATATAATCCTAAAGCTCTGCGTTCCACGATGGGAGCGGTGTTTAAGGTGCCGGTGGTGCAGAACCTTAGTGACATTGCCCTAGACAGTTGGCTGGGAGCGAACGGCGTACCTATTGTGCTTGCTGATCCTAACGGTGAGGTCGCATATTATGAAGCGGACCTTACACCTCCATTGGCAATAGTGGTGGGCAGTGAGGCGCACGGCCCGGGGGAAATATTGCGTAGCAGAGCCGGGCTAAGAATACGCATCCCCTTGTCAGGTGGGGTTGAATCACTTAATGTAGCTGTAGCAGCTGCGCTGGTTTTATTTGAGAGCGCCAGACAACGCAGCATGCGCCCCTAAATCTTGTATTATTACCTTTGAGTGTGCTATAATCTAGCTAGTGAAAATCCCCTTAAAAGCCGGAAAGGGTGTGGGTTATATGTCACCCGCGGATTTCTACTGGAGGATTTTTGAGGCAACCGGTTCCTTAACAGCCTATCTAATCTATAAAAATCTCTTGATTCATTAGAATAGGTAATTGGTGATGAACGGGCAAAATGAACCTAGCACATCTAGGGAGGTGGGAGCATGACTGAAAATCCTGCCTGTGAATTGGGTTCTACCCCTAGGGTGAATTTCCCCCGTGAGCTGTCCGGCGAAATTTTAGTAGGCGGATCGGATTTCCTCCGTTATCAGGAAATGACACACGCTGTGTCACTAAGTGAGCCGATTGGTTAATTAGGGTGGTACCACGGGAGAGTTTGCTCTCGTCCCTTTTGGGATGAGGGCTTTATTTTTATCTTTTGTAGGGGGTCGTAAGATTGGAGCAAGAACTTGCTGCACTGCAGCTAGAAGCTGAAGCGGCTATTGCGCAGATAACTTTGTTGGAAGGCTTAAATGAATTGCGCGTCAAGTATTTAGGTAAAAAGGGGCTTCTAACCGCAAGCTTACGGAATATGGGAGCTCTGTCCGCCGAGGAACGGCCTCGAGTTGGTCAAATTGTCAACACAGTACGGGATGTGATCGAAAGTCAGTTAGCGGCGAAAGAGGAACAACTTAGACTCGCTGCTCTAGCAAGCCGCTTGGCCCAAGAAACTATCGATGTCACCTTACCAGGCCGTACTTTTATTAAAGGTAATGTGCATCCGCTCAGTCAAGTACAAGAGGAGATCGAGCAGATATTCTTGGGCATGGGCTTTACTATTGCCGAAGGACCGGAAATCGAAACAGATTATTATAATTTTGAAGCACTAAATATCCCTAAAGATCATCCAGCCAGAGAAATGCAAGATTCCTTTTACATTACGGAAGAAATTTTGTTGCGCACGCATACTTCCCCTGTGCAAATTAGGGCCATGGAAAAGCTTGTGCCCAGCTTACCGGTCAAATTAATCTGTCCGGGCAAGGTATTCCGCAAAGATGATGATGCTACCCATTCCCCGATGTTCCACCAAGTCGAAGGATTAGTGGTAGATAAAGGTATTAGTCTTGCAGATCTTAAAGGCATATTGCTGGAATTTGCCAGACAAATGTTTGGCCCGGAGCGGCAAATCAGACTAAGGCCCAGCTTCTTTCCGTTTACGGAACCGAGCGCAGAGGTAGATGTTTCTTGTATGCTGTGTGGAGGGAGCGGGTGCCGGATTTGCAAGGGCTCCGGCTGGATTGAAATTTTAGGCTCCGGCATGGTTCATCCTAATGTGTTAAAAATGGGTGGCTATGACTCGGAGGAGTTAACCGGCTTTGCCTTTGGCATGGGCGTTGAACGGATTGCGATGTTAAAGTATGGAATTGATGATATGCGCTACTTGTATGATAATGATTTACGGTTCTTAAAACAGTTTTAGGAGGGTACGGGTTTGAGAGTTGCGTACAAATGGCTGAAGGAATTAGTCGATGTCAGCCTGCCGCCTGAGGAACTGGCCGAGAAGATGACTATGGCCGGTATTGCCGTGGAAAAAGTAGAAAATTTGGCTCAAAGCTTAGATAGAGTTTGCGTGGGGCAGATTACCGGCATGGAGCATCACCCTGATGCAGATAAATTATGGATTTGCCAGGTCGATGTTGGTACCGAAACAAGGCAAATTGTCACAGGGGCGCAAAATGTCCAAACAGGTGATAAGCTGCCTGTAGCGATGGACGGGGCGCACCTGCCAAATGGGGTAGAAATAAAACCGGCAAAATTACGCGGCGTGCCGTCAAACGGCATGCTTTGTTCGACCGGTGAGTTGAACCTTGACCCGCAAGATTGGTCGGAACGCTCCCAAAACGGTATTTTGATTCTGCCGGAGGATGCGCAAGTTGGGCAGCCCTTCGCGGAATATTTGGGCGTAGATGAATATGTTTTGGAATTGGAGTTGTACCCAAATCGAGCTGACTGCCTGGGTATGATTAATGTAGCCCGCGAGGTTGCGGCTATTGCGGGTGGCGCATTGCATTTGCCGGCATGGGCTAATGGCATCGAACCGCAGCTTCCTGCCGGTGAAGTAGCGACCAAGGTCACGATTGCAACCCCAGCTCTCTGCAGACGCTATGCTGCCATGCTGATTGAAGACGTCAAGATCGGTGAGTCACCGTTGTGGATGAAACAGCGTTTAACTGCCGCTGGTATGCGTCCGATTAGCAATTTAGTAGATATTACGAACTATGTCATGTTGGAAATGGGTCAACCGTTACATGCCTTTGACGTTGCCAAACTAGCCGGTAATCAGATTATAGTGCGCCCGGCGCAGCCCGGCGAAACGATTGTCACCTTGGATAATGTAACCCGAACACTTGACGCTGAGATGTTAGTTATTGCGGATCAAGACTCACCGGTAGCGATAGCGGGAGTCATGGGTGGTCTTAATTCGGAAGTCACTGCGGATACGCGTAGCATTTTGATTGAATCAGCCCATTTTCTGGGCTCTAGTGTCAGGCGAACGAGTCGTAAATTAGGACTGCGTTCCGAAGCGTCCCAACGCTTTGAAAAGGGGGTCAATGCGGCTAACCTCGTTGCAGTTCTAGGAAGAGTCGCTACTTTAGTGGAACAGTTAGGAATCGGACGGGCAGTTGGGCCGGTGCTTGATAGTTATCCGGAGCCGCTTGCGCCTGTGGCCCTAGAACTGCATACGGCCAAGGTTAATGCCCTATTGGGACTTAATCTCAAAGATGAACAGATTGAGTCCACGCTGGCACGGTTGGATTTTGCTATGCATTGGGCTGAAGCCGGAAAACTTGTCGTGCAAATCCCGCCCTACAGGGCCGATTTGGTTGTTGAAGTAGACTTAATTGAGGAAGTTGCGCGCCTGCATGGTTTTGACAAAATAGGTACAACTTTACCGCGCGGTGTTACAACTTTAGGTAAAAGAAGCCGAGAACAAGGCTTAAAGCTGGCAGCCAAGAAGAGTATGGCCGCATCTGGTTTTACTGAGGTTATCAACTTTAGCTTTAGTAGTCCTAAGGCTCTAGAACGACTTAAGTTGGTTGAAGAACATATCTGGCGGCGCCAAATTAAGGTGTTAAATCCGTTGCGGGATGAATTAAGTGTGATGCGTACAACTTTGCTTCCTGGCTTGTTGGAAACTGCCGCACGCAACGTTAGTCGTCGCAATCTTGACTTGACACTTTTCGAACAGGGTTATGTGTATCTCCCGACCGATCCGCAAATGCTGTCTTTACCCGATGAAATTTATGAAATTGCCGGGCTTGCCTGCGGTACAGTGCCGAAAACGTGGAATCAAGCTCAAGTTACGCAGGATTTCTTCTTTGTGAAAGGCGCTTTGCAAAGTCTCTTTACAGATTTAGGAATTAATAATTACAGCTTTATAAGTGTCAAGGATATTCCTTTTATGCATCCGGGGCGCACTGCCAATATCATGATCCGCGGTAAAGTTGCCGGTTTTATGGGTGAATTGCATCCTGAGGTGGTTGAGGCTTATGCCTTGCCGGGTAATACCTACGTTTTTGTGCTTGACGGACCGGCCTTGTTTGCAGCGGCAGAGGGTAAAGTTAAATTTTCTCCGGTGCCTCGCTTCCCTGCGGTTACGCGTGATATTGCTCTATTGGTTGACGAAACAGTTACAGTTGAAAAAATCTATCGGTCAATCCGTAAGGTTGGCAAAGAGCTGTTGCGTGAAGTTCGTCTATTCGATGTTTATCAAGGTCAGCAAGTACCGAAGGGCAAGAAAAGTTTGGCTTTTACCTTAAATTATCAATCAGGCGAAAGAACTTTAACGGATGAAGAGGTAACTAAGCTGCATGAAACGATCAAGGCGACCTTGGATAAGGAGTTTGGTGCGGAACTACGCCAGTAATTGCAGGAAAAAAGTCACATCAAGTCGAAGTAAGCACCAAACGACAGCGAATTGGGGGAGCGGTAATGGCACAAGGCAAACGGAAAGTGTCGGTCAATATATTTGGCGAATCATATATCGTGCTGGGAAACGAAGACCAAGCCCATATCGAAGGTCTCGCGGTACTGCTGGATAGAAAAATGCGGTTAATCAGTCAACGTAACCCCAGGTTGACCACCACCAAAGTTGCCGTATTGGCTGCCCTGAACTTTGCTGACGAACTCGCTAAGTTGAAGCAAGAGCACAGAGCCGTGACTAAAGTCCTGGATGCAGAAAAAGAGTTATAGAAATAGCGCTTGAGCACCTGGATTTACCGGGTGCTTTTTGCTGGATGGCGTGTAATTAAACAGTAGGGTGTTGGGGAACACTTGCTTCAGAATAACATTTTAGGGTGTGGAGTATGGAACTTTATGAAGTTGCCAAGACGATGGAGGAAATTGGTGATTTGCTGGAATTAACCGAGGAAAATCCCTTTAAAGCCAGGGCCTATTACAATGGCGCACTGGTTTTGCGGGAAAATCCGGGTTATCCTGTGACTAACCCCAAACAGATAATGGAATTACCCGGTATCGGGGCAACCTTGGCTCAAGTGATTGTGGAACTGGCGTCTACAGGAAAGTCAACCTTTCACGCGGAGCTAAAGGAGAAAGTTCCGGTTGAGTTTGCCAAACTTCTGCATATACCGGGTATCGGCGTAAAAACCATCCGGGCAATTATGCAGGAACTTAAGCCTCAGACCCTCGAAGAGCTGGAAATAGCTGTGGAAAAGCGACGGATTAGGCAGATCAAAGGACTCAGCAGCAAGACCGAGGCTAAGCTCAAGCGAGGCCTTGCGCTGTTGCAAGAACCGCCGGAGCAATTTTCCCTAGGCTTAGCTTTGCCGTTGGGCCGAGAATTGCAGGTTTTTTTAGCCAAACTGCCATACGTGACCAGTGTTGCCATCGTTGGCAGTACCATTCGTGGCCGAGAAACTGTGCGAGACTTGGATTTAGTTGTCGCCAGCAACGATTTTGCCGGAGTTAAGGTGGCCTTTGGATCTTTTCCTAAAATAGAGCGGCTTTTAGATGAAAAAGATAACTACTTACGTGCTCAAACCTGGTTCGGGTTGCCGGTTGATATTCATATAGTTGCGCCGGAAGTGTTCGAACAGGCCAGAGAACATTTTAGTGGAGACATAGCACATCATGCCAAGTTACGGAGACTGGCTGAGCAGCAGGGACTCAGTTGGGAAATGATGCCGCTTGGAGTTTATCGGGAGTTAAGTTTACCTGCCATCCCACCCGAACTGCGCGAGGGTGAAGTTGACCTTAAGGTGCCGGACAACTTATTGCAGTTGACTGACTTGGCAGGAGATTTACACATGCATACTCGCTGGAGTGATGGAGGGCAAAGCGTAAGGGATATGGCTTTTGCAGCCGTCAAGAAGAACTATGCGTATATTGCAATTTGTGACCATTCCCGTAATCTTACTGTGGCCAAAGGACTACAACCGGAACAATTGTTACAACAGCGCGAAGAAATTGACACAGTTAATGCTGAGCTCGCTGGCAGATTAAAGGTATTAGCCGGGGCAGAAACCGACATTCTCAAAGACGGAAGTATGGATTTTCCCGACGATGTTTTAGCAGAATTGGATGTCGTGGTTGCATCAGTTCACATGCGATATAAGCAAGATAGCGTGACGATGACGCAAAGGATTGAGAGTGCGCTAAAAAATCCCCATGTCGATATTTTGGCCCACCCGACAGGCCGCTTGGTTGGCAGGCGTGACCCATTTGATGTTGACTTGGCTAAGGTATTTGAGATAGCCGCAAAAAATAAAAAGGCGCTCGAGATTAATGCCTCACCTGCGCGGCTGGATTTGAAAGATAAATATGCGGCAATGGCGCGAGATTGGGGCGTTCCGATTGTGATTGACACGGATGCGCATGATACGGAAGAGTTGGACGATATGGAATATGGTGTACTCACCGCAAGGCGCGCAGGACTGGCTAGAGGTGATGTGCTAAATACAAAGTCACTAAGTGAACTGGAAAAGTGGCTAAACAAGCGCTAAGGCCAATAGCGGCCTAAGTTTTGGTGGGGAGGGTTATGTAATGCAGGTGTTAGAGATTTTTATTGATGGACTGGGACTGGGTATGAATGACCCACTTGTTAATCCCGTAGTAGCGGCAAAAACGCCTTTTCTCGATACAATCCTGCACGGTCATAACCTATGGGGAAAAAATGAAATTCATACTACTCAGGTGCTATTAAAGCCGCTTGAGGCAACATTAGGCGTGCCTGGTGTGCCGCAGAGTGCAACCGGACAGACAACTTTATGGACCGGAGTTAATGCTGCCCAACTCGAGGGACGCCATATTAATGCCTACCCTACCACCACCCTGCAAAAAGTAATTGCTGAGCACAGTCTTTTCAAACAGTTAAAGGATCAAGGGTATAAAGTAACCTTTGCCAACGCGTTTTCACCGATGTACTTTGAGTTGGTTACGCAAGGCAAGCGCAAGCATGCTACCTCTACGCTGTCTACATTGGCCGCCGGGGTAGAGTTGCGCAGCTTAACAGACTTACGGCAAGGTAAGGCAGTGTATCAGGATATTACCAACCATTTTCTGGACGAATTTGAGGGAGGATTTCCTGTCTATTCACCGCAACAAGCAGGCCTTAATCTGGCTAACCTTGCTGCAGAATACGATTTTACCTTGTTTGAATATTTTCAGACCGATCTATGCGGGCATAAACAAGAATTGTCCTCGAGTATAGCAATAATTGAAAGAATCGATAGTTTTTTGTCAGCGGTAGCTGCTAATGTCAATAATAATACGCTAATACTGGTTACGAGTGACCACGGGAACGTGGAGGATATTACGCTTAAGGGTCATACCACTAATCCGGTGCCTCTCTTGCTGATAGGGGATTATGCGCGAACGCCATACGCAAGTGTGGCGAGTATTGGAGATTTGGCTGCTTTTGTCGTAAAAGTTGCAACAAATGTTTAAAGAAGGAGAACCCTTGATGAAAATACCTGAGCTTTTGGCACCGGCAGGGGGAATGGAAGCGTTTAGAGCTGCCGTTGAGAATGGTGCTGATGCTGTCTATCTTGGTGGGCAGGCCTTTAATGCCAGAGCCGGCGCGGCAAATTTCAACTTAGATGAACTGCGCGAGGCCTTAGCATACGCCCATCTGCGCGATGTTAAGGTGTATGTTACAGTCAACATTATTATAGCCAATGCGGAAATCCCAGAGTTAGTGGAGTATTTGTATCAGCTGTACACAATCGGTATAGATGCCGTAATCGTGCAGGACCTGGGTGTAGCATACCTAGCACAGCACGTGCTGCCTGAACTTGCGCTACACGCGAGTACGCAAATGACTGTGTTGAATACACCTGGAGTGCGTCTAATGCAGGACTTGGGCTTTGAACGAGTAGTTCTCGCCCGCGAAACCGAACTTAACGATATGGCTGCTATCTTTAAGACAACAGAGGCTGAGCTTGAGGTATTTATTCATGGTGCGCTATGTATAAGTTATTCGGGGCAGTGTTTGCTGAGTAGTATGATTGGCGGCAGGAGCGGTAACCGCGGACGTTGTGCTCAGCCTTGCCGGATGAGCTATCAACTTGTAGATTTAAAACGAAATTCTGGCATACCTGGCATAGAGGTCGGGGAACATTTACTTAGCCCAAAAGACTTGAATCTGCTCGACCAGCTAGCGGATTTAACGCAAGCCGGGGTTGCTTCGTTGAAAATAGAGGGACGGATGAAGCGACCTGAATATGTAGCAACTGTGGTGAGAAATTATCGCCAAGCTTTGACTAGGTTGGGCAGCGGGGAGACGGGAACACCCGAGGAACATCGAGAGTTGGCCCAAATATTTAATCGTGAATTTACCATAGGTCATCTACGCGGCAACCAAGCGGCTGAACTAATGAGTTATCATCGGCCCAATAACAGGGGTGTTATGTTGGGGAGAATTCAGCAATACGATAAGGGTAAGGGACAGGTTCAACTTAAATTAGAAAGTGAGCTTAGTGTCGGCGACGGCATTGAAGTATGGGTTAACAAGGGGCGCGAAGGTGCTTATGTCCAGCATATCTGGGTAGAAGGCCGGGAGACAGAAAGCGCCTCGCCTGGTCAACTAGTTTGGATCGACTTCCCATGTTTAGTCGGCACAGGCAACAGGGTATTCAAAACACATGATGAACGGTTGATGCAAAAAGCTAGGCTAAGCTATCAAGAGGGCAAGTCAACCCGTAAAATGACTTTAAGTTTTCATGTTGAAGGGAAGCTAAATCAACCTCTAAAAGTAATTGCGACAGATAATTCCGGCAATCGAGGAATTGGTTTGACTCATGCCAAACTGGAAACGGCGATGAAAAGGCCGCTCAATGATGAGTACTTGGCACGTCAACTCGATAGGTTGGGTAATACGCCATATACCTTGGGTGAGATTACAACCGATTTGAGCGGAGAATTGATAGTTCCAGTCAGTGAGATAAACGAAGCAAGGCGTCAAGCTGTTGAGGGAGTCATGGCAGCCAAACTTGACGAGCGACCGATACTTTCCCGTCAGGCTCTCGATGAGCGGTGGAACAAACTAAATTCGCACACCAAACAAGCCAAACAGACCGGAGCCCGGTCTAAAGTCAGCCTCTCCGTGAGTGTTGGGGACTTTGCGTCAGTAGAAAAAGCTGTCGCTGCGGGTGCTGACATTATCTACTTCGGTGGCGACCAATTTCGCTCTAAACAAGCCATGGGGCGCAAGGAATTAGTCCAAGCAGTTAATCTCTGTCAAAGGAACAACATCACGCCTGTGGTACAACTGCCGAAAATTGTAGCAGAGCATAATTTGCCGTACTTGCATAGGTATATAGAGACTTTGACCAATTTGGGTTGTGGCCATGTCCAAGCAGCAGATTTAGGCGGTTTGGCCTTAATTCGCAAGTACAATTATGTGATTCATGCTGACTATAATTTAAATATATTTAATGATATTTCGCTTAGGGCTTTGGCTGAGCTCGGAGTTAGATGCGCTACGCTTTCGCCGGAACTGAGTTTGCCGCAACTGAATCAATTCAAATTGCACCACAATCCCGTGACTGAGCTGATTGTGCATGGAACGCTCCCTTTAATGCTGAGTGAATATTGTGCGATGGGTGCAGTGCTTGGTGGGGGTAAACGTGACGGTTGTTCACAACCATGCAAACAGCAACAGTTTGGCCTTAAAGATCGCATGAATTTTACTTTTCCGTTAGAAAGTGATCAACATTGCCGCATGTATGTTTTTAACGCTAGAGAAATAAATATGATTGAACACATCAGCCAGTTAGTAAGTACCGGCGCCGGTGTTTTGCGGTTAGAATTGAAAAAAGAGACAGCCGGGTATGTTGGCAAAGTGACTCAACTTTACCGGCGGGAAATAGACCGATTTTTATGCAATCCGCAAGGCTACCAGCCTGATCAGGCTAACCTGACGGAAATGAAAGGTCTGCGTCCCGAAGGGTTTACTAAAGGTCACTACTTTCGAGGTGTAGTGTAAAGATACCCTTCTGGGGGGAAGGTGAAGGATTTGTTGAGCAAGACAATACGTAAATTGGAGTTTCCAAAAGTACGGGAAATGTTGGTAAATTGTTGTAGCTTTCAACTCAGCAAAGATATGGCGGAAGTATTGTTGCCGTTTGCTACCTTAGTTGAGGCGGCAAATGCGCAACAAGAGACCACAGAAGCCAAGGATATTCTTAGACTTTATCCGAACCTGCCCTTAGGTGGCTTACGTGACCTCCGTTCCCTCTTACGCAAGTTGGCAATCGGCGGTATGCTGCAGCCTAGCGAACTCTTGGACATCGCAGGTACACTTAGAGCAGGTCGTCGCTTGAAATTGTTTTTATATGAGTTACCCCCCAAGTATGTGTCGCTCAAGGCCATGGGTGAATTGATTGGGGTCTTTCGCCCGCTCGAGGACAAAATTAGCCGTTGTATTGGTGAGGATGCAGAGGTACTCGATCAGGCTTCGGTCGATTTAGGCAATATCCGACGCCAAATAAAAAGCCTCCAGGGTAGGATTAAAGACCGCCTGGAGCACATTATTCGTAGTTCGGAATACCAAAAGTTCCTGCAAGATCCGATTATTACCCTACGCGACGAACGCTACGTTGTTCCGGTTAAACAGGAATATCGCGCTCAGATTCCTGGTATCGTCCACGATCAATCTGCCAGTGGAGCTACTCTGTTTATTGAGCCCCTGGCAGTGGTGGAAATGGATAATGACCTAAGAAGGTTCTTTGCGCGGGAAAAACAAGAATTAGAAAGAATTTTGCGGGACTTAACTCACTCTGTAGCGCTGCTTCTGGATGAAATAAGTGATACTTTGACAACGTTAGGTGAGATAGATGTTATTTTTGCTAAGGGCAAGTTAAGTGCTCAGATGGATGCCGGTGAGCCAAAACTTAACCAACAGGGACGAGTGAACATTATCAAAGGTCGCCATCCGCTGATTAAAGGAAAAACAGTCCCCGTAAGTATTAATATTGGGTATGCTTTTGACACCCTGGTAATCACAGGGCCTAATACTGGCGGGAAGACTGTTTCGCTCAAGACGATTGGACTTTTTTGTTTGATGGCCCAAGCAGGCCTGCATGTGCCGGCAGAACAAGACACAGAGCTTAGTATTTTCGATAATATTTTTGCCGACATTGGGGACGAACAAAGTATAGAGCAGTCTCTGAGCACATTTTCTTCTCACATGAGTAATATTGTTGAAATCCTGGCTTTGGTCAATCATAGCTCTTTGGTATTGTTGGATGAAGCAGGAGCCGGAACGGACCCAACCGAAGGGTCGGCCCTAGCTATGGCTATTCTGCAATATCTTCAGCTGCGGGGCGCCAAAACAATAGTTACCACCCATTACAGCGAACTTAAAAACTTTGCCTATAACAATTCTCGTGTGGAGAATGCGAGCGTTGAGTTTGACCTTGCCACATTACGACCTACATATAAACTGCTAATCGGCACACCGGGCAAAAGCAATGCTTTTGAGATTGCATCACGCTTAGGTCTGAACGACGAAGTGGTTAGCTCTGCACGTGGATTTCTGAGTGAACGTGAGGTTCAAGTCTCAGATCTATTGCAAAGTCTGGAGGAAACGCAACGCGCGACTGCCAGTGATCGCGAAGCGGCTGACCGCTTGCGGCGTGAATTGGAGGCAGTACGGGATAACATGGCGGAAGAAAGACGCCTACTGGCTAATAAGGAGAGACAGATCGTCGAAAAGGCCAGTAATGAAGCGCTCGAGATCATCAAGCAGGCCAAAGTCGAAGCAGAAGAAATAATTGCCCAGCTTAAGATAGCTGCTGCAGAAGAGAAGGTTCGCTTTCACACTATCAATGACGCCAGAACCCGACTCAAGCGGATGCAACAGAGTACTGGTGATCGGCTGGAACAAAACAAACCGCTCGCAGCAGGCCGGCCCATCCAGAAGGTTAAGTTAGGCCAAGAAGTAGATATACCAAAGCTAAAACAAAAAGGACACATCTTATCACAGCCAAGCCCAAGTGGTGAGGTGATGGTTCAAGTCGGTATCATGAAGGTTAATTTGCAGTTGGATGAATTGCGACCTAGTTTGGATTTGCCCAGACAAACCCTCCAAACGGGTGCAGCCAAGATAGGCAAAGAAAAATCGGCTGCAATTAATCAGGAGCTTGATTTAAGAGGCATGACGGTTGACGAGGCAATTTATGAAGTTGATAAATATCTCGACGATGCCGTACTGTCTGGTTTGGAACAGGTTTGCCTAATTCACGGGAAGGGAACCGGGGCTTTGCGCACAGCCTTGCAGGCATACCTCAACAGCCACCCCCATGTGAAAAGTCAGCGTTTGGGGCAACATGGCGAAGGCGGGTCGGGAGTATCGGTGATCGTGCTCAAGTAAAAGGGAGTGTCGCAAAACTACTTTTTTTGCAGTAGTTAGCGATACTCCCTTTTACCTATATTTAGCCAGGCACGCTCCAAGTTACCGTTTGCGGCGGACCACTTATTAAGGTAGTATTGGGATCGACAGGGGAGATTGTGAAAGAGTAGTTGGTCCCTGGTACAGGTGAACCGGCGAGAGGAACAACGAGGCTGCCTGGTTGTCCCGCCTGGAAAATTTGTCCGGATAGCACGACTGGACTTGACCCATTTACGCTATATTGTAGTTCTGCATTATTGCTCGCCGTAATACCAATGGTGACTTGGTTATTAGCATAACTTGGCGGCGAACTGATGGTTATTGTTGTTTGTAGGGTTGGTTGACTAGTGGTCCCGGGAGACGGTGTGCCCCCGTTAGTACCCCCGTTAGTACCCCCGTTTGTCCCGTTACTCCCCCCGTTTGTACTGCCGGTAGCGGCGTTGCTAGAGTTACCACCAGAGTATTTGGTAGGAGGTTTATAGGGGAGTTCGTCTGAAGGCCATGGGTCATTAGGACTGCGGTTAATATTTAAGAACACCTTGCTCACTATATTTTTTGTATTAGGACCAGGTAGCAACCCGTTAGCTGCATCCACATTCATTTTCATCCACACAGAGCTAACCCCAACAGGCATTGCGCCTTGGATTGCGTAGTCGCGTGCAATAAATTGCGGTGGTGTGAGACTGGAGGGGGTAAGACCGGATTTTGTATCATATGTGATGGAACTAAGACCAGATGGCACAGGCGGATTGGAGATAACCGGAAGACCTTCGTGCGCCACCATCATTACTTGCCGCCAGAGTAGAGCAGGTTTATCCCCACCGTAGTTACCGGCCATATTGACCTGCGTATTGCTACTGTCAAAACCCATCCAAACTCCGCCAACGTAATCGGGCGTGTAACCCATCCACCATGCATCACGGCTCCCATTAATATTGTTATTATTATAGAGTGAAGTGGTGCCGGTTTTGCCACAAACATACCAATTGCCAAATTGGGCTCGCCAGCCTGTTCCGCCTGAACCTGTCACGACACTCCGAAGCATGCTGTTGATTAAGTAGTCAACTTGTTGACTAAAAATCCTCTTTTTCGGCACATTTGTATTGTCAATCAGCAAATTGCCCTTGTTATCGTATACTTTAACAACCGAATGCCGTTGCGCTAACTCACCGCCGTTAGGAAAGGCAGAGTATGCGGATACCATATCCAGCAAGGATACCTCAGGCGTTCCTAAGGCCAGGCTTAGCACTTGATCGCTGTTTTTTAAAGGTAAGCCAAATTTGTCTTTAGCAAATTGCCAACCATAATCAACGCCTATTTTATTTAACAACTTGACGGCGTATACATTGACAGACTGGGCTAAAGCGTGACGCATCGTAATTAGACCTTGCCATCCTTGCCCGCCGACGATATTATCGTCCACCGGAGACCATGTGGTTCCTGCTGCGCCGGGATAGCTTACAGGCATGTCGTCAAGTACTGTGCCGGGGAAATAGCCACCTTTGGCTAAGGCTGGGGTATATACGGCAAGGGGTTTAATACTGGAGCCTGGCTGGCGTTCTGCTTGCCAGGCGCGGTTAAAAGGCATGGCGCCTGGCCCGTATTGGCGACCACCCACCATGGCTCGAATGGAACCGTCTTTGGGATCCATGATAACCATAGCACCTTGAACCTTTTGACCACCTCTGTCAGGCGGGAAATTATTTGGATTGGCAAAGGCTGTTTCTGCAGCAGCTTGGATTTTACTATCGACCGTGGTATAGATTTTGAGACCACCGGTATAGAGCTCTTGTTCGCTGATACCATAGGTTGACTCAAGATCATGCAGTACATAATCAACGAAGTAAGGAAATTTGTAACTTACTGTCACACCGGCCTGGTTAAGCGCTGCCGGGTTTTTCTTGTCCTTCTCCATTTGATCTACAAAAGCAAACGGTTCATTCAAAGCCTTGTTATATTCTGCTTGGGAAATAAGCTTGTGTTCTAGCAGTACCCCTAAGACAATTGTACGGCGTTTCTTAGCTGCTTCCGGGTGATAATAGGGATCGTATCCCGAAGGTGCTTGCGGCATACCTGCCAGCAGTGCTATCTGGGCTGTATCTAATTTGCTTAAATCACTAATGCCGAAATATGTCTGAGCCGCAGCCTTAATGCCGTATGCGGATTCCCCAAAATCTATTCGATTTAAATAGAACGTAAGAATTTCGTCTTTGGTATAAATTCTTTCAAGTTGAATGGCCAAGGCTGCTTCCTGGATTTTACGAGTTATGGTTTGCTGAGGAGTTAAAAAAACCTTACGCGCCAATTGCACAGTTATGGTACTGCCGCCTTCCAATTTGCGTCCCCGGATATCGTTGACAAAGGCACGGGCGATGCCGTAAAGGTCTATCGCGCCATGTTGGTAGAAGCGGACATCCTCCACGTCAACAAAGGCCTGTTTTACTTTGTAGGGAATATCTTTGGACTGGACAACCTGTCTGTTTTCGGAGGCATGGATTAAACCGATTTGCTTGCCATCCTTGTCATAAATAATTGAGGATTGTTGATTACTAGTTAGCAACTCAGGGTTAAACGGGGGAGTTTTGGCCACTATTGAGGCAACAACTCCGGCACCCACTCCGAAAGCAATGAAAACAATTGTTAAAATAGTCAATACTACCAAACGCCGTTTTGATAATTTGCGTTTACGTTGAGGCTTAGCTCCCTTGCCGGGATTGGGATTAGGCATGGAATACCTCCCTAAAATATTAAAGTATTACCCAGAATATCGTTAATTATACCATACGGCATATAAAAATAAAAATTAGTACGCGGTATTGGGTATAGTTGGAAATTAGAACTCAAGCAATACTTGATGTCGAGTGTAAAAAGATTTAAAATTAATATTTAAGAAGAAAATATTTTATAAAGGGTTGGGAAAGAAATATTATGAATTTGTCGCAGGAAATAGCCAGGCAACTGGAGATTATACGGCGTGGAACGGTGGAAATTGTGCCGGAAAACGAACTAGAGGCCAAGATCCGCAAATCGCTAACCTCCGGTGTACCATTAAAAGTTAAATTGGGACTTGATCCTACCGCACCGGATATCCATTTGGGGCACACAGTACCATTGCAGAAAATGCGTCAGTTTCAAGATTTAGGGCATGAGGCAATTATTGTAATCGGTGATTTTACGGGGCGAATTGGCGATCCTACAGGAAAGTCCGAAACCAGAAAACAGTTGACTGAAGAACAAATTTTGGCCAATGCTCAGACTTATAAAGAACAAATATTTAAGATTTTAGACCAAGATAAAACACAAATTACCTTTAATTCGCACTGGCTGGCGCCACTGAACTTTGCTGATTTGATAAAATTAGCGGCTACCGTAACTGTGGCTCGCATGCTTGAACGAGATGACTTTTCTAAACGGTATAAAGAAGGTCAACCAATTAGTATACACGAATTTTTTTATCCGTTAATGCAGGGGTATGATTCAGTAGCATTAAAGGCAGATGTCGAATTGGGTGGTACTGACCAAAAATTTAATCTTCTCATGGGGAGGACACTCCAAAAAGAATATGGACAGGAACCGCAAATTGCCCTAATGACTCCTATTTTGGAAGGGTTAGACGGAGTTCATAAGATGAGCAAGAGCTTGGGGAATTATATTGGGGTATATGAATCTCCGCGTGAAATTTTTGGTAAGACTATGTCGATACCGGATGAACTGATGGTGCGTTACTTTGAACTTGTGACTAAGGTACCCTTAGAAGAAATCAAAACTATTGAGCAAGGGCTGGCTAATGGAGACGTGCATCCACGCGATCTAAAAATGCGGTTGGGTCGTGAAATTGTGCATATTTACTATGATCTGGCTCAGGCAGAAGCTGCTCAGGCCGAATTTATTAGGATGTTTCAAAACAAAGAACTGCCGGACGAGATACCGCATTACATCCCGTCGAACGAATGTGGCCACAGAGCTAACATTTTGATTGTGTTAGTTGATGCTGGTCTGGCTTCGGGTAAGAATGAAGCGCGTAGGCTGGTTGAACAAGGAGCCGTTAAGGCTGGAGAACATAAGGTGATGAGTATTGATGAAGACATAGAACTTAGCGATGGGCTAATTCTACGTGCCGGAAAACGCAAGTTTGCACAAGTTAAGCGAATAGATTAGAAAAAATCAGTAATAAGAAATTTTTCAAGCGTCTGCACCTTTGTCCTTCTTCCTTCATATTATAATTAATGGAGGTGAATGACTTGGTCAGGCGCTCTATTTATTGGTACCTATCCCTGCGTAGAACTAAGGTCTTGGTTTTGCTAATCTCAGTGGCGATTGTGGTTTTTCTGATCGAGCATAATCTGCAAGATACAATTTTGACTGTGGCAAACACGAAGGTAAGCCAAGCTGCCACGGAGAGGATCGCACAAACCGTTGTTGCCAGTTTGGGTGACATTAATTATCGTGATTTGATTTACACCGTGCAAGATAAGCAAGGTAGGATTGTGCTCATGCAGGCCAATACGATAAAACTTAGTAAAATTGCTGCAGAGACGACCTTGGTATTACAGCAAAAACTCAAGGAAATGGGTACGCAAAGATTTAATTTGCCATTGGGTCAAGCCTTGGGAAGTAAAATCTTAGCCAGTTATGGTCCGTTAGTCAAAATTGCAGTAGTGCCACTTGGTACTGTTCAAGTTAAAGTTCAAGATGAATTTGCCGCAGCGGGAATTAATCAAACTAAACATCGCCTGTTGCTTAACATCGAGTCAAGGGTTAAAGTGGTGATTCCCTTGGCTAGTTCAGAAGTAACAGTGGCAACCATTGTTCCGATTACGGAAACAGTTATAGTTGGCGAGGTGCCAAATACATACCTTAAATTTGAGTCAGTGCAAAAATAGCAAGCAAGTTTTATTCTAGCACGGCAAATATTCCAGTTGACTTACAGAGCTAAATATGATAAATTATTAAACGTCGCTGATGGCGATAAACGCAAAATGTTCTTTGAAAACTAAACAGCAGTGAGCAAAATACAAGCCTGAAAAAACTCGTCAAGAGTTTCTAGTTTAAGAGAGCAAAGTTTTAAACTTTTCAATTTTATGGAGAGTTTGATCCTGGCTCAGGATGA
>JAJXUE010000034.1 GCA_021783135.1 Bacillota bacterium | reverse complement strand
CCCCAAGCAGGCTAACGGCTTCTTTAATAAAGTGAGACTGTGACGCTTTTTTGCTATGCCCATTTTTAATAAACAATAGTACATTTACGCATCTCACTTTGGACATCTTTAATTTCCAGTTAATTTTTGGAATTATCCACATTTCCTTCACTGAAATTCCGAGAGCCTATTATGTTGTGCTGTCACAATATATTAACATATTAATAATAAGGCAAAAAGCGTCGCTAAATAACGCCTAAGTGTGAAAAGAATGTGAAATTTTAGCGAAAGGTTTTGGAGATGGAAACAGCATGCCTTGCGGCATGCTGTTAGGTGATGGTCAGGCCATGGAAGGTGTTAAGGAACTATGCCGTATTAGCGAGCGGCTGATTTACCTGTTTGGTGTAGGAAGGCGACCGTGTCGGTAGCGGCGCGCTCGCCGTCATTGACGCAGTCAGGCACGCCGATACCGCGGTAAGACGCACCTGCCAAACTTAACCCGGCATGGTGCTCCTTGAGTCGGGCCTCAATGCGAGTTAAACCGTCTAGGTGTCCCAACACATATTGGGGTCTGGACTGAATCCAGTGGTGAACCTTGCTATAGACAGGTTCACCCTGAATGCCCAATATATCTGCCAGTTCGGCGCGGGCAATTTGCACCAGTTCTGTGTCCGGCAGAGAAGCAAGTTCCTGATTGCGGCCTCCGCCGACAAATGTGCGCAAGGAAACAAAATCAGGGTTAGGTACGCGGTGGTTCCACTTAACTGAAGTAAAGGTCAAGGCGTTGATTTGTCGTCCTTCGCTGGCGGGAATGACGAAACCGAAAGAACCCAAATCCTTTACGTCTTGTTTGCGGTAAATTAACGTAATGGTAGCTGACGATGCTTGGGGAATGTTGAGTAGCTCTTGCGCTATAGCTGTATCTAAGGGGGTGAGAAGTTCAGCGGTGTCCCAGGCAGGGGTAGTTAAAATGACTGCATCAGCCTCAATTGTCTCTCCCTTGGCGAGAGCAAGCGAGTAGCCGCCGCCTTTTCGGGCTGTAATCTTCTCTACTTTAACACCGCTTACCAGTTTTTCCGGGGCCAGACTTGCCGCAAGACCGGCAATCAAATCCTGCATACCGCCCTTGAAACTCATAAAATAAGTTTTCTTAGCCTCGCCCGGTTTGGGCGGAGCCGGCTTGGGAGCTTTGGCCCGCGCTTTGAGCATGGCCACAATCAGGCTGCGTTGTTCTTCCTCCATTTTAATAAAACGGGGAAAGGAGGCTTTTAAGCTCATCGTTTGGGAGTTGCCGCCGTGAATACCGCCAATTAGCGGCTCACCAATTTTGTCTAAGGCTTCTTTCCCCAAGCGACGTGTAACAAAACTGCCGAGTGATTCGTCGCTGGCAGTTTTTTTGCGCGGTAAAATTAAGTCCAACCCCATACGCAATTTACCGGGCCAGGTAATTAGCGGGCTAAGTGCGAAGGGTATTATCTTGGTTGGTACAAGAATCATTAAGCCATCCGGAAGTTGGTGTAATTTGCCGCCGGACAGTACAAATGTGCCGGTGCTGGCATCATTGCTGGGCAATAATTTATCACTGATGCCTAATTTGGCGGCCAATTGGAGTACAGCCGGCTTTTCCCGGATAAAGCAGTCTGGACCACCTTCTACGACAAAACCGTTTTCAGTTTCGGTTACGATTTTACCGCCTAAGCGGGGGCCCTGTTCGAGTAGGAGGTAATCAACTTCAATGCCGGCTTGCTGGGCCTTTTCCTGCAAGTAATAGGCTGCGGTGAGTCCGGTTATACCCCCACCCACGATTACGACTTTTTGCATCAAGCCACCTCCTGAGGGTTATTTGCTTGCTGCGCGGACGACTTCAGCCAGCACTGCAATAAATTTAGGCGAAGTATTTAATGCGGCAGCCCGGTGAAAATTAAGGCCCAGTGTTGCCGCGTGCTGCCGTTGGGCAACATCAATATCGTATAAGGTTTCAATGTGATCTGTAGCAAAACCGATGGGGGACACCAATACGTTACAGCGCTTGGCGGCAGCCAGGTTGTCCATTACTTCTTCCACGCTCGGGCCCAACCACTCTCCTTGGCCACCGCCTTTGCTTTGAAACGCGATGTGCCAATGGGTGAGCCCTAGAGCTTCTACTAAGGCGGTAGCTGTTGTGCGCAATTGGTCAACATAAGGGTCGCCGTCAGTAATGTGAGCAACAGGTAAGCTGTGGGCTGTGAAGATTATATCTACTTCCGAACGTACTGCAGGGGGGAATTGCTCTAGGCCGGTTAAAAGCTTTTCCGCTAACGCTTCAATGAAGTAAGGGTAGTCATAGCAGCCGGGCGCAAAATTAACGGTGATTTGAGCGTCGAGTGTGTGCATAGCACGCTCGATCGCTTGGGCATAGGCACCGGTTGTAACTTGGGCAAAATGGGGTGACAAGCTAACGGCTACTGCGTGCTCAATTCCATCTGCAAGCATGGCGGACAAGGCGTCTTGAATGAAAGGTGGACAGTGCAGCATACCCACGTATGCCTTGCAAATTACACCTTGTTCCCGCAAAAGTTGTTCCAACAGGGTGGCCTGTTGGGCGGTAACTTCCGGTAGGGGAGATTTCCCTCCACCGATAAGTTTGTACCTGGCAACCATTTTATCCAGTAGAGCAGCCGGTGGCTTGCGCCCCCCCATGATACTGGTCATAAACGGCTCTATGGCATTAGGGCAGTCAGGTCCGCCAAAGGTTAGCAGTAATATGCCGATAGGATTTGCTTTATCCATCCCTTTAGTCCTCTAGGAGTTGGGACAGGGATAGACGACTGTATTTATGGACTGCATCGACAAGTACTTGCACGTGTTCTAAGGGAGTTTCCTTGTGGATACCATGGCCTAGGTTGAAAATGTGTCCGGGTCGTTTGGCAGCTTGAGCTAAAATGCGTTTAACCTTGCCTTCGATGACGGCAGGCGGCGCAAACAGGGCAAAAGGATCTAGATTACCTTGGACTGCGACGTCGTAACCCAGTCGCTGCCAGGCTGAATCCAGCTCACAACGCCAGTCTAGACCAATTACATCGCCGCCGGCTTGCTTGACCATTTCTAATAAAGTTGAGCCATTGTTGGCAAAATGAATCACCGGAACGCCTTGGTCCTTCAAACCGTCCATAACATACTTGGAGTAGGGCAATACGTACTCTTTGTAGTCATCAGGTGCGAGACATCCGACCCAGGAATCAAACACTTGAACCGCTTGGGCACCGGCTTTGATTTGTGCTTTGAGATAACGCAGGATAACCTCGGAAATTTTCTGCATTAAAGCATGCCAGACAGTTGGCGCTGCATACATCATCCGTTTGCAGTTGAGATATGTTTTGGAACCGCCGCCTTCGATAATATAACTGGCTAGGGTAAATGGAGCCCCCGAAAAACCAATCAATGGCACTTTTCCTACCAGCTCATGCCGCAACTGCCGCACTGCTTCCATGACATACGGAGTAGCTTCCTCGGCGTCCATGATTTTTAAAGCATCAACATCTTTTTGGCTGCGTACCGGATTGTGAATGACCGGGCCTTCATCTTTAGCAAACTCCAGGTCAATGCCCATACCTTCTAAAGGCAAGAGAATATCGGCGAATAAAATCGCCGCATCCATGCCAAATCTGTCCACAGGTTGTAAGGTTACTTGGGTTGCCAAATCCGGTGTTTTACACATTTCCAAAAATGAGTGGTTGCTGCGGATGGACATATATTCCGGTAAAAAACGGCCTGCTTGCCGCATCAACCAAACCGGTGTGAATTCAACTTCTTCCCGGCGACAAGCTTTTAAAAATTCCTCTTGCACAGAAAATCCCCTTTCAGTACTTGAATAGACTTGCTACCTGCATAACAGGAATACACTCCGATATGGAGCTTGTACTAAAAAGAGCAAGTCCTCCTATCCAAATTTACATTCGACATCTAAAGCAAATATCCTGTTGACATTCTAGGGTAAAGTGTAAATAAGGTGAGACTTCGCGAGAGTTAATATATTGTTACCCGGTTTAGCTCTATTTAGCCTTGCTCAAAGCGGCAAAGCAACAATAACGAAGCGCGTTAGCCTAATTTGAGGTTGTTTAAAGCAGGAAATTGGCGTTGGGCCAAGAAATATCATAGAGGTACAAGGGGGAAGGTTATGGCTGAATTAGGATATGTACATGTTGAAGGTAAAGCGTTACGACAAGGGTATACCACAGGGTCGTGCGCAGCGGGGGCAGCTAAAGCTGCAGCGTATCTTATTGTAGATAGAGTTTTGCCCGAAAGTGTCGACATTGCGTTGCCGACGGGAGGTGCTTTGACCCTGCCGGTGCAGGCCGGGGTGACGGTTAGGGGCGGGGCGAAGGCCTGTATTGTCAAAGACGGCGGCGATGATCCAGACTCTACCCATGGTTTAGAAGTTTGGTGCGAGGTACTGCCTTGCCTGGAAAGCAGCGCCGTAACCTTTTGCGCCGGGACAGGAGTGGGCACAGTGACTAAGCCGGGTTTACAACTCCCGGTGGGTGAACCGGCTATAAACCCTATACCCCGGCAGATGATTGAACAGGCCCTAAAGGAAGTATTGCCGGCGGGATGGGGTGCGCTTGTAACGCTGAGTGTGCCTGGGGGAGAGAAAGCGGCACGCAGGACCTTAAATGCCAAACTAGGGGTGCAAGGCGGCATATCTATTTTGGGTACTAGTGGCATTGTCCAGCCGATGTCAGAAGAGGCGTTTAAGGCATCTTTGGTGCCGCAATTGGTTCAAGCCCAAACGTTGGGCTACACAACAATGATCTTAGTTCCCGGTAGGATTGGGGCTAAACATGCTGCAGCGCTTTATGCCGTCCCTGAAGAGGCAGTAGCTGAAATGAGTAATTTTGTCGGCTACATGTTGATGGAAGCTGTAGCAAACGGTATTACGGAAGTAATTTTATTGGGGCATATTGGCAAGCTCATTAAGGTTGCGGCAGGCATATTTCATACCCACAACCGTGTTGCAGACGCCCGCCTGGAAACCTTGGCCGCGTATTGTGCGCTTGAAGGTATGCAGGCCTCTGATGTAAGGACCATAATGGCTAATGTAACTATAGAGGGGGCCTTGACAACGATTGATGCACTGGGTCTGCAACAGGTGTATCAACAACTGGCAGAGCGGGCCAGCCTAAGGGCCGGCGAGCACACTTACGGTGAGTTGCGCGTGGGCACAGTGCTGCTAAATATGGCCGGTGAAGTCATCGGGCAAGATCAAGCTGCCCAGCAAATTGCCGCTGCGCGCGGGTGGGTGAAGTGATGGCAAAAAAACCGTTGGGCAGGTATTGCCCAACGGTTTTTGGCTAGATACATTAGTATCCTTTGCTATGCGTACAGCGGTCAACGAGGTACATAATAGACTGATAGCTGATGCCGCTGTGCAGGGATAGACCAATTTCGCAGGTGCGGCTATTGGAGTAACCCGAGTGACAATCCTCAGGTAACTCGTGCTGCAAGGCAGCGAGCGCTGAGGCGTTCAGCTCAGGATAGGTGAAGCCGCGATCTCCGGCAAAACCGCAACAACTAACGTGATAGGGCAGCACTACGTTGGTCGCGCAAGCCTCCGCCACGCGTTTAAACTTGTCGCGCAAGCCCATTTTAGTGGCGCTGCACGTGACATGTACAGCCACTGTTTCCGGCACACGAGTAAATTCCAGGCGGTTAAGCAGAAAGTCATGCGTGAACTCTACCGGATCAAACAGGTTGAGCCGTTGGTCCAAAACCTGGTGCATCCTGTAAAGACAAGGACTGGTATCGCACAAGATCGGGAATGCCCCATTGTTGCTGGCGGTGAGCAGGGATTTTTCCAACTCACTGCTCTTCGCGTCGGCGATGTCGATAAAGCCTTTGCTGGCAAAGGGCATGCCACAGCACAGTTTGTGCATATCGGGTGGGTAAATAACTTCATAGCCCGCTTTAATTAGGACGGCTACAACCGCCTCGCTGAGGGAACGTTGATCAATATCGGCCTTAGCCGGCCCCATGGAACGACTAATACAGCTGGGAAAATACACTACTTTCGGTTTAGTGCCGGCTGTTTTAGCCGGCAGAGGCGGGACGAAGCCGCACGCAGGCATCCAGGGGTTCCATTGTGGTAAGCGGTCAGAGCTTAGTTTGCGAACGCTGCCAGACAGAGAAGTCATGGCCGAGGTGCCTAAGACGGAGTGGGCCAGGTTGAGTCCTTTGAGGCCAAAGCGGGTTAGACCAGTTACTTTTTGCATATTGGTGGCAATTGATGCTGCCAATCGCACCGCAGTCGGCGATACATGTTGTGAGCGAAGATACTTAACATGATTGCCTGTGTTAATTGATAACGGACAGGTAGTGGCGCACAAACCGTCGGTAGCGCAGGTTGCATCTCCCAGATAAACATAATCGCTTTCAAGTCGCCGTAACCGTACCGGATCTTGACCGGTGCGTTTAAGTTCAGCAATTTCACGTTGGACCACAATTCTCTGGCGCGGGGTAAGGGTGAGGTTCTTCGATGGGCAGATTACTTGGCAAAAGCCGCAATTGGTACACCGGTCGATGATAGTGTGGGCTTGCGGCATTCCTTTAAGATTCTCCAGATAGACATTGGGGTTGTCATTAATGATAACCCCGGGATTTAACAAATTGTTCGGGTCAAAAGCTTGTTTAATCCGGCACATCAGATCATACGCTTTCGCACCCCATTCCAGCTCCACAAATGGGGCCATATTGCGGCCGGTGCCGTGTTCCGCTTTAAGCGAACCATGGTAGGTGCTGACCACTAGCTCCCCGACATCCTGCATTAAGGCCTCGTACCGAGGCAGATCAACAGACTGACCAAAGTCCTGCGTGAAAACAAAGTGTAGATTACCGTCTAGGGCATGGCCGTAAATGATCGCATCATTATAACCGTGCTTGTTAAGAATATGGCGCAGATCCAGCGTTGCAGCCGCCAAATGTTCTTTTGGGAAGGCAACATCCTCAATAATCACGCCTGTCCCGAGCCGGCGCATGGCGCCAACAGCAGGAAAGATCCCTTTGCGAATATTCCATAAATTGTCGTACTCCGCTTTGATATCCGTAAACTCAAGTGGCAGCTCCGTGGGGATCACTGCCAGCACGGACTTGACCGCAGCCATGGCTTGAGCCAATGCTGCCGCATCCTCGGCTCTGACCTCTACTAACAGGGCAGCAGCGTCAGCTGACAACGTTTTAAGGTAAGGAGGCATGCCCGGTTTGTCCTCCACGGATTTGAGTGATATCCGATCCATTAATTCTGCTGCCGCCACGATGTCCCGATCAAGCTGCATCACAGCCAAGCAAGCTTGCGACATAGCGGGGTAAATAATCAGAGCGGAAGCCTTGTGGACATAATCAGGTATGGTTGCAAAAGTAATCTCGGCTATAAAGCCCAGCGTTCCTTCGGAGCCAATCATCAAATGTTCAATTATCGCTATGGGGTCAGAGTAGTCGACAAAAGCGTTGAGACTATAGCCCATCGTATTCTTGATTTTATATTTGCGGGTAATTAATTCAGCCAGCTCGCTGTCTTGCATAATTTCAGCGCGGATTTGAGTGATTGCGGCAATTAAATTAGGATGAGTCGTGTGCAAAGAGAGGCAGGAGGCGGTGTCGGCGGTATCCAGCAGTGTGCCGTCTTGTAAGATGAGTTTGATGCCGGCAACCGTTTTATAGCTATTGTCGGCCGTGCCACAGCACATACCACTGGAATTATTGGCGGCAATGCCGCCAATCATGGCGTGATCAATCGAGGCTGGATCCGGCCCGATTTTGCGGGCATAACGTTGTAAATAGTAGTTGGCTTCGGCCCCGACAATACCCGGTTCTAAACTGATGTGGGTACCGTCAGCGTGAATGGTATAGTTTTGCCAGCTTCCCTGCAATACCAGCAAGACGGAATCGGTGATAGCCTGGCCGGAAAGACTTGTGCCTGCAGTGCGAAAGGTCACGGGTACTTGCAGTCTGGTTGAAATTTGCAATACCTGCGCCAACTCTTCCCGGGTCTGCAGTTTAACGACGAGCTTAGGGATCATTCGGTAAAAACTTGCATCAATGCCGTAGGCCAGCGTACGTAAAGGGTCGCAAAACAGTCTGGAAGCGGGTATGATGCATAGCGCCGCATGATAGAATTTTTGATATGGTTCCGGCAGCAGGGCCAAGTCTCCTGCGGTAAACTTTTCTAATTTATCGGAATTATCCACGCTTGTTGCTCCCCGTATTGACAAATTTAGCTTTTAGAATAAGAATTATTATAAACCATTTCGGCATCATTAGCACGTTTACGTTTAGTTTGGCGCAAGTATGCAAAGCCTGCAATCAGCAGTTGGGACAAATTAAAGGAGGTACAACTTATGTTGGTAAAAGTTCCGTATGGACACCAGGTATTGGAGGCAGACATACCAGCAGAACGACTTGCCGGGGTACTCTTGCCCCAGACCTATCACGGGGAAGCACCGGGTACTGAGTTAGTGGAACAGGCCCTAGCCAAGCCCTACGGCAGCCCCAGACTGAGGGATTTGGCCGCCCGGGCCCAAACCATTGTGGTAGTTACCAGTGACCATACCAGACCGGTTCCCAGTGCGTTAACGCTGCCTATTCTATTGCGTGAAATACGCAGCGGTAACCCCAATGCCGCCATTACGATATTGATCGCTACGGGACTGCATCGAGCTCCGACTGAGGCCGAAATGCTCGCTAAATTCGGCCCGGAATTGGTAGCCCAAGAGCATTTTGTGGCCCATGACGCACAGGACGAGTCCTCGCTGGTGCAACTGGAGGAATTACCTTCCGGAGCGCCGTGCTTCTTGAACAGGCTGGCCGTGGATGCCGATCTTTTAGTTGCGGAAGGTTTTATCGAACCGCACTTTTTTGCCGGTTTCTCGGGCGGCCGCAAAAGTATTTTGCCGGGTATTGCAGGCAAGGATACAATCTTAGTTAACCATTCAGCCCAATTTATCGACCATGTGTGCACGCGGGCTGGGAACATTGAGGGGAATATTTTTCATCGCGATATGATGGCTGCTTCAGAACAGGCCAAACTGCAATTTATTCTTAACGTTACATTAGATGAGGCAAAAAACGTAATCGGTGCCTTTGCCGGCAATCACAGGGACGCCTTTGCCGCGGGGGTTCAATTTGTGGAGAATTTAACTAAACTGCCAAGTATGCAGGCAGACATAGCTATAACCAGTAATGGAGGCTATCCGCTTGATCAAAATCTCTATCAGGCGGTTAAAAGCATCCGCACGGCTGAGTTTGCGGTTAAACCCGGCGGCGTGATTATTGAAGTGGCGGCTTGCCAAGACGGTCTTGGTGGTGATTCTTTTTACCGCATTCTTACCTCGCACACGGATCGGGAAAAAATACTTGCCAATATCCGCGCCACCGGCGCTACAGACACACCGCTTGATCAGTGGGAAGCCCAAGTGCTGTTGCGGGCGATGTGTCACTACCGCATCATCTTAGTCACCGACGGTATCGACGCAGCCACCTTGGAAAAAATGGGCTTGGAGGGTGCGGAGAGTTTAGAAGCCGCCCTAAGCAAGGCTTACGGGTATATGGGCGAAACCGCAAAAGTGGTAGTTATTCCGAATGGAGCGGGCACTTACGTGGCCGGATAAATATCCTGACAAAAATTAAGCAAAAGGCTAATTGACTTATGTATATTTCCATAGGCATGTGATATAATAATTAATGGTGGATGGACAAGGGTATATGGTGGATGAAGGGACTGCTGATCGGAAATTGGGCAGTCCTTTCATTTTGTCGCCATAACGACATTGGAATCAATAGAGAAGTTTTTTCATCCGTTCGTAGTCGATGCGTGCTAACTCTTTTTGGCATAAGCTGTAAGTCTTGATGGCGTTGAAGTTATCAATGCACATCTGAACTATTGCGGCATTGATTTTACCTGCAGCGGCCATTTCTTGTAAAATTAGGCAAATCTGATCTTTTGACATCGCGGTACGGTATGGGCGATCTTCGGCTAGGGCGGTAAATATATCGGAGACACACATTAGTTGCACCAAAAATGACATATCTTCAGCCTTGAGATGGAACGGGTAACCCGTTCCATCTAATTTTTCGTGATGAAAAGAGGAAATCTCCTTTAAATCCTCCAAACCTGCCACATTGTTCATGGCGGTATAAGTAAAGTAGGGATGTTGTTTAATTAAAATCATTTCTTCTTCTGTCAATCTAACAGGCTTATTAATCGTCTCAATGGGTATCAATAACTTACCAAAATCATGAAACAGGCCGGCGAGATGGAGAAGTATGAGTTCTTCCGGGGTAACCCCAAAGAGTTGCCCTAGCTTTTGGGCGACCGCAGCTACTCCGATTGAGTGCGAGGCGGTATATTCGCTGCGAAAATCTAAACCGTAAGCCAGCATTTGGGCAATGTCCAGCATGTTTTCGATGTCGGCATAGTCCTCTAACATTATTTGCTGTGGTGAAAATAGATTGGTGCGGTCGTCGCTCACAAGATTCAACCAAAAGTACTCCTTGGAGGCGATGCTAAAAAATATATCAACCAGCTCGGGGTTAAACATGCGGTTTTGTTCACTGCGGACCCGGCGGCATATTTCATCCACCTGAAAGAGAATAGGTTTACTTTTGTCAATGAGTACGGAAATGCGATCGGCCAGATGAATGATATGACTGCCTAGAGGAACAGCCGCCTGGCCTGCTTCCCTGCCTCGACCTTCATCCCAGCGTATATGATGGTAACGGACTAATTCAGCCATGCTGCCAAAGCCCTTAGTGGCACCAAGTAAACGGTAGGCTATTTCAGCGTGGCGTCCAAACTGGGCCAAATCGAATTTGAGCAGTTCCAGCCGCTCTCCTTTGGTAAATGCGCCGATGTCATGTAACAAGGAAGCATAATTAATCTGCTTTTGCGCTGCGAGAGTAAGACCAGCCTCGGTGGCAAGTGTGGTTGCAATATAGGCTACTTCGGTGTGATGATTTTGCAGATCAGGGGTCATCATGTCCATAAGCTTTGAATAAACACTAAATAAATCCAATAAAGATACGCTGATGGGCTTATACATTAAGATTATCCCCCTTAATGTTTGTTAAAAATTAACTTTCTGCATAGTACCAGAATTTCCTGCCGAGGATATAGGCATGTGCCAAATCATTGTTATTTTCGGAATATTTCTAATGTTAATAGCAGGAATTTGTTGATGTCTATAGAATAACACTTAAATTACCGATTGGAAAAACTTCATTATGCTAAAAAAGTACTAAACAACAAGACAGGTTTCCGCAAGGAACGAAGAGGGAAGTCCGGTAATACCGGCGCGGTCCCGCCACTGTAGAGGGAGTCAACCATAGTTAATGGGGCGACTAACTCAGCCAGAAAACCTGCCTGTCTTGCTCACCGATTGAACCTACGAGGCATAGGGAGGTGGGGGTTGAAGCGCAAGCCAATACTTTCACAGCTTGAGTTTACCCCGGACCGTGATCCGGGCTTTTGTGTATCATTGGGGGTGCGGCAGTGATTTATGTTATTGGGATAGGTCCGGGTGATGTGGATTATTTGGTCCCGGCGGCGGTTAAGGCAGTGCATAAGTGTACAGCACTTGCCGGCGGAGAGCGTGCCCTGGCAATGTTTAACGGTGATGGTTGGCGTAAGTTTCGCGTCACAGGTGAACTGGAGCAGCTGCGCCAATACATAGCTTCAGAGCTTGCGCTAAATACAAATTTAGGCATTTTAGTCTCCGGCGATCCGGGTTTTTACAGTCTGCTGCCGTTTATTCGTAAACACTTTCCGGCAGCCGCCATTGAGGTTGTACCCGGCATCAGTTCTTTACAAGTAGCCTTTTGTCGCGCCGGTATGGTATGGCAGAACGCTAAGTTGACGAGCGTTCACGGCAGAGCTTTGACGACACTGCCTACAGATCCCGCACAGCTGCTGGGACTGCTTACGGGAGCTGGGAGCAATTCGCCGCAAGGTATTGCTACCTATTTATTGGCGCAGGGACCTAATCGGGTGGTTTTCTTGGGGGAAAACTTGACATATGCCGAGGAGAAATGGTGCAAAGTTGATTTAGAGCAGCTGGCTGTCCAATCCTGCGTCTACGGCAATGCTGTGCTAATCGTTCTGCCGGCTGAGGAGGAGGAGCAATAATGTGGCAATACAGGTCACCTGGTATTCCGGATGAACAATTTCTGCGGGGCAAAATCCCGATGACGAAGCAGGAAGTCAGGGTTGTGACTTTAGCTAAAGCCCGTTTGCAAGAGGACAGTATTGTGTATGATATTGGAGCAGGGACTGGTTCACTAACAATCGAAGCAGCTCTCATGGCGCCTAAAGGTAAAGTCTACGCCGTGGAGCGCGAAGCAGAGGGTCTGGAATTAATCGCCCGCAATTGCACCCTTTTTGGGGTGAATAATGTAGAGATAATTAATGGGACTGCGCCGGCGGCCATGCAGGGTTTGCCCCAGGCCCACAATATCTTGATTGGCGGATCGGGAGGCAATTTAGCGCAAATTATAGCTGTGGCGGCGAAAAGTCTGCGTCCGGGCGGACGGCTGGTGATTAACGCGGTGACCCTGGAAACTCTGGCCCAGGCCCAGAACATGTTGAAAAGCGAAGGGTTTAGCGAACTGGAAATTGTATCCTTAGCAATTACTCGCTGGCCCGTGGTTGGACGCAGCCATATGGCTCAAGCTTTGAACCAAGTGTTTATCATTAGCGCCGCTTGGCCGGATTACAGTTGAGTGTGCCCAGCTGAGCCTAAAGTAGTAGTGTGACTATAGAAAGGCAGTTGAAAAAATGCTAGGTAAATTTTACGGCCTGGGAGTGGGTCCGGGTGATCCCAAGCTTCTTACACTGAAAGCGGTCGAGGTGCTTAACGCTGTGCCCGTTGTGGCGGTGCCCAAGTCACGCGTCGATAGGGAAAGCGTGGCGTTACATATAGTAAAACCGTACCTATCGGATAGGGTTCAGTTGCTAGAACTGGATTTGCCAATGACGCCTGATCCGCTTGTTTTAGAAATGGCCTGGCAAGCGGGAGCGGAACGTATTTTAGATGTGTTGCAGGAAGGCTTGGATGTTGCTTTTTTAACTATTGGCGATGTTTCCTTGTATAGTACCTACCAGTATGTGTTGCAAAAACTACAAGGCATTGCCCCGGAAGTTGAGGTAGAGACTGTACCGGGGATAACCTCTTTTGCAGCCAGTGCGGCGTTACTGAATGAACCACTTGCTTCCGGAAATGAACCGTTGCTGATTTTACCGTCAGTAGATGATGATGTGGCGCATTACTTGCGCCAATTCCCCAACCTGGTATTGATGAAGGTTTCGCGTGATTTTGATAAAATTGTCCAGAAATTGCAGACCACAAATAAACAAGGCGTATTTGTGAGCCGTTGTGGCTCGGAGCAACAGAAAGTAATCCGCGATTTAAATTCGTTGGTCGGAACCAACGTGGACTATCTGTCCTTGATTTTGGTGCGGGAGAGCAATTCGAAGGAGGGCGACGATTAATGAGCCAGGTCACTTTTGTCGGAGCCGGACCGGGAGACCCGGAGTTGATTACGCTCAAGGGAGTTAAGGCAATTGAGGCTGCCGAAGTGATCATCTACGCCGGATCGCTGGTTAACCCAGAAATTTTGCGTTATGCACCTGTTAACGCCCAAATCCATAATAGCGCGAGTATGACCTTGGAACAGGTTTTACAGGTGATAGAGGCAGCGGTTAGTCAGGGGCATAAGGTTGCTCGGGTACATACGGGCGATCCGAGCATCTATGGTGCAATCCAAGAGCAGATGGATGCTTTGAAGCAAAAAAATATTACGTATACTGTCATCCCTGGAGTTAGTTCCTTCCTAGCCGCGGCAGCCAGTTTAAGGCGCGAATATACGTTGCCGGGAGTATCCCAAACCATTATTCTGACGCGTAAAGAGGGGAGAACCCCGGTGCCCGAGCGGGAAAGCTTGGCGGAGTTGGCTAAACACGGTGCAACGATGGGCATTTTTCTGAGTGTCCAGGATATTGATCAGGTGATGGCGGAGTTAAGCACAGGCTATCCCGCTGATACGCCGGTGGCTGTAGTGTACAAAGCGAGCTGGCCGGAAGAAGCGATTGTGCGCGGCAGTTTGGCCGATATAGCCGCTAAGGTAGCAAGCGCCGGAATTAGTAAAACTGCCTTAATCTTGGTTGGCGGCTTTTTAGGCAATGATTATGCGCGTTCTTTATTGTATCATCCGGGATTTAGTCATGAATTTAGGGAGAGTTCCCAGTGAATATAGCCATCGTAGCCTTGACCGAAGGCGGGGCCGCACTGGCTAAAATATTAACCCAGCGCTTACCAATCAACATGCAGCGAGAACGTGCCGGTGCGTTCTGTCCAACGGCAAGTTCCGAAATCAAGGTGTTTTTGCCCGGCAAGTTGAGTGAGGATAAGACGTGGGCCGATCCCTACTCATGCAGTACAACCGCTTTACTGCAACAACTCTTCTTACGGAGTGATGCGATAATTTGTATTATGGCGTCTGGGATAGTGGTCAGGGCTTTAGCCCCGGTGTTAGTAGATAAGACGCAAGATCCGGCAGTTGTTGTGATGGATGAAAAGGGCCAGTTTGCCATAAGTTTGCTGTCTGGCCATCTGGGTGGAGCCAATGACCTAGCAAGGGCGGTAGCGCGCGCGAGTGCCGGAACACCGGTCATCACCACTGCAACGGACGTGCAGGGACGTTTAGCTGTGGATGTTTTAGCCGCGGATTTGGGCACAAAGCTTGAACCTTGCGACAAGATAGTGCAGGTTAATGCGGCCATTGCACGCGGACAAGCGGTGACGTTGGTAAGTGAATATCCCGTGCCCCTTGGTAAGGATCACCCTATATGGCGTGACGGCGCTTGGCAGGTAGTGGTGGCGCGTGAGGACTTCTGGACGCAAGCGGAGCACGCGGCCCAGCAAAAAATTCCGCCTGTCCTGTTGACTTCACACTGTGGCCGAGACGGATTTTTGTACCTGCGTCCACCGACAATTGCAGTCGGAGTAGGGTGCCGCAAAGGGTGTGAAGGGGCAAGGGTTTTGGAGGCAATTTTGGCTGCCTGTGCGGCAAGCGGACGGAGCCCGTTAAGTATAAAAGTTATTTCATCGATTGAGGCTAAGGCCCATGAAGCAGGTATTCATTGGGCGGCAGGAAAGCTTGGTATTCCAACACAGTTTGTTACAGCTGAGGTGCTCCAGACGGTAATTGACACCTACCCTGGCCTAACTCAGTCGGAATTTGTCAAAAATCAGATGGGAGTTGGTGGAGTATGCGAACCAGCGAGTTTAGCGGCAGTGGGGCAGGGAAATCTAATTTTACGCAAACAGGCGCGACAGGGAGTGACCGTGGCCCTGAGCGAGGCAAAATTTGGGTGGTAGGGCTTGGCCCGGGTAACTGGGAACAGATGACCTTACGCGCTCAACAAGTACTTGCTGAAGCCGAAGTGGTTACCGGCTATAAAACCTATATTGAGTTAATTCGTGCCAACCTCACCCGGCCAGACCAAAAGATTATTGCTTCGGGGATGACACAGGAAGTTGACCGCTGCCGCGAGGTAGCCCACATGGCACAATTAGGGCAAAGTGTGGCATTAGTCAGCAGCGGAGATGCCGGAATTTACGGTATGGCGGGAATAATGTTGGAAGTTATGGCCCAAGCACAGTTGACTATACCCATCGAGGTTGTGCCCGGAGTGAGCGCGGCAGCTGCAGCGGCAGCCTGCCTGGGAGCTCCTTTGATGCACGATTTTGTTACGGTCAGTTTAAGTGATTTGCTGACACCGTGGGAATTAATCAAAAAGCGCGTGCAGCTGGCGGCAGAAGGCGATTTTGTCTTGGCCATCTATAATCCTAAATCAAAGCAACGCGTAAATCAAATCAGGGAAGTACAGCAAATTTTATTGCAATATAAAAGTGCTCATACACCGGTGGGCATTGTGCGCAATGCGCTGCGGGAGGGTCAGGAAGTGCGGCTGAGCAGTTTGGCCGCCTTTACCGAGGAGCCAATTGATATGTTGACAACAGTTATCGTCGGTAACTCGCAGACTAAGGTTGTGGGGGATTGTATGGTGACACCGCGGGGGTATAAGCTGTGATTTTGGTGTTAGCTGGTACTGCCGATGGGCGAAAAATGGCGGAATTGATTCAGGCGGAGGGGTTTTCGGTGCTCGTTTCGACCGCAACTCCCTATGGGGGAAGCTTAGCACAGACTATGCCTGTGCGTACGGGTGGACTGGATCAGACCGGCTTTTGTGCCTTACTGCGGGAGCGACCGATTAAGCTGTTGGTAGATGCCAGCCATCCTTTTGCAGCTAATGTTTCACGCACTGCCATGGCGGCCTGCCGCGAGGTGGGCATACCTTATCTGCGATATGAACGCCCCTCAAGCGCAATACCGGACAGCCCTTTAATCCATAGGGTCTATTCCTACGAGGACGCTGCCACAGCAGTAAAAGATCTGGATAAATGTATTTTTTTGGCTATAGGCGCCAACAATCTCCACCTGTTTACGGCAGTAATACGGCCTAACGGTCCAAAGATCATCGCACGGGTATTACCGGAGCCAAGGGTAATTGACAAATGCATTGAGTTAGGGCTTAAGCCGGCTGACATTGTCGCTATGCAGGGTCCTTTTGGCCTCGAACTTAACATGAGCATGTTCCGTCACTTCAAGTCAGATGTTCTAATCACGAAAGAAAGCGGGCAGCAGGGTGGCACCGATGCTAAAATTGCGGCTGCGCTGGCCTGTGACATGCAGGTGATTGTCGTGGAACGGCCGTCGATTGACTATCCTACGGTAGTGAAAAATTGGGCAGAACTACAGGAATGCTTACGCAGCTGGCAAAATGCCGCACAAACAGCAGGGGGGCTAAATTGATGCAGACAATGGTTGTAGTATTAGGTCATGGTAGCAGGGCTTCGGAGCACAACTCTGGCTTTGAACAACTGGTCGATATGGTAAGAAGCATGACTGATTTGCCGGTAGAATCGGCTTATATGGAAAATAACGCGCCTGATTTGGGTACAGTGCTGCGACAAGCAAGTGCGCAAGGTTTTCAAAGATTCATCCTAATGCCGTTGTTTTTGTTTAAAGGAATTCATGTGGCCAAAGATGTTCCCCTTGAGATTGCCAATATTAAAGCAGAATTGCCTGAGATAGAAGTAGTTTTCGCCCAACATCTTGGTGCTGATCCGCGTATTGCGGAGATAGTGTTGGAACGCATTAAGGAGGTAATCTAATGGATGAACTGCAGTTCTTGAGCGACCCACAGGCAATCGAGCATAAGAGCATGGAGATTATTGAACAATTGCTGGGCGAAAATAGTTGGTCAGAGGCGGAAAAACAGGTCGTAAAACGGGTAATTCATACCACCGGTGACCCTGAATTTGGGCACATAATTCGGATTCATGCTGAAGCTCTTGCCGCCGGCATAGCGGCGATCCGCAACGGAGCGCAAATTATCACAGATGTCGAAATGGTGCGAGCGGGCATCAATAAAAAGAATCTGGCCAAAGCGGGCGGCGAGGTTGCCTGTTTCCTCAATGACCCGGAGGTGGCTGAAAAAGCGCGCGCCTGGGCTATTACGCGTACGATGACAGCACTACGCTTGCATCAAACTGCAATTCCGGGCAGCATTGTAGCTATTGGCAACGCGCCGACAGCGTTACTGGAAACGTTGCGGCTTAGCCGTACCACCGGGCAACCTCCGGCCTTGATCGTGGGTTGCCCAGTAGGCTTCGTTGGGGCCGCTGAATCGAAAGAACTGCTCATGCAGCAAGATATCCCATATATTACGGTCCAAGGCAACAAGGGCGGCAGTAGCATTGCGGCCGCTATTGTTAACGCGCTTATCTATCTGTCTGTACAGCGCGAATTCTAGCATCTTTCCGAGCGAAAGTCTTGCTGCTTCCAGCGTGACCCAAAGAAAGGAAGAGTATAGCAGAATGGCAAACGCAAAAACTGTTATGTTTCAGGGCACCTCATCGAACGTTGGCAAGAGTGTCCTAGCCGCGGCTTTTTGCCGTATTTTCTATCAAGACGGTTATAAGGTTGCGCCTTTTAAGGCCCAAAATATGGCGCTCAATTCTTTCGTTACGCGCGACGGCTTAGAAATGGGACGGGCCCAGGTGGTACAGGCCCAAGCTGCAGGGGTCGAACCGGATGTAATAATGAATCCTATTTTGTTAAAACCAACCGGGCATGCGTCTTCGCAGGTAGTGGTACTGGGCAAAGCTATCGGCAACCTGTCAGCCCAGGAATACCACTTGCGGTATAACCTGACGGCCCTGCAGATAGTGCAGGATGCCTTCGCCAAATTGAACAGCGAGAATGAGATTGTGGTCATTGAAGGGGCGGGCAGTCCGGCGGAAGTGAACCTCAAGGATCGGGATATCGTCAACATGAGGGTAGCCAAACTAGCGGAGGCGCCTGTGTTTCTGGTGGCAGACATTGACCGGGGCGGGGCTTTAGCATCGATAGTGGGCACCTTGGAGTTGTTGTACCCGGATGAGCGTCCCTATATTAAAGGTATTATCATTAATAAATTCCGCGGCGACCTTAAACTTTTGCAACCGGCGTTAGACTTTCTTGAGGCAAAGACAGGGATACCAGTGTTGGGAGTGGTCCCTTACTATACAGAATTTAGCATACCGGAAGAAGACTCAGTGGTCTTGGAAGAGCACAAGAGTATCCCTATCCCTGTGGCAGGGCAATTGGATATAGCTGTTTTGGCCATACCGCGTATCGCCAACTTTACCGATTTTGATCCTTTCGCGGCGGAACCGGACGTAAATTTACGCTATGTACGCACTGCCGAGGAGCTGGGCCGGCCTGATTTGATAATTCTGCCCGGTAGCAAAAATACGAGCGAAGATTTACAGTATTTGTGGACAACCGGTTTGGCCGAAGCAGTCCAAAAACTGGCCGGCAGCGGCATACCGATCATGGGCATTTGCGGCGGTTATCAAATGTTGGGCCGAAGAATTCATGACCCAGAGCAGACGGAATCAACTCGAGGTTCTGTGCCTGGTTTGGGTTTATTGCCACTGGAAACGACTTTTTTTGCAGAAAAAGTGACGAAACAGGTGCAGGGCAGGGTTTGTGGCCACGGCTTTTGTTTGGATGATTGCCCGGATGAGGACCTGCAGGGGTATGAAATTCATATGGGATTAACGGTTTTAGATGAGGGGCTTAGTCCTGCGCTTGTTCTGCAGACAGAAGGGCAAGGGCACTTAGACGGTGCGGTCGCAGGCAACGTTATGGGAACTTATCTGCACGGAATTTATGACAATGATCGCTTCCGACACCATCTGCTAAGTTGGTTATGGCAGCGCAATGGACAGGAGCAGCGGCCGGTGGCAGCAGCTTATTCCGTTAGCGCTGCGCGGGAACGCGACTTTAATCAGTTGGCTGATCTGGTCAGGTCAAACCTAGACATGAATAAAGTGAGAAAGATTATGGGTTTGGTGGAATGATTGCACTTTGGCAAGGATTAAGCAGTGCGTTTAATGCACCATTTATTAGTATATGGCTAATTTTTTGGGCCTTCGTGCTTGATCGTGTCCTCGGAGACCCTAAGCGTATACCCCATCCGGTAGTTTTTATTGGTTTGTTTATTGCGTGGTTTGAAGGTGCGGCCAATCGTGGCTCAAGTGTGCGCCGCAAGTTGGAAGGTATTTTATTGGTTATAGTTACCGTAGTGGGCGCTTATGGGCTAACGTGGGTGATTTTACGCTTGTTGACCAGGCTTAACCCATGGTTGGGTTTGTTGGGCTCGCTTTGGTTGCTTGCCACGACCTTCGCCAGCACAAGTTTAGCCAAGGCCGGACAAGAAATTTATCACTTATTAGTCAGCGGCGACTTGGTAGCGGCGCGGCGCAAATTGAGCTGGATTGTCGGACGTGATACTATTCATTTAGACACAGCTGAAGTGACTCGCGGCGCAGTAGAGACCGTAGCGGAAAATATTGTCGATGGAGTTACTGCCCCTCTATTTTATGCCCTATTTGGTGGAGCCCCCTTAGCAATGGCTTACAAGGCAGTTAACACGCTTGATTCCATGGTAGGTTATAAAAGCGAACGCTATCTGCAATTTGGGTGGGCTGGGGCTAGGCTGGATGACGTGGCTAACTATATCCCGGCCCGGCTTACGGCGTTGCTGCTGCTGCTGGCGGCTAAGTTGCAAGGCCTGGATTGGCATTTGGCGTGGCAAACCTTGCGTCGTGACGCGTCGCATCATCCCAGTCCGAACAGTGGGTACTCCGAAAGTGCGGTAGCAGGTGCCTTGGGCGTTCGCCTAGGCGGGTGGAACTCCTACGGCGGGGTGAAGTCGCTGCGCGCGTATATGGGTGAAGCCAAGCAAGAATTAGTGCCGGGACATATTCTCGCTGCGATTGAATTAATGTTTAAGACCGGTTGGTTGTTTTTGGCAGGCGGACTGGTACTGAAAATCATGGCGATTGTATGGCTTAGGTGATAAGACCCAAATAAGTTGGTGCGGAGGCGTGTGATGGCAGTACCCAGAGTTCTTATTGCAGGTACTCACAGCGGTGTGGGTAAAACAACAATAGCGACCGGGATAATGGCTGCCTTAGCCGCGCGAGGGCTGCAGGTTCAGGGCTTTAAGGTCGGGCCCGATTATATCGATCCGAGTTATCATACCGGTGCAACCGGCAGAACTTCGCGTAACCTAGACAGTTGGCTGTTACATGGTGCGGTAGAGGCTACCTTTGCCGCGGCTGTTCAGACTGCCGATATTGCAGTAATCGAAGGTGTAATGGGCCTGTTTGACGGCATTAAAGGACAAAGGTCGCATGGCAGCAGTGCGGAAATTGCGTCCTTAGTCGGTGCACCGGTTATTTTGATTATTGACGTGCGAGCCATGGCCTACAGTGCTGCTGCCTTGGTGTATGGCTTTGCGCATTTTGACCCTGCGGTTAAGCTTGCGGGGGTAATTCTTAACCGCGTTGGCAGCGCCTCCCATTTGAACCTGGTAAAAGACGCCATTGAAGCGTTAGATATTCCTGTTTTGGGCGGTCTGGGCAAAGAATGTGATTTAACTTTGCCTGAGCGGCACTTGGGTTTAGTGCCACTGAGCGAACGCGGCAACAATCAAGCGTATTTCGCTCATCTGGCGCAGGTAATGGCAAGAGCTATCGACCTTGATCGGCTGCTGGAATTAGCCGGGCGCAATTCGCTACAGTCTACGCCCAAGCTGCCACCACAACCTGCAAACATACATCCGGTGAGGCTTGCCGTAGCCCGCGATGAAGCGTTCTCCTTTTACTATCAAGACACTTTAGATTTACTAACTAAACTTGGCGCTGTAATCATCCCTTTTAGTCCTTTACATGATACTCAGCTACCGGCTGCGGTAGATGGCATAATTATCGGCGGTGGTTTTCCGGAATCCTTCCTGACGGAGTTGACCGGCAACACGTCAATGCTGCAAAGTATCCGGGCAGCCCATGCTCAAGGTAAACCGATTTATGCTGAATGCGGCGGCTTAATGTATTTATGTCAAGAAATATGCAGTTTCGAGGGAGAATCCTATGCAGCCGTGGGGATAATTCCGGCGCAAACTTCGATGCAGAAGCGGTTGCAAGGTATGGGTTATCGGACAGGTATCATGCAGTGTGCTACCGTGTTAGGCCCTATGGGCACGGTTGTTAAGGGACATGAGTTTCACTACTCTGCGACCCGGTATGCCGAGGGTAACGCACGGGCTTATCAAATTGCGGCTGCGGATGGTGCAGATCAAGGGTTGGAAGGTTATGTCGCGCCAAATTTGCTGGCATCTTATCTTCATCTAAACCTTGCGGGCCAACCTGAGTTGGCCGAGCATTTTATCGCGATTTGTCGTGCCAACCGGGAGGTGGGGCTGTGGGAGTCATAGTTATAACAGGCAATGGCAAAGGTAAGACTACCAGCGCCTTGGGTTTGGCTATGCTGGCCCAGGATACCAAGGGGCAGGCAGCTATAGTGCAGTTTCTTAAGGGTAACAGTTACGCGGGTGAACTATTTGCGGCACAGCGGGCCGGTCTCGAAATATATCAATTTGGCTGGGGGTGTCCGTGGAGCAGTCTCATCCGTAACGGGAGCAAACAGTGTGATAACTGCGGGGAGTGTTTTCGCGAAAACCGGCGGCCGGAGCATGGTTTTGCGGCTATGGCCATGGAGTGTGCTGTGCGCTTGGCCGGCTCGGGCTCATATGGGTTGCTGGTGCTAGATGAGATTAGCCACGCCCTACGGCGAGAGTTGCTGACCGAACAGGTTGTGCTGGATTTCCTACTGCAGTACCGCAGCCGCATGGATATAGTCTTAACCGGACGTCAAATGGCAGCGGCTATTTGTCAAGTTGCAGATTTTGTGTATGAACTGAAAGACATCAAACACCCTTTGCGCTCAGGAATTGCCAGCCGCAGGGGTGTTGAGTATTGAGGACTGGGGGTCAAATCTATGCAACATGTAGGTGCTGCGCTTTGCCCCGGGTCGTGTGGGGAGTTAGTGCAAGGTACTTGGGACGGGGTTAATTTCCTTGTGCCATGCCCGATAGATTTGTACAGCTACGCTCGGGTAAGCTTATCTCCCGGCGCCAAACTGTGCGGCCCGACCGATAAGCCTAAGGCCTTGAGCGCAGTTAAAAACACACTTGAATTTTTGGGGCAAGCGGAATTAGGCGGAGAACTGTGTCTGAAGTCGGAAATACCAACCGGTAAAGGTATGGCCAGTTCGACCGCCGATATCGGAGCTGCCATTGCTGCCACAGCTTCTGCCTTGGGCGCGAACCTAAGCCCGCGGACAATAGCAGCTCTCGCCGTAAGTATTGAACCGACAGACGGTACTGTTTTGCCGGGAATTACATTGTTTGACCACCTGAAAGGAAGTTGGCAGCTCCCACTCGGTAAGGGTCCGGAGGCTCAGATTTTAGCACTCGATTTGGGGGGGGAAGTCAATACCCTCGAATTTAACGCCTTACCCGGATTGGAAGAACAAAATAAACGTAACGAAACACTTAGCCGCCAGGCTTTTAGCTTGGTTCGGCAAGGCATTAGACAACGAGATTTGGGTCTGCTCGGCCGAGGGACAAGTATTAGCGCCCAGGCAAATCAGTCAATTTTGCCAAAGGCGCTGTTGCCGGAAATTTACCGCTGGGGGCTAACTCGCGGCGCGTTTGGGGTGATAGCAGCGCATAGTGGGACGGTCATTGGCCTGCTATACGCGCCGGAGCGTGATTTGCAGCGTGAAGCGACTGCTATCCAGCAGGAGTTTGCCGCACTCGAGGTAAGTTGGCTGGTGCGTTTAGTACCGGGTGGAGTAAAGGTGGTGCAGCCAGATGGCTATCCATGGAGGAAACTTGCGTGCCGCAGCTGAGCTATATGGAACACAAGAATTCTTGGATTTTAGTGCTAACATTAATCCGCTAGGACCGCCGCAAGGGGTATTTGATGCCATAGCTCGACATACTCCGGCCATAATTCAATATCCTGACCCAAGTGGGCATGAACTTAAATTGCGACTAAGCGCCACTTTAGGGGTGGAACCCGCACGGCTGTTGCTTGGCAACGGTGCCGTCGAACTTATTTATGTTCTGGCGCAAGCCCTCCGACCCCGGCGGTGCCTGCTTCCGCTGCCTACGTTTTCCGAATATGCCCGAGCACTGTCTGCAGCCGGTAGTGAACTGGTCTACTGTTATTTGCGGCCTGACAACGGCTTTGCGCTGGACCCGGAAATGCTGGAGGTTGAGGGGTGCGATCTGATTGTTGTGTGCAATCCGAATAATCCTACCGGCACCTATCTGTCGGAAACGGTTTTTCAGCAAATTTTACAACTCGCGCGGCAACAAGATGCCTATCTGGTGGTAGACGCGTCTTTTGTAGATTTTGTTGAACCTGCCTTGCGGTGGAGCATAGCCAAATACTTGCCAAGCTATGCTAAGCTTTTGGTGCTGTATTCTCTGACCAAGTTTTATGCTATCCCAGGCCTGAGGTTAGGGTGTGGGATGGGTGAGCCGGCATTGCTGGCCCGGTTGAATGAATGCAAAGATCCATGGAGTGTGAATAGTTTGGCCTTAGCTGCCGGAGTAGCTGCCTTGGCTGACCTAACCTATCCGGCGCAGACAGTGCAGTTAATCCGGCAAGAACGGGATTTTCTCCATGCCGGGCTGCAGCTGCTCCCTGGCTTGCAGGTTCTACCTGGTACGGCTAATTTTTTGCTCGTACATAACGCCGGACCTGTCTGGGGTAACGAATTAGTTAGAGCGTTAGGGCTACAAGGTATTCTTGTGCGAGAGTGTAGTAATTTTCCGGGTCTAGACGGACACTATTTCCGCGTGGCCGTGCGTCAGCACCGGGATAATCTCCGCTTATTAGCAGCCTTAGCTCAAGTCATCCCTACCTAAAGTCTTATGCAACACGAATAATTATTCGCGTTGCGTAAGACTTTGAAGGTATACGGCAAATTGTGTCGAAAAAGCCAAATATAGTCATAGGCAGTCGGAAGGTGGAATGCAGGTGAAGAGCAAGTTCTACAAGGGTATCTACGCCAAACCGATTATCTTGTTGTTGATAACAGTCGTATCAGTATTTGCCTCCCAGATCTTTATTCGGACATTCTTGTACAACGAATCCGATTTTTATCACGAAATGCTTGATGCCACGCTCTTATCCATTTTAATGACGCCTGCCTTATACGTGCTTCTTTACCGTCCCTTGATCAGCAACCTTGATAAAAGTAAAGAAGGAGAGCACCAATTGACGGAATTGAATCAGTCGCTCGAACAGATTGTGGCGGAACGTTCGGCTGAACTTACCAAAGTAAATCGGTTGTTGCAGGAGGAATATACTGAAGCGCTACGCCTATCGGAAGAGCGATACAAAAATGTAATTGAAAATCTCGGTCTTGGGGTTGCCGTAATTGCCCCAGATATGAAGGTGGTCAGCTTGAACAGTCAAATGCTGAAGTGGCATCCGTTGGCTGACCTGGAGCAGGATCAATTTTGCTATAAGGCCCTTCAGGCTAATCCGGGCCAGGTGGTGTGTGAGAATTGCCCGGTTGCGGCCGCGATTACTGAGGGCAAAAGCGTCAGCGCGGTCGTTGAAAAGGTTATTATGGGAGTTAAACGCAGTCACAAGATCATTGCCAGCCCGCTATTCGGTAAAGATGGTACGGTGGTTGCTGTGACCGAAGTAGTGGAAGATGTCACGGAACAGGAAAAATACAATAAGGACTTGACAGAGGCTATTGCGGCCCGAACCTCTGAGTTGGCTGAAGCTGAACGCAAGTACCGTTCCTTGGTCCAAAACTCCTCCGAGGGTATCTTTATCCTAGACCCGGTTACCCTGCAAATTATCGAGGCCAATAAACAACTGGTTAAATTACTTGGCTATACGGAAACAGAATTTTTAAACTTGCGCTTGGCAGACCTTGTAGCTGCGGAGCGTGAGGACGTCGAAACAAATGTTTATGCCATGGTGACTGAAGGCAAAAAGTTGCATTTTGCCCGGCAGTACCGCAAAAAAGACGGTACTTTACTTGATGTCGAAGTCAGCGGTACCTTGATTACGTATGATAACAATAAAGTGTGTCTGGTTAATGTCAGAGATATTAGCGAACAGAAGCAAGCCGAGGCAGCCCAGCGGCGTAATGTAGAAGAATTGCGCGCAACGCTGGAGTCAACGGTGACGGCATTGGTTCAGTTAACGGAAATCCGTGATCCATATACCTCCGGACATCAAAAACGGGTGTCCAAAGTTGCAGTGGCCATTGCCCAGGAAATGGGACTGCCTGAAGCAGAAATTGACAGCATTGGCCTAGCAGGCATGTTGCATGATATTGGGAAAATATATGTACCGATTGATATTCTTAATAAACCCGGCCGTTTAACGGAAAATGAAATGGCTATCATCAGGACCCACCCTCAAGTAGCTTATGATGTGTTAGCCCCGATACCCTTTAGAAGTAATGTGGCAGAACTTGTACTCCAACACCATGAAAAAATTGACGGTTCGGGTTATCCTCAGGGACTAAAGGGTGAAGACATTTCTCTCGGTGCCAGAATTTTAGGAGTAGCGGACGTTGTTGAGGCCATGTCCTCCCATCGACCCTACCGACCGGCCAAAGGGAGGCAAATGGCCTTACAGGAGATTGAAACCAACCAAGGAATCATATATGATGCCAATGTAGTGGAAGCTTGTGTCAAAGTCTTTAGTCGACAGAATAATTTATTGGATGAAGTGAATAACGGTGTAGCTTAAAAAGTCACACTAAACTACCATTAGGCAGGGGTGTCGGCAGCTTAAAGTTGGCAATAAATTCGACAATGAAGATGATGATGACGACGGCTAATAATGTTTTAAACGAGGCTGCTTGGAGAGTGGCAAATGGCCAAGTCTTAATGGAGAGATATAAAGCTAAAATCGTTAGCAGATAGCTGGCGGTGAACGTTATCAGGTCCAGGTAAATTGTATAGCCAGGATTTAGGGCAGGGGTATCATTACTTAAGGCGGCCTCATAGCCGGTATATTGAGTATAGAGGTATAAGACGAATAAAGGAATCAATACGTTCAAGCCTATGTAAGCATAAAATTTCCTGACCTTTTGGGGTGTCCAATCATTCTCGTATGCGGCCTGCCAAAACACCTTAATTAAGACGGAACAAAACAAAATGATTAGTAAAATAAGTTGTGCGTTCATATAAGTTCCTTTCACACCGGGATAGTACCCGATTATTCTATTTAATTCGCGTTTAAAAAGGGAATTCCTGTTATGGTTAAGTAATTTGTCCGACTGCTGTGCCGCATAAAACTCTCCGGAACAGGGCATAATTCTTTCTAGCAAAAGGGTTATGTGCAACTGGAGGGAAAACGGGTAATGATGATCAACAAGGTTGAGATATGCGGCGTTAACACTTCCAAACTGCCCGTGTTGACCAACGCTAAAATGCGGGAATTATTTAAAGCGTTGCAAAGCGGGGACTTACCGGCAAGGGACAAACTTATCAATGGGAATCTTAGATTGGTTTTAAGCGTGATCCAGCGCTTTACTAACCGCGGTGAATATGTCGATGACTTGTTCCAGGTTGGGTGTATCGGTCTAATGAAAGCCATTGATAATTTTGATTTAGGCCAAAATGTTAAGTTTTCTACCTATGCAGTGCCAATGATAATCGGAGAAATTCGCCGTTATTTACGGGACAACAACCCTATTCGGGTAAGTCGTTCGTTGCGGGATATAGCCTACAAGGCGTTGCAAGTAAGAGACGTCTTGGTCAATAAACATGCACGTGAACCGTCCATTACCGAAATTGCCGAAGCACTGAGCGTACCACGTGAGGATGTTATCTTTGCGCTGGATGCCATTCAAGAACCAATTTCTTTGTTCGAACCGATTTACCATGATGGGGGAGATCCTATTTTTGTCATGGATCAAATTGGGGATGACAAGAATCTCGATGCGAACTGGTTGGAAGGGATCGCAGTGCGCGAGGCGCTGCGCAAATTGAGTGAGCGGGAAAAATTGATTTTGTCTTTACGGTTTTTTGACGGTAAGACTCAGATGGAAGTTGCGGACGAAATCGGCATTTCCCAGGCTCAGGTTTCCCGCTTGGAAAAGGCTGCCCTTAATCATATGAAGAAGCATGTCTAATTGATAACACATCTGTTGACCTCCTCACATATACTTTTACAGGGAAACGAAGGAGGTGGAGCAGAATGCTGCGAATTTCAGATTTGCGGATGAGGGACGTAGTGAATGTTTCAGACGGGCGACGCTTGGGGTTTTTGAAAGACATCGATATAGATTTAGAAATGGGCAAAATAAAGGCTTTAGTGCTCCCAGGCCAAGGCAAGTTTTGGGGCTTGTTCAATCCTAGGACGGATGACGTAGTTATCCCCTGGGATAAGATTAGAAAAATTGGTGTGGATGTGATTTTGGTAGACGCGTCTACATATGTTGAAGCAACCCAGCAACGCGAAGACTAGAACAGGGTTAAACAGCTATCTCGTACGGGATAGCTTGATTTTTTTCGGAGAAATGGAATTTTCGGCAGGTAATCACCTGTTAGGGTTTGAATAATATACGACGAAGAAAATTAGTAAGAATGGCAGCTGAAAGGGGAAAAGTAGATGCCCGGAGGGTTTAAAATCAATACTAAGGGTGAAATAATCTACTTTACCGTCCAGAGTTTTGATGCTGCAAACGGCGTTACGCATGGGTTTTCCACGCGACAAGGCGGTTTAAGTGATCCACCCTACGCCAGTCTTAACCTTGGTACACATACCGGTGATGAGCTGGAGAGAGTGCAACAAAACAGGCAGCGGTTGTGTAATGCTCTGGGGCTCGATCCGGCTGCCCTGGTAACGGCTGAGCAAGTGCATGGTGATCATGTGCAGGTGGTGGGGGCAGCGGACGCCGGGAAATTGTTCCCGGCAACCGACGCGATGATTACTAGAGAACGTATGGCGCTAATGACCTTACATGCCGACTGTGTACCTGTGCTAATTTACGATCCCAGGACACCCGCTGTTGGAGTAGCGCATGCAGGGTGGCGAGGGACAGTTTTGAAGATTGCCCCTAAGACCATAGCTGCGATGGGTACAGTGTTTGGCACGCAGCCGGCTGATTGTTTAGTCGGTATCGGACCATCAATTGGTCCTTGCAGCTATGAAGTCGATGCTAAGGTGATGGCGGAGTTCAAAGCCGCCTTTGCGTATTGGCAAGATTTAGCGGAGGAAAAAGATGCCGCACACTGGTACTTAGATCTTTGGGAAGCTAACCGGCAAAGTATAATTGGAGCAGGTGTACCGGAAGAAAATATAACGCTAAGCGGTATGTGTACGCAATGTAATCAAGATATGCTCTTTTCTTATCGGGGCGAGCACGGGATTACCGGTCGTTTAGCCGCAGTTATTAAGCTGAAGTAGGGAGACAACAATGGCTCGGATACTGGTAGTTGATGATGAAGAACCGATACGTGAATTACTTAAGTTTAATTTAGAAAAAGAGGGATATGACGTAAGCTTGGCTGCTGACGGCATCCAAGCTTTGGCCCTGACGGCAAGCTTGCCACCTGATTTGGTAGTC
>JAJXUE010000059.1 GCA_021783135.1 Bacillota bacterium | reverse complement strand
CAGCTCGCGCCGGTCGCCCGTAAAGCTATCGAAGTATGCAAACTTGCGGGAATTAAGCCTGTGATGATTACCGGGGATCATCGTTTGACCGCTCAGGCTGTGGCAGAGGAGTTGGGCATTGTCGACGGCCCGGACCAGGTGATCAGCGGGGCTGAATTGGATGTGTTAAGCGATGCCGAATTGGAGCAACAAGTTGAAGGTTTGGGTGTATACGCCCGAGTGTCGCCGCAGCATAAATTGCGCATCGTACAAGCCTTGAAACGCAAGGGACATGTGGTGGCGATGACCGGGGATGGGGTTAACGATGCCCCGGCAGTTAAAGAGGCGGATATCGGTGTTTCCATGGGCAAAACAGGCACGGATGTGACCAAAGAGGCGTCGGCTATGGTTCTAGCCGATGATAATTTTGCCACCATTGTCGCAGCTGTGGAAGAAGGGCGAGCGATATATGACAATATTCGCAAATTTATCCGCTACCTGCTCTCGTGCAATCTGGGGGAAGTCTTAACCATGTTTCTGGCTAGTTTGCTGGCGTTGCCTCTGCCGTTGCTGCCAATTCAAATTCTATGGGTCAATCTCGTGACGGACGGACTACCGGCCATGGCGTTAGGTGTGGATAAGGCTGAACCTGACATTATGCGACGCAGCCCGCGCGCAACGCAAGAAAGCATCTTTGCCCGCGGTTTGGCCGGGAAAATTTTGGTGCGTGGCACCCTGCTGGGTCTGGGCAGTTTGCTGGTGTTTATCATTGGCTTGTTATTGCCGGAGGGCAATGTGAGTCTGGCGCGGACGATGGCTTTTTGTACTTTGGTGTTTTCCCAGCTGTTTCACGTTTTAGACTGTAAATCCGAAACTCGCGGTATTTTTGAAGTCGGTATTTTCTCCAATTTATATCTTGTTGGTGCGATTACAATTTCCAGTTTGATGCAGCTGGCTGCAGTTTATTTGCCGGTTATGCGGCCTATTTTTAAAACCGTGCCGCTTGCAGGGATGCACTGGGTGGTAATTCTCGTCGTTGCCGGTGGGCCTTCTGTAGTGATTGGTTTGTACCGCAGCGTTAAAAATATAGCTAAACACAAAATTGCTTATCTGCGAGTTTAAGCGGAGCTGTTTTTTGTATACTTCTTACGGCCTTTGTATACATTGGCTACTGGGGTTGATTCTGGAAACTCAGAGTAGTATTCTATACAATAGGCTAATTAGAAGGAGTTTTTAAATACATGAAATTCACTAAAATGCATGGCTTAGGTAACGATTTTATTTTAATAGACTATTTTGCCGACGGTCAGCCGGAATTGGATTTTCCCAGTTTAGCGGTGCAAATGTGTGACCGTTTTCGGGGCATTGGCGGCGATGGACTGATCCTGATTCTGCCGTCTGCACGCGCGGATGCCAGGATGCGCATATTTAATTCCGATGGGTCGGAACCGGAGATGTGTGGTAACGGGATTCGATGCTTTGCCAAATATCTGTATGACCGGGGTCTTGTGCAAAGCAACCTGCTGCAGATTGAAACCTTACGCGGCATCTTGACGGTGCAGTTGCATACCAGCGATAATATTGTGGAGTCGGTGGTCGTAGATATGGGTGAGCCTATTTTGCAACCGGACTTAATTCCTACCACGGGCAGCGGGGAACGTATTGTTGATTATCCGCTTGCGGTTGAGGGGCAAGAAGTGAGGGTTACTGCTATTTCGATGGGTAACCCGCACTGTATAATCTTTGCGGCTGATGCCGCTGCGGTTGACTTAAGTACCCTCGGCCCCAAACTGGAGTTGCACCCGTTCTTTCCACGCCTGACAAATGTGGAATTTGTGCAGGTTTTAGACAAAAACGATGTAATTATGCGGGTGTGGGAAAGAGGTGCCGGACCTACCCTCGCGTGTGGTACGGGCGCTTGTGCAACCCTGGTAGCCTGTGTACTAAACGGCAAGACAGAGCGCAAGGCCAGAGTACGCCTGCCGGGCGGAGATTTGTACATTGAATGGGCCGAGGATAACCATTTGTATATGACAGGTCCTGCTACCGAAGTATTTTGGGGCGAAACTATTTTTATTTAGCTGTTCTGCCTGCAAGGGCTGTGCATATAGCTTGCTGAATTTTAAGGAGGATGGAACTCGCATATGGAAGAAGCTGCAAGAATTAAGTCCCTACCGCCGTATTTATTTGCGCGCATCGACGAGAAAGTTGCCGAAGCTAAGGCTAAAGGCATAGATGTAATCAGTCTGGGTATCGGTGATCCTGATTTACCAACGCCTGAGCACATTTGCCAAAAAGCTGCCAAGGAGGTATTTAACCCGGAACACCACCGCTACCCCTCCTATGTAGGAATGCCGGAGTACCGTCAGGCTGTTGCTAAATATTATCAACAACGTTTCAATGTAGCGCTTGATGCCAATAAGGAAGTTGTTTCCTTGATTGGTTCCAAAGAGGGAATCGCTCATATTGCGTGGTGCTATCTTAATCCGGGCGATGTCGCCCTCGTGCCGGACCCGGGGTATCCTGTGTACAGTATCGGTACCACGCTGACGGACTCGGAAGCTTATCGCATGCCGTTACTGGAAGAAAACGGCTTCCTGCCTGATTTCAGTGCTATTCCGCCTGAGGTGGCGCAAAAGGCCAAGCTATTGTTTTTAAACTATCCTAATAACCCAACCGCAGCTGTTGCGGACGCAGCTTTTTACCAACAAGCTATCGCTTTTGCCAAACAATACGATATTATCATCTGTCATGATGCTGCTTACCAAGAAATATACTTTGACGGTTATAAGCCCATCAGTTTTCTTGAAGTAGCAGGGGCTAAGGACGTGGGAATCGAGTTTGGTTCACTGTCTAAAACCTATAACATGACGGGTTGGCGCATTGGGTGGGCTGCCGGTAACGCACGGGTAATTGAAGCGTTAGGCCGGGTAAAATCCAATATTGACTCTGGTGTGTTTCAAGCGGTGCAAGTTGCAGCGATTGAAGCTTTGCTGGCTCCGCAAGACTGTGTCGCGGACATGCGTCATATTTACACCGAGCGCAGGGATATCTTAATCGATGGTTTAAATGCGATGGGTTGGAAGTTGGCGAAAACAAAGGCGACAATTTATGTGTGGGCTAAGGTGCCGCCTGGTTTCACTTCAAGCTCTTTTGCTGAGTTTGTGCTGGAAAAGTGCGGGGTAATAGTTACTCCGGGTAACGGGTATGGAGAATACGGCGAAGGTTATTTCCGGATATCCCTGACAATAGGTACCGAGCGGCTTAAAGAGGCTATCGCTAGAATGCAAGCCAATCTTGGCACAGTTAAATTTTCTTAAAATAAGACAAAACAATTTATTTTTCACGGTAGGAAATTTCTGGAATTTAAGTTAATATTACTATAGTGGTTGCAGCACCCCAAGTGATTGGGGGAAAGGCCTATGAAGATAAACCATCTCTTATGGGAAAGGAGTGAAAAGAATATCCACAGCCGGATAACGGTTTGGCAGTGGGTACTTAATTGGATAAAACTATTATTTTCAGCGGACATTGGTCCGCAAACTTTAGAAAGTGGGAACAATTCCCCGGGATTGAACGTAGTTGCGCCTCAACCAACCGTAAACAATGACGTTCTAGGGAGTAATTCGGTTTTACATAAAGAATGCCTTATTTACCATATGGTAAGGAAAGCTCTCCAACAGCATGCACTTATATCCAGTAATGGGTTGTACTCGCGCCACCGTCGCAAAATTTTTCGACGTGGCGCAGATATTGTAGCGAAAAAGCTCTTGTTCATAGTATTCCCCGTGATAATACCTTGGCGGAATTGGGCGGGGTGGAGAGGTCCTCCATGGACTTTATTTGCAGCAAGATTAACTGTTTGTTTGCAGGAATGAATTGTAAGCCTAAAGTCCAGGCTCTACGGTTTAAACCATGCGGTTTAGATATAATGTAGGGTGCTGCAGCTTTGGGAATAAACTTGGTTCGGCTCCAAAAACTTAATATGACCACAAATCCCTGACTCTACAGTGTCAGGGTAGCTTGGGCCGCTAATGGTCCATTTTTTTTTGCCTCAACCAACGCTATATCCGTATTTCTAGAAGAAAAATGAAGGATTATCGAGATAATCGACGAAATGGTTATTCAAACGAAGAATAGCTAATAATAGCAGCGAATCTTATAAATAAGTGCAAGGAGAGGTGGTTTTGGCTTGTTAAGCAGTATGACCGGTTATGGTCGGGGTGAAGCTGATGGAGCAGGTAAGGTAATTACAGTTGAACTTAAGGCTGTAAATCATCGCTATTTGGAAACGTTGATCCGGTTACCACGCCAATACAATTCGCTAGAAGAAAAAATGAAGCGGGACATTCAGGCACAAGTAGCGCGCGGCAGGGTCGAGGTATACACCAACTTTAAGGAAACGGGCGAGGCTAAGCGCACTGTTAAGGTTGACAAAGATTTAGCCGTGGCTTATGATAAAGCCTTAGAGGATTTAGCCGATGTTCTCAATGCCGCCTATCAGGCGGATGTTTACCGTTTAATGACCTTACCCGAGGTGGTCAGTGTTGAGCAAACAGAGGAAGACCTGGAACAAATTTGGCAAGTAATGCAGCTGGCCTTACAGAGGGCATTGAAGAATTTAGTTGAGATGCGTCAGCAAGAAGGAAATCGCTTGCGTGCAGACCTCGTACATAGATTGGATAAAATCACTGAAGGCAGTAAGCTGATTGAGACGCGGCAACCTCAAGTTGTCAAAGCCTACCAAGACAAGCTGGCCCAAAGGGTGGCTGAAATCTTGGCAGATATCCCACTGGATGAAAACCGCTTGGCAAATGAGGTGGCTGTTTTTGCTGATAGAGTAAGCATCACCGAAGAATTGGTGCGCTTAGACAGTCATTTGCAGCAATTTCATGCCACGTTAAACCTGCAGGAAGCTGTAGGGCGTAAACTTGATTTCTTAACCCAGGAGCTTAATCGTGAAATTAATACTATCGGCTCGAAAGCTAATGACCTTGAAATAGGTAAAATAGTAGTAGAGGTTAAGAGCGAAATCGAAAAAATACGCGAACAGGTGCAAAATTTGGAGTAACTTTTTGTCTGAGGAGGGCATAAACATGGAAATTAAACTAATCAATATAGGCTTTGGCAATATTGTTTCAGCCAACCGTATCGTGGCTATAGTTTCACCGGAGTCTGCCCCTATCAAAAGAATAATTCAAGAGGCACGTGATAGCGGCAGATTGATTGATGCTACTTATGGCCGGCGCACCAGAGCTGTCGTGATCTGCGACAGTCAGCATGTCATCTTGTCGGCGGTGCAGCCGGAAACCGTAGCGCATCGTTTGGCTTCCAAAGACTCGGCGGCGCACGCCGAAGACCCTGCAGATTAGAGTGAATGACAGTGAAATCTAGTACTCAAGGGCTTCTCGTTGTATTGTCCGGGCCGTCCGGCGCGGGTAAAGGAACATTATGTAAACAGCTGCTGAAAGAACTACCTAATCTGCGCTATTCGGTCTCGGCGACTACGCGTGAGCCCCGACCAGGCGAGGTTGAGGGTAAGGATTATTACTTTGTCAGTCGCGCACAGTTTGACGCCATGATCGACGCAGGACAAATGCTGGAACATGCCGAGTTTTGCGGTCACTACTACGGTACGCCGTGGCATGCTGTAGAACAAGCAATTACGGCAGGGACTGATGTCATCTTGGAAATAGAAATTCAAGGCGCTTTGCAAATCAAGCAGCGGTTTCCCCAGGGTGTTTTTATCTTTATTTTACCTCCTTCCCTCGATGAGTTAGCGAGCCGAATCAAAAAACGCGGCACGGAAAGTTCTGATGTAATTCAGCAACGACTCAACGAGGCAGTGCGTGAATTAGAGTATGTGTCTGAGTACGATTATGTCGTGGTCAACGATCAGGTTGAATTGGCAGTAGAAAAACTTACAGCCATTATCAAAGCGGAAAAGTGCAGGGAAAAGCGAAGTATGGTCAAGTTCTAATTAGCTAAAGGAGGGTCTTAATATGATGCAACACTCGATTGATGTTTTGTTAGAAAAGGCTGACAGCAAGTATACTTTGGTAGTTGCGGCGGCTAAACGGGCGCGAGCTATTACGGAGGATCCTAGTCTGGCTTCACAGGTTAAAGGCCAAAAACCGGTTACGCAGGCGTTCAGTGAAATTGCAGCGGGCAAAATTGTGTACGAACGGTTGAAGTCAGGTATTAAGTAATGCTGCACGGTAAACTTGTGGTGGTTGGAGTTGCGGGCGGTATTGCAGCGTATAAGGCGGCGGAACTGGTTAGTCGGCTGCGTAAGGCCGGTGCCGAGACGCATGTCATTATGACGGCTAATGCCTGCAACTTTGTTGCGCCCCTGACTTTTCAAAGCCTGTCGGCCCATCCGGTACACATTGAACAGTTTGGTGAGTCTAAGTTGGGCGGGATAGAGCATGTAGAATTAGCGCGCAGGGCGGACTTAATGGTTATAGCACCTGCTACCGCGAATTTAATGGCCAAGGCTGCCCATGGTTTGGCGGACGATCTGCTCACGACCGTGTTGCTGGCCCGCAAGGGTCCGGTGTTGTTGGCGCCCGCGATGAACGAGCAGATGTATGCGCACCCTGCAACTCAGGCTAACTTGCGGCAGCTGACTGAGTTTGGTTATCGGTTAGTCGGACCGGATACGGGATTTCAGGCTTGTGGCACGCAAGGCGCTGGGCGCATGGCGGAGCCGGCTGAGATTTTTGCTAACTGCTGTGAAATTCTAGGGGAAAATCAAGCCTTGAGTGGCAAGACCGTCCTGGTTACCGCTGGGGGTACGCGGGAAGCGCTTGATCCTGTAAGATTTATTGGCAATCATAGCTCTGGCAAAATGGGCTACGCCTTGGCACAAGCGGCGCTTGAGGCCGGGGCTGCAGTTGTTTTAGTTAGTGGGCCGACCTGTTTGCAGCCACCCGATGGGGTGGAGTTGGTACGGGTAGAGAGTGCACTTCAGATGTATCAAGCCGTATTTGAACATTTGGATCAGTGTGATATTATTATTAAGGCGGCTGCCGTGGCTGATTTTCGGCCAGAAGACGCTGCCTTGGAAAAGATAAAAAAGACAGGCAGGGATATGCTAATCAAGCTCGTGCCTAATCCGGATATTTTGCTAGAGTTAGGCAGGGTTAAAGGGGACAAGCTTTTGGTTCGTTTTACC
>JAJXUE010000058.1 GCA_021783135.1 Bacillota bacterium | reverse complement strand
GGTCAAGAAGCTAGGCAAAATACTGGGCATGTCACCCAGTGTTTTGACTAGCTTCTAGTGCAGGAGGGCATTAAATTCTCGCACACTAGACAGATAGCATCTTTCGAATAACTACCATAAAGAGCAGAACTGGATGAGCCAGCCTGGTATCTTTCGGGTATGTAAGAATAACCGGACACTCAAGTCCAATGGACATTGCTTGTAAAAGGCCCTTTTCTAACTCCCAAAGAATAAGGTTTCTGGGTAAAATACTACACCCAAAACCTCCTATAAGAGCTGTCCTAATTCCTTCAAGTGACTCAATGACAATCGGCGAATCTGTTCGGCTGATAGATTCCGGCAATACAATTTTGTAATCTTCACCAAAGGACGACATTTCCGGTGGAAATAAAAATGGAGCGTACCTGTCAATGTTACCGGAAATATCTGCATATAGCGGGCCAGGGGCTACAAAACAAAGTTGTTCTATGTACAGTGGTTCTAGGGTAAGGGGCAAATTATCTTGCGGTTCTCCACAGAAAAAAGCCAAGTCCGCTTGTCCATCGGCTAAAAGGCTAGCTAATTTTTCTTGCGGATGAGTGATTAGATTTAGATGAAGGTTGGGGTAGCGGCGATGGAATTCACCTGCAAAGCGAGGCAAAAAGTATTTGCCTAAATAGTTATCTGCTGCAACGGTAACCGTACCACTCTCCAAGTCCTTTAAATCCCGAATCACGGACGCAGCTTGGTCAAGTCTCAGAAGAATATCATCTACGTAAACCAGAAGTTTCCGTCCCGGGTCAGTCAGAGAAATGTTATTGCCCATACGGACAAAGAGCGGTAGTCCTATTTCCGCTTCTAATGAAGCGACTTGACGTGATACCGCAGGTTGGCTGAGAAATAATTCTTTCGCTGCCCCAGAAAAGCTTCGCTGTCGGGCTACTTCGCGAAAAGCTCTAAACTGTTGTATATCCAATGCACTATACCCCTTCTGCATAGCATTGATAATAACAATGCATAACTATTATAGCTCCAAATATGGTATCTTTACAATAATCGAGGAGGAACATTGAATGTCAAAACTAAACAATAACGTCCGATTGACAAACTACTCTCCTGGCTCAGGCTGAGCCTGTAAAATAGGTCCGGGTGACCTATACGAAATCCTTAAGTATCTTCCCAACAGTCGGCCGCAAGGGTTATTAGCCGGGATGGAAGATGATGCAGCGGCTTTTCGCGTAAATGATGATTTGGCTGTTGTTCAAACGGTAGACTTTATCACACCGATTGTTAATGATCCACATACTTTTGGAGCTATCGCTGCGGCTAACGCTCTGAGTGATATTTACGCCATGGGGGCCACCCCTATTTTCGCACTGAACATCGTCAGCTTTCCGATTAAGAGCATGCCTATGGAAACCCTAGGCACTATACTCGCTGGTGGGGCAGAGAAGGTGGCTGAGGCTGGAATTTCCATTGTCGGAGGGCACTCTGTGGATGATGCTATTCCTAAGTACGGTCTCTCAGTAACGGGATTAGTAAATCCAAAGAACTTGATCCGCAAAAACGGCGCACGGTCTGGAGATGTTTTAATTCTGACCAAACCACTGGGAACAGGAATTCTGGCAAATGGTTTAGATGCCGGACTCGCTGGTCAAGAAATCGAAGACGTCATGATACGGGTTATGCTTAACCTTAATAAAGAAGCAGCTCGCGTAATGTCGTTGTTTAATGTGCATGCTTGTACGGATGTTTCTGGGTTTGGGCTTTTGGGTCACTTACGCGAGATGCTGGGAGCTAACTTAACAGCCCTGCTTAGTTATCAGCAAGTTCCTATTTTAGAGCAAGTCTGGGATGTACTTAACTACGGGGGAGTCTCCTCGGGAACACATGCTAATGCTCGGCACTTGCAGCAGGAAGTAAGGTGGGATGCGTCTTTGTCACCCCATCAGCAGCTAGTATTATTTGATTCCCAAACATCAGGTGGCCTTCTCATTGCTGCTCCTGAAGATACGGCTCAAGCCTTGGTGGCTAAGTTGCGTGAGGCCGGCACCTTGGCCTCAGCGGTGATCGGTCAGGTGAAGAAACGGGTAGGCAAAGCGATAGAAATAATGCTTTAGCTCAAAATGTTGAGCCGCAAAAAATAATTGATATGGGGGGAGTCAAATGCCAAAGGTCTAAAGTCATTGGTTTTAATAGCCAGAGGTAATGTAAACTATAAAAATTTAATAAACGGAGGTAGTATTATGAAAGTCGGAATCATTCTGGAAACCAAGGAGTATGAAAAGGCCTGGAATGCCTTTAGATTTGCAACCACAGCCAAAAAGAATGGTCATGAAGTTAAGGTGTTCCTGATGGGTGAAGCAGTGGAATGTGAGAACCTGACTCACGAAAAGTATGATGTGGCTGGGCAAATGCAGGTCTACTCGGAGGCCGGTGGAGATATTCTTGCTTGCGGAACTTGTCTTAAGTCACGCAACCTTGAAGGCTCTGAAGTTTGTCCGATATCAACAATGGTTGACTGCGTAAACATGGTTGAATGGGCGGACAAGGTGGTTACTTTTTAGACTAAAAAGACAGAATCTTCAATTAAAATAAACCATTGGGGGGAACGGTATGAAAAGAATCATCATCATTGGCGGCTCCTTTGGTGGCGTAATCGCTGCCTTTGAGCTACGGCGCCGTCTTGGCCGGAGAGCGGAGATTACACTAGTATCAGAGACCGATGTTTTCGCTTTTCTTCCCTCTCTCCCCTGGGTAGCCCTAGGATCACGCAAACCGGAGGATATTAGCGTTGGTTTGGACAAGCTGTTATCGCGGAAAGGTATTCAATTTTTGCATGCCAGCATATCAAAGATCGACCCGGATAAACAGCAAGTAGAGGTGGAGGCCAAGTTGCTTAGCTACGATTATTTGGTGGTTGCCACCGGTGCGCACTTGGATTTTGCTGCTGTCTCCGGCCTGGGTCCGGAAACTGGCTATACCCATTCCATTATGACATTAGAGCATGCGGTAGAGACCAATCAAGCTTGGCAGCAGTATCTAAAAAAAGGCGGCCCCATAGTGGTTGGCTGTACCCAAGGAGTAAGCTGTTTTGGCCCGGCTTACGAGTTTATTTTCGGCGTGGAGCAAGCTCTGTGGAAACTTGGCCTCAGGGAAAAGGCGTCGCTAACTTTCGTTACTTCCGAGCCCTACGTCAGCCATTTTGGCTTGGGCGGATTTCGCCAAGCCGGTAGGGCTATAGAAGATGAATTTGCTGAAAAAGCCATAAAAGTATATACAAATGCTGTGGTCAAAGAAGTTCTCCCGGACCGGGTGGTCTTAGGCGATGGTACTGAGCTACCTTTCAGTTTTTCTTTGTTTGTTCCTCCGTTTCGGGGAGTGGATGCGGTGATAAATTCTGGGTTAGGGAATCCAAAGGGATTTATCGCGGTGGACGAGTACTATCGGCACAACTCCCATCCTAACATCTATATCACCGGGGTCGCTGTGGCAGTGGCGCCCAGGGAGGCCACACCGGTGCCGACCGGTGTCCCTAAGACTGGGTACATGACTGAACACATGTCCAAGGTTGTGGCACACAATATTGCGGCGGAGATTCTGGGACAGGAAGCGCAAGCTTTACCAGTTGGAAAATTGAATGTAACCTGTATCGCAGACATGGGTGAAAAGGCAGCTTTCATGATAGCTAAGCCAGCCTTGCCACCGAGAGGGAAGACCTACCTTAAAAAATCCCGCTGGGCTCATTGGCTGAAGGTGTTATTCGAACGTTACTTCATGTTCAAACTGAAAAGAGGAACAATGAATCTACCGTAGACCATGACCGGACGCCTGTCATGGTACGACTAATGCTAAAAAGAGGAAGAAAGAATATATCAGATGGAATCCTTTTGGCTGACATGGAATATACCCCCGGATTTCCTAACTATATTCTATTTTATGCTGGTTATTAGTGTCATTGTTTCGACTCGCTATAAGGCAGTTATTTTCTATTGAATGTCTCACTGCGCGCCGAGTAGTTGCTCGCAGCCGTTGGCGGGGCGCAGTTCTCATCGCTATCATGATTAGTTTTTTGATTCTGGTTGCCGACCTGTTGATAAATGTATTTGAAGCATATTTCCGGGTGAATATCCTACAAGGTTACGCTATTTATGTATTATCCTTCATATCTGAAACAGCGGGAGCTATTTTCCTGCTTAGTATCTGTGTTATGATTTTACGCCGCTACGTCTTTAGTCCGAAAAAATTAGTAACAGAGTCACGGGACGGCATTATGCTCTTAATTTTTTTCCTATTAGCCTTTAGTGGGTGCAATCACTTCGATCTAACCTTGGCTTTGGCTTCTGCAAACTGTAATTGTACATACTGGTAAGCTAGGTGCAAGTGTAACGATAACTGCCCACTATAAATCCAAAGACAGTGTTTATTTAGGTACTGCAGATAGTAGTGGGGTAGCCACCATATCATTTGATATTGGCAGTCCTGCTAAGGGTTATACAGTGAAGATCGATGTGGACGTGCAGGGCGGTGGACATACCCAAACCGGCTTTACTCCACGATAGGGAGGGGCTAAATGATAGTAATATTTGAACGCGAAGAAGATAATGATATGGCCGTGCTTCAAAATGAGGATGGCTCCACTTGCGATGTTAGGCGGGACTCCCTGCCGGTTAATGCAAAGCCTGGAGATAGTTTGGAGATTCTTCCCGAAGGTACATATAGGGTTCTTGAGGAAGAAACCAAACACCGCAAGGAACGGGTTCAAAAGCTTTTAGATGAGCTGTGGGAGAAGTAAATAAGGAGCTATCCACTAATAACGGTTGACGTCAGCCACCAAAGGAACTAAAATATTCGTATACAAACAAAAGGGGTGTGACAATGTCGATTTTTTCTCCTTCTCAATATATTTGCTTTAAACTCAGTAGAGCGATGCGAAAGGTGCAGCGTTACTACGAGGTAAATCTAGCTCCTTTGGAGATAACCACCGTTCAGTTTTACGTACTGAGCTCACTTTGGGAAACGAATGGAGTTAAATTCAAGGAACTTGCCCAAAAACTGAGTATGGACGGAGCAACCCTTACCGGTATCTTGGATAGACTTGAACGACAGGGGTTTGTCACAAGAGAAGACGATCCGGAAGACAGGCGGTCCTTGTTAGTCTTTCTTGCAGATAAGGCCAAGTTGCATCGCGATGAATTCCGTCGATTGGCGGAGACGCTAGATAATGAAATCAGGGATCAGTTCAGTAGTGGGGAGTTTGCAACTCTAACCAGGGTGTTGGACCAGATTGGGAAGAGCTAAAAATTTTTATGTAAAATGTTCGTATACGATTAATTTGTATAATAACAAATAGGAAGGATGGTAAGGTGACTCTTAAAGTTTTGTAATGCTTAAAATGCGAGATTAATTTCTTAATGTGAAAGGAGTATGGAAGCTATGGAGAGAGAGATTCGCGAGTTTATTTTGAGTTTAGGTGTCGATGACGTCGGATTTGCAAGTGTAGTCGATTACAACAGCCCTACATCATATGAAATCACAAAATTTCTTCCGGATGCGAGGTCTATTATTGTTTTGGCATTTAGGGTATTGTCAAGCTGTGAGAGTCCAAGTCTTAGCGTAGCTTTAAACGGTTATTTAGACTTGAGCGCATTTGTGAGGGAGTCTAGCTATCGAGTGGCACGAGTTCTGGAAAGCAAGTTTGGGGCAAAAGTAGCCACTATACCCTTATCTTATCCCTACGAGATTCATAATGATAGAAAAGCTATTGCAGACTTTTCGCAACGCCATGCGGCAGTTGCGGCAGGGCTAGGAACCTTTGGCCGCAACAATTTGGTTATTCATCCCCGGTTCGGTACCAGGGTCAACTTTATTAGTATAGTTACCAACCTTACGTTGCAACCATCAACAAAGCCTAACGAGGATTTCTGTATTCACTGCAATCTATGTGTAGAAAATTGTCCGGGAAAAGCTTTAGAAGAAGTGGGAAAAACCGACATAATGAAATGCATGGCGCATTCGCTTCCATATGGTGTGAGGGCTGAGATTAAGTTCTGGACGCAGCTTTTGGGAGGTTCCCCTGAAGAAAATAAGAAAATGTTGGCGAGTGAACATTATCAAATGTTACGACAATCGCATCATTTGGGTAATCAGTATCAATGCTTTAATTGTATGAAATTCTGTCCTGCCGGGCAGTTTGAAAATGGACAAACCGAGAAATAGAAGAATATAGAAAAGAGCATGGTAGTTTTTTTATTTTAACAAGGCGGATTCCAATTTTTTTGTTCCAAAAGCGTTTGGAATTGGTAGAACCTTAGACTGGGCAAATCCGATTGCTTGGTTGATGCTGAATGCCGGGTTTCGCTCCTTAATGGTTATTAAACGCTAACCTCTTTAATACGTTTAGCAGGCTTTAGCGTCAATAAGTTAGGATATGCACAAAGAGTCAAAAGGATTATTAGCGGCCCACTATTGGGGTCTGTGCCAAGGCTGGAAAGCATTTGCCCAAATGACTCTCCCGCCCACCAGAAAAATAAAGAAAGAATCAAAGAGGCCCAGATAAAGGGGCGCACGTTTTTGCCAAATAGAAAAGCAAGACCTATAGCCAACTCTACCACAGCTAGAATTACACTAACTTCCATTCCGTGTGTACCAACCAAGTTGCCAATCCAGTCGACACTAAAAGCACCTGATAAACCCTTAGCCGCAAGATAAGCTGGTTGAAGCTGAAGAATACTGCCTAAAATCCAAATAAGCCCAAGGGAATAGGAGGCAAATTTTCTGCCTTTATTACTGATTGAATCAGACTTTTGACTATTACGTTCACTTGGCCAGACAACCCAACCTGCCAGACCATAAAGCAGCACTGCTCCAGGGGCTCCGGTTAATAAAAGGGCCTGTCCGGTCAGGACTTGTCCAAACCCTTCACTGAACCACCACACAATAATTGCCCATACAAAAGAAAGAAGTAAAGTTACTTTTACCTTAACATTGAGGATAAGACCTAAACCAATCAGCAACTGAATACCTGCAAAAACAGCATTATATGCGGCAATATGTGGGGAAATTATACTTGCAGCCCAATTAACTGAATGGGCAATCCATCCAGGCTGTGATTGGGCTACCGGTAGTATAACCTGGGAAACAAATGCCTGAGTAAACATCTGTGGTTTCAACTGCAATATTCCATCAATAAACCAGATGATG